>DATHMN010000014.1:0-22734 GCA_035487135.1 Steroidobacteraceae bacterium | reverse complement strand
TAGGTAAAGCCGTCGTAGAGGCTGCGGCTCACCGCGGCACCGCCGACGAAAGCATTGCGCTCCAGCACCAGCACCTTGAGGCCGGCGCGTGCCAGGTAGCAGGCGTTCACCAGGCCGTTGTGACCGGCGCCGATGATGATGGCATCAGGCTGCTGCGCGGCGCCGCTCATATCCGCAGCCCCTGGCGGACAGCCTTCAGGCCTGTACCCGGCGAGTCTGCGGCAGCGCTTCGAGGGTGCGATCGATCGCCACCTCGAACGCCCGCAGCGTGTCGCTCAGGCAGGAGTCATCGTGCGCCGCGCACACAAACCATGGCTCGCGCGAGTCCGGCTCACACAGGATGCACTCATCGTGCAGCACCTTGGCCGCCGCGTCGTAGAAGGTGTAGTCGCTCCCCTTCCAGTCGCGGTAGGTGCGCGGCGGCTCGTGCGCGAAGTACAGCCCGCTCATGGAGGGGTGGCCCACGAAGCTGTGAGCGATGCCGCGCGCCCGCAGCAGCGTGGTCATACCGGCGCGCAGCCGCGTGCCATAACTCGCGATGCGTTCGAGGGCATCGGTCTCGGCGAGGATCTCGAGAGTCTTGTCCGCCGCCGCCAGCGACACCGGGTGCGCCGTGTAGGTGCCCCCGTGCGCGACCCCGCGGCCGAGCTTGCGCATGACGTCCTCGCGGCCGGCGAGCACCGAGATCGGGTAGCCGTTGGCGAGCGCCTTGGCGAAGGTGCACAGGTCGGCGCGCACGCCGTACAGCTCCTGCGCGCCGCCGCGCGCCACGCGGAAGCCGGTTTTGACCTCGTCGATGATCAGCAGCACGTGGTAGCGGTCACACAGCTCGCGCACCGCACGCATGTAGGCGGGCTCGGCGGCGATCCCCAGGCAGTTGCCCATGATGGGCTCGACCAGCATGCAGGCAATCGAATGCCCGTGGCGCTTGAGTACGTCCTCCAGCTGGTTGGCGTCGTTGGCCTGGACGAAGTGCGCGAAGTTGCGCGTGCTGAGCGGCACGCCCTCGCTGTACGGCACGACCTCCGGATCGCCAACCTGCTTCCACTTCTCCATCGGCGTGTACCACATGGCGGCGTCGAACAGGCCGTGATAACTGCCCTCGAGAATGACGTAGTTGTCCTTCTTGGTGTAGGCGCGTGCCAGGCGCAGCGCCGCCATCACCGCTTCAGTCCCGGAATTGGAGAAGCGCACCAGCTCCGCCGCCGGCACCATGCGGGCGATGCGCTCGGCCACCTGGTATTCGCGCTCGGTCGAGAGCGCGAATACGCCGCCGACCCGCATGCCCTCGCGCGCCGCCGCGTCCACCCGCTCATCCGCGTAACCGAGGATCGAAGGGCCGTAGCCCATGCGGTAGTCCACGTACACGTTGTCGTCGAGATCGGTCACCCGCGCGCCGCGTCCCTGCTTCACGTAGATGGTGCGGTCCTCGCCCCAGAAGCGGAAATTGGAGGCCACCCCGAGCGGCAGCCGCTGCAGGGCGCGCCGGTAGTGCTCATGGTTCTTGGTCATTTTGCGAGCCATGGGAACCCCTATTGGCGGGAGGGAAAATTCGCAGTAGATACGCCACGGTACCATCGCCACGGGCCCCAGTCTATATGATCATATAGTTTTTTGCGGTAGTATGACCTGCCCCTATCCCCCTCCTCCTCTCCCAGGGAGTGCGCCGATGAATGCCACCGTCGCCCGCGAGGTCGAAGCCGCCACCGCGCCCGTGCATCGGGCGCTGCCGGCGTGGGTTTACAACCATCCCGAGATGACGCGCCTCGAGTACGAGCGGCTACTCAAACCCAGCTGGCAGATCGTCTGTCATGTGAGTCAGCTGGCGCGCGCGGGCGACTTCGCCACGCTCGATCTGGGCGCCGACAGCGTCATCGCGCTGCGCACGCCGCAGGGCGAGATCCGCGCCTTCCACAACGTCTGCCGTCACCGCGGTGCGCGCATTCTCGAAGGCAGCGGCCACTGTCCCGGTGCCATCACCTGCCCCTATCACGGCTGGTCGTATCGCCTGAACGGCGAGCTGCTCGGCATTAGTGCGCGGGACACCTTCCCGCCGCTCGACAAGACGCTGCTGGGACTGAAGCCGGTGCGCGCGCAGGTGATGTTCGGTTTCGTGTTCGTGTGCCTCGGCGGCAATCCGCGTCCACTCGAGGAGATCTGGGGTGGCATCGGCGAAGAATTCGCGCCCCACCGCTTCGAGGACATGCAGCTCATCAGCTCCTACGTCGAGCACTGGGACTGCGACTGGAAAGTCGCCATGGACAATTACCTCGAGTCCTATCACGTGCCGATCGGCCATCCGGGCCTGTACCGCATGTTCACGCCCGACTACGACGACCAGCTCACCCGCCCGGGTGTGGCCCGTGGCAGCAGCTGGTTGCGTGAGCAGCCCTCGGTGCGCTGGAGCGAGCGCTTTTATCAGCAGCTGGTCGGTCAGGTGACCCGCGAGCTGCCCGAGCCCAACCGCAAGCGCTGGACCTTCGTCAGCATGCTGCCGAATCTCGGTATCGACGTATTTCCGGAGCAGATGGACTACTTCCAGGTGCTGCCGCGCGGACCGGGCAAGTGCACCATCCGCGGCGCGAACTTCGCGCACGCCGACGCGCGGCGCGAGATGCGCGTGCTGCGCTATCTGTCTGCGCGCATCAACCGCCAGGTGCAGCGCGAGGACGAGTTTCTCTGCCGCCGCGTGCAGCAGGGTCTCGCCTCGGGCAGCTACGAGCCGGGCCCGCTGTCAAGTCTCGAGAACTGCATGGTCGAGTTCCACGAGCTGCTGCGCGAGCGCATCCCGGAGACGCGGCTGGCGGAGGCACCGGCGCGTTTCGCCTAAGCGGTCAGCTCTCCGCGGCCGGTAGGGCGTGCAGCAGCGCGGCGATCGAGGCGCGGAACGCACCGAGCGCCTGGCTGACCGGACCGCTATCGCTCACTTCCTCGCTGCCGCCAGCGAGGCCGGCCTGAGTGGACTCGGCGAGCTCGATCTGCTGGCGCAGCCAGCCGGCGGTGCGCCGCTGCCAGGCGGTACGCGCGCGCGCTGCACCCTTGGCTGCCGCAGCTGCGAATTCGAAGCGGCGCAGGCGACTCTTGCCGGGTGCCAGGGGCATCACCTGCAGCACCACGGCGCCCTCGCTGTGCAGGTCCAGCAGCAGATTCGGGGCCACGTAGTGCTGCTGCGGCTGCGGACTCTCCAGCCATTGCTCGACGATCAGCTTCCAGTCCGCCGCGGCTTCCAGATCGGTCACCGCGCGCGGCTCGAGCGGCGTGAGCGCCGCCCAGGTGGCGCGCGGCGGCGGCGCACTGCTGCCGCCTGCGGCGCGCACGAACAGCAGCGGCCCCGCGCGATTCAGCTCCAGCGGCGCGAGATCGCCCGGCGTGTTGCCAGCGACCAGCCGTCCGTCGAAGCCATAGGTCAGCGAGTGCGAGGCACAGTGGATGGCGCTGCGCAGATGACCACGCCGCGGCGCCAGCAGCGCATGCGGCCGGCGGCGGCAGGTGTTGCGCAGCACGTGCAGCTGGCCGCGCTCGCCGCGCACCAGCAGCGCACGCTCGCCGGCAAGTTCGCCGGTGAGGAAATCCCCGGCGCCACGCAGCTCCGCCTCGTGGCCGAGCAGCTGCCAGGCCGGGCGCAGCAACTGCTCGCGTTCCGCGCTCAGCAGTGCCGCATCGGCATAGGCGCGCGGCGGCAGGCGGCCGTTGGCGCCAGCGGCAAGTGGCGGCGCGACCGCCGCCGGCAGGCGCGCGGCGAAGTGTCCCGGGAACACCGAGCGCAGGTAGTTGAGCGAGCGTTCGATGGCTGCGGCGCGGTCGATATTGGCCTCACTCTGAAAGGCGAAGCCCTGCCAGAGCATTTCCAGGACCCCGATCAGCCCCAGCGCCACGCCATCGGCATCCAGCTGCTGGGCGCCGCTGGTGACGATCATGCGCCCGATCAACTCGCGCACCAGTGCGGCAAAATCCTCATCCTGCTTGCCGCAGATATCGAGGTACTCCTGGCGCGAACTGGCCTCTCCCCAGAACGAATACCACACCGAGACCTTGCGCGGACTGGCGATGTCGCTGTCGAGATAGAGCTCCACCAGCAGGCGCAGCGCCTGCGCCGGGGTGTCGCGCAGCTGGGCGACCCGGGCGATTACCCGTTCGCCGAACTCGGCGGCCAGGTACTCGAGCGATGCCACCAGCATCGCCGCCTTGGAGTCGAAATAGAAACGCACGATGCCGGGCGACAGGTCGGCGAGCGCCACGACCTTTTCGACCGTGGTACGCGAGGGACCGTAGATGTGCAGAGCGGAGATGCAGGCATCGACCAGGCGCTGGCGCTGACGCTGGCGGATGCGCGAACCACCGCCTTCTACCGGGCTGGGGAGCGTGACGTTGGAAGCGCGCGGATTGCTCAACTGGGTCACCGTGGCTGTACGGGATACAAGTCTAGCGCGCACAATCACCCGCTGGCACAGTCACCACGCACATCATGACATCCACCTGGCGTCCGGGCCGTTGGCTCATCATCCTGCCGCCGCTCATTTTCCTGCTGGTATTCTTCCTCATCCCGTTCGCGTTCGCCTTCAAGATCAGCTTCGCCGAGGCCGCCCCGCGCGTCCCGCCGTTCACCGACGTCATCTCCTTCACGCGCGATCACCATCTGCAGCTGGCGGTGAGCTTCGGCAACTACCGCTATCTGCTGACCGATGAGGTGTACGGCGTCGCCTACCTGTATTCGCTGCGCACGGCGTTCTTTTCCACGCTGATTTGCCTGCTGATTGGCTACCCGATGGCCTACGCCATCGCCCGCAGTCCCAAGTCGATGCAGGGGCTGCTGCTGCTGGTGATCATGCTGCCCTTCTGGACTTCGTTCCTGCTGCGCGTGTACGCCCTCGAGGGCATCATCCGCGACAACGGCTTTCTCAACACCCTGCTCTTGCATTTCGGGCTGATCAGTCATCCGCTGCGCATCATGCGCACCAGCATCGCGGTGTACCTCGGCATCATCTACTCGTACCTGCCGTTCATGGTGCTGCCGCTGTTTGCGACCCTGGAAAAACTCGATGGCACGCTGCTCGAGGCCGCCGCCGACCTCGGCAGCACCCCGCGGCGCGCGTTTTTCGACATCACTCTGCCGCTGTCGCTCCCCGGCATGATCGCCGGTTCCATGCTGGTGTTCATACCCGCGGTGGGTGAGTTCGTGATTCCCTCGCTCCTCGGCGGACCGAACAACCTCATGATCGGTCGCGTGCTGTGGGATGAGTTCTTCGCCAATCACGACTGGCCGGTGGCCGCCGCCGTCGCGATCGCCTTCCTGCTGCTGCTCGCCGGCCCGATCGCCGTGTACCAGTATTACAACGTGAAGCAGATCGAGGCGTAGCACCCGACATGGAACGGCGTACCTCGACCTTCGCGCTGACCGTACTGTTCCTCGGCATTGCCCTGCTCTATCTGCCGATTCTGGTGCTCATCGGCTACTCCTTCAACGCCTCGCCGCTGGTGAACGTGTGGGGTGGATTCTCCACCGCCTGGTACGGCGAGCTGCTGCACAACCGGCAGTTGCTCGAGGCGGCGCTGTTGTCGCTGGAGGTCGCGCTCGCGGCCTCGAGCGGTGCGGTGGTGTTGGGCACGCTCGCGGCCACGGCGCTGGTGCGCTTCAGGCGCTTTCCGGGCCGCTTGCTGCTCACCGGCATGGTGAATGCCCCGCTGGTGATGCCGGAAATCATCACCGGCATCACCCAACTGCTGCTGTTCGTCTCGATGGTGCAGTTGCTGGGCTGGCCGCACCGCGGCTTCACTACCATCGTGCTGTCGCACATCACCTTCTGCACTGCCTACGTCACCATCACGGTGCAGTCACGCCTGCAGGCCGCCGACCGCTCGCTGGAGGAGGCGGCGATGGATCTGGGCGCAAGCCCGGCGCGCGCATTCCTCGAGATCACCTTGCCGATCATCGCCCCGGCCATCATCTCCAGCTGGCTGCTGTGCTTCACGCTGTCGCTCGACGATCTGGTGATCTCGAGCTTCGTCGCCGGCCCGGGCGCCAGCACGCTGCCGATGGTCATCTATTCGAAGGTCAAGCTGGGCGTGAGCCCGGACATCAATGCGCTCGCGAGTCTGATCGTATGCGCAGTCGGCGTGTGCATTTTCCTCGCCGGCTGGCTGATGATGCGCAGTGATCGCCGCCGCGCGCTGGAGACTCAGCTCGCCGGCCGCGAACCGCTCACAGATCCGTCTTGATGCGCGTCCAGGTGCGGGTACGCAGGCGCTCGAGTGCCGGACCCGCTTCCGTCGACTCGTACAGGCGTGCCTCGACCTGCGGCGGCGGGTAGATCGCCGGGTCATTGAGGATCTGCGGATCCACGTACGGGTTGGCGGCGCGGTTGTCGTTGCCGTAGTGGATCTCGTTGGTGATCTGCGCGATCACCCGCGGCTGCATGATGAAATTGAGGAACTTGTGCGCCGCCAGCGGATGCGGCGCGTCCGCGGGAATGAGCAGTGCGTCATAGGACGCGTTGGCACCCTCCTTGGGCACGGTGAACGCCAGATTCACATCCACCCCGGCGGCCTTGGCGCGCGCGCGCGAGGTGGCATAGTCGCCCGACCACGACATGGAGATGCAGAACTCGCCGGTGGCGAGTCCGTTCATGTACTCGGTCGAGTCGAACGCCTTGACGTAGGGACGCACGGCGAGCAGCAGCTTCTCGGCCTGCGCGTAGTCTTCGGGCCGCGTGCTGTTGGGGTCGAGGTGCAGATAGTTGAGCGCCAGTTGCAGCACATCTTCGGGCTGATCGAGAAAGCTCACCCCGCAGTCGGCGAAGCGGCGGATGACCTCGGGCTTGAACATCATGTCGAGACTGCCGACCGGGGCATCCGGCATGCGGGCGCGAATCATGTCGACGTTGTAGGCAAAGCCGTTGACGTGGCGCAGGTAGGGCATGGCGTAACGGTTGCCCGGATCTGACTGCGCCTCGATCGCCAGTGCGTGCGGGTCGAGATTTTTCCAGTTGGGCAGGAGTGCCTTGTCGAGCGGCCGATAGATGCCGGCGCGGATCTGGCGGCTGAAAAAGTCGGTCGAAGTGCTGATCACGTCGTAGCCGGAGTCACCGGCCATCATTTTTGCCTCGAGGGTTTCGTCGGCATCGTAGGTGTCGTAGACGACCTTGATGCCGGTGGCCGCCTCGAACTGCGCAACGGTGTCCTTGCCGATGTAGTCGGCCCAGTTATAGATGTGCAGTTCCTTGGCCTCGGCGTGCGCGGCGCCACCGGAGGGTGCGCCACAGGCGCACAACAGCGCGGCGAGGGCGGCGCCGGCGAGCAACCCCGCCTGCGAAGACCTGCGCGCGGCTATAGCTTCACCATCACGTGGCGCACCACCGTGTAGTCCTCGAGCGCGTAGACCGACAGGTCCTTGCCGTAGCCCGAGCGCTTGAAGCCGCCGTGCGGCATCTCGCTGGCGGTGGCGAAGTGCGTATTGATCCAGGTGACGCCGTACTGCAGCTGCGCGGCGACCTGCATCGCCCGTCCGACATCGCGCGTCCACACCGAGGAGGCGAGCCCGTATTCGGAGTCGTTCGCCCAGCGGATGGCCTCCTCAGTATCGCTGAACGGCGTGAGCGAAACCACCGGCCCGAACACCTCGCGCTGCACGATCTCGTCCTGCTGCCGGGCCCCGGCGATCACCGTCGGCTCGTAAAAGAAGCCGCTGCCGCCGCGCGCCTGGCCGCCGGTCGTGACCTGGATGTGCGGCTGCGCGGCGGCCGCGGCCACCATGCCGGCGACGCGCTGCCGCTGGGCCGCGGAGATGAGCGGGCCCATCTCCACGCCCGCGTCCTGCTGCGCGCCCACCTTGATGGTGCGCACCGCGCGGGTGAGTTCGCTCACCACATCCTCGTACACCCCGCGGCCGACATACAGACGGCAGGCGGCGGTACAGTCCTGCCCGGCATTGTAGAAGCCAAAAGTGCGTATGCCGCTCACCAGCGACTCGACATCGGCGTCGTCGAACACGATGACCGGCGCCTTGCCACCCAGCTCCAGGTGCGTGCGCTTGAGGTTACCGGCGGCCGCCGCCAGTACTTTCTGACCGGTGGCCACCGACCCGGTGAGCGAGACCATGCGCACCCGGTCGTGGTTGATCAGGGTGCTGCCGACCGGCTCACCACGTCCGCAGACGATGTTGACCACACCCGGCGGCAGCAGTGCGGCGAACGCCGGCGCGAGCTTCAACAGGCTAAGCGGAGTGATTTCCGAAGGCTTCAGGACCAAGGTGTTGCCGGCGGCGATGGCCGGAGCAATCTTCCAGGCGGCCATCATGAGCGGATAGTTCCAGGGCGCGATGGAGCCCACCACCCCGACCGGGTCGCGGCGGATGAGGCTCGTGTGGCCGGTGAGGTACTCACCAGCCGCCAGGCCCTGCGGCGCGCGGCACACACCGGCGAAGAAGCGGAATACATCCGCGATCGATGGAATCTCGTCCGCCAGCATGGCGGCGAGCGGCTTGCCGGTGTTGCGCGACTCGAGCGCCGCATACGCCTCGCCGTCCGCTTCGATGTGCTCGGCGACACGCAGCAGCAGCGCGGCGCGCTCTTTCGGCGGGGTGCGCGCCCAGCCGCCGAAGGCTGCTTCGGCCGCACTCACCGCGGCGTCGACCTGCGCTACCGAGGCCGCCGGCACCGCAGCAATCTGTTCGCCGCTCGCGGCATTCACTACCGGGTCGGCCGCGGCCTCACCGCTCACCAGCCGACCCCCGATCAACATCTGCGTCTGCATTGCGCCCTCCGCGCCGGTCGCTTGCCGCCCCCGGCCGCAACGTTATATTATCACAGCCATAATATTACCGCCCGCGCGCGCCTGCACGCCGAGGATCCCCATGAACTCCGACGTCATCATTACCTGCGCCATCACCGGCGATGACACCAAGGTTACCAAGAGCCCGCACTGCCCCGTGACTGCGGAGCAGATCGCCAATTCGGCGATCGAGGCGGCGCGCGCCGGGGCGGCGATCGTGCATATCCACGTGCGTGATCCGGAGACCGGTGAGTTCAGCATGGCCACGCGCCATTATCGCGAGGTGGTCAAGCGCATCCGCGAGAGCAAGGTCGACGTGCTGGTCAATCTGACCTGCGGCATGGGCGGCTACATCTGCATCGGCAAGCAGGGGCTCAAGGACACGCCCGCACCCGGCAGCGACTTCGTCACCCAGGAGGAGCGCATGCGCCATGTGATCGAGCTGTGCGGCGAGGGACTCTATCGCCCCGACATCGCCACGCTCGACTGCGGCACGCTCAACTTCGGTGACGGCAACCGCGCATACATCTCGACCCCCGAGTACTGCCGCCAGGGAACGGCGATTCTGCGCGACCTGGGCGTCAAGGCGGAACTGGAGATCTTCGACACCGGCAACCTCTGGTTCGTGAAGCAGATGATCAAGGAAGGCCTGATCCCGGCACCGGCGATGATTCAGCTGTGCACCGGCATCCCGTGGGGAGTGCCGGCCGACACCGGCCATCTGCTCGCCATGGTGAACACGCTGCCGGCAGACTGTGTGTGGAGCTCCTTTGCCATCAGTCGCATGCAGATGCCGTGGGTAGCGCAGTCGATCCTGCTCGGCGGCAACGTGCGCGTCGGACTCGAGGACAACCTCTACCTGTCCAAGGGCGTGTACGCCAGTAACGCCCAGCTGGTGGAAAAGGCACGTACCATCATCGAGGCCATGGGAGCGCGCATCGTCACGGCGGCGCAGGCGCGCGAGCGCTTGCGGCTGCACTGATCGTGGCCGGAATTGCCCTGTACGAAACGGCGATCCAGCCGGACTGGATCGACTACAACGGCCATCTACGCGATGCCTACTACGGACTGATCGTCAGTCTGGCCACCGACGCACTCATGGACCGCATCGGCCTGGATGCCGCCTATCGCGCCCGCACCCAGTGCACGCTCTATACCGTCGAGCTGCACCTGCATTATCTGCAGGAGATCAAGCGCAGCGACACGGCGCAGGTCGGGTTGCGCATCCTCGGCGCCGATCAGAAGCGCATCCACGCGGCATTCGAACTCCGCCGTGCCGGCAGCACCCCGGTCCTGGCAGCGACCGCCGAGGCCATGCTGCTGCACGTGCAGCAGCAGCAGACGGTGGCGAAAAGCGCGCCGTTTCCGCAGGCGGTCAGCGCGCTGCTGGCAGACCTCGTGGCCGCCAGCGCCGCGCTGTCGGTGGAGGGACCGGCGTCGCGGCGCATGGAACTGCGCAGCCGCGGCGCCGCGCCATGAACACGGCGGCGCTGCGGCGCCTGCTGGCCCCGCGCACGCTCGCCCTCATTGGCGGCGCCTGGGCGGACGCCGCGCTCAGTGCCAGCCGCGCGATCGGCTATCGCGGCGAAATCTGGCGCGTTCATCCGTCGCGCGACTCCGCCGCTGGCGAGCGCTATTTCCGCAGCGTCGATGAGCTGCCTGCGGCCCCCGATGCCACCTTTGTCGCGGCCCCCAACCGCGAGGTACCGGCCATCGCCGCAGCGCTGGCGCGGCGCGGCGCCGGCGGCTTCGTTTGCTTCGCCGCCGGCTTTTCCGAAACGGCCACCGCCGAGGGCGAGCGCCTGACGCAGGAACTGCTGCGCAGTGCCGGCGACCTGCCCTTCTTCGGTCCCAACTGCTACGGCTTCGTCAACTTCTTCGACGGCGCTGCGCTCTGGCCTGACCAGCTGGTGGGACAGCGGCGCGAGCGCGGGGTCGCCCTCATCTGCCAAAGCGGCACGATCGCGCTCAACCTGCTGTTCAACCAGCGCTCGCTGCCCATCGGCTGCGTCCTGACGGTGGGTAATCAGACCCGGCTCGCCGCCGAGGATCTGCTCGACTTCATGTGTGCGGACGAACGTGTCAGCGCGGTCGGCCTCTATCTGGAGGGGCTGCGCGATCCGCCAGCGTTCGCCGCTGCCGTGGCACGGGCGCGCGCGGCCGGTAAGCCGGTCGCGCTCATCAAGAGCGGCCGCACCGAGGCGGCCAGCCGCACGGTGCGCACCCATACCGGAGCGCTGGCGGGCGCCGATGCGGCGTTCGAGGCGTTCTGCCGCGAAGCAGGTGTGGCGCGCTGCGAATCGCTCGCCAGCCTGTGCGAGACACTCAAGGTACTGCATAGCGGCGGCCCGCTGCGCGGCCGCAAGCTCCTCGCCATGGGTGCCTCCGGCGGCGACATGGCGATGACCGCGGATGCGGCGCGCGCGCTGCGGCTCGACTTCGCCGCCATTCCGCCGCGCTCCGCCGCGGCGCTGAAGGAGCTGTTGTCGGAGCGGGTGCAGATCGCCAATCCGTTCGACTTTCACACGCACGTGTGGTTCGACTATCCGCGCCAGCGCGCCATGTTCAGCATCGCGCAGCGCTCAGGCTTCGACGCGGTCGCCTTCCTGGTCGACTGCCCGCCGCCCGGTGCCGACGATGCCACCTACGTGCGGGTCATCGAGGAGTTCGCCGCGGCACTGCCCGGCGCCGAATCGCGCGGTGCGGTGATCGCCTCACTGCCCGAGTCGCTCTCGACCGCGACGCGGGAAAAGTGCCTGGCCGCGGGTGTGGTCCCGCTGCAGGGTCAGCGCGAGGCGCTCGAGGCCCTGGATCTCGCCGCCGCGGTCGGTGAGTGCTGGGCGCGCGGCGGCCAGGTCGAGCTGCTGCGGCCGCAGCGTATGCCGGCGAATGCGCGCGCACTGAGCGAGCCGGAGTCAAAACAGGCGCTGGCGGCATTCGGGGTGGCCGTGCCGCGTGCACAGCAGGTCGGGGTCGCCGAGGCCGCCGCGACCGCCCGAGCGCTCGGCTTCCCGGTGGTGATCAAAGCCGCCGGCAGCGCGCTGGAGCACAAGTCGGATGTCGGCGGCGTGGTACTGAACATCGGAACGGAAGCCGAGGCCGCCGCCGCGGCGCAGCGGCTGAGTGCGCTCTCCGACACGCTGCTGGTGGAACAGATGATCGACGATGGTGTCGCCGAAGTGCTGGTGGGCGTCACCGTAGATCCGCAGTTCGGACAGCTGCTGGTGCTGGGCGCCGGCGGCGTGCTCACCGAACTGTGGCACGACAGCGTGACACTGCTGCCGCCGTTCAGCGCTGCCGCAGTGAGCGCGGCACTGGCGCGGCTGCAAATGGCGCCGCTGCTGTACGGCTACCGCGGCCGCGCGCCGGCCGACGTCGCCGCGCTGGTCGAGACGGTGCTGGCCGTGACACGCTACGCTCGCGCCAACCTCGAGCGGTTGGCGGAGCTCGATCTCAACCCCGTCATCGTGCGCCCGCGCGGGCGCGGCGCCGTGGCGGTCGATGCCTTGATCCGCCTTGCGTAAGGAGCTTAGTGTCATGTCCGATGACGGCATCAGAACCGCCGCCGACGGCGGTGTGCTCGAGATCACCATCGACCGGCCGAAGGCCAATGCCATCGACCTCGCTGCCAGCCGCCGCCTGAACGAGGTGTTCAGCCGCTTGCGCGACGATCCGGCATTGCGCGTCGCCATCATCACCGGCGCGGGCGAGCGCTTCTTCTCACCCGGCTGGGACCTGAAGGCAGCCGCCGCCGGCGAGGAATCTGACTCTGATTGGGGGGTGGGCGGCTTCGGCGGACTCAATCATCCGCGCAACCTCGACAAGCCGCTGATTGCTGCCGTCAACGGCATCGCCTGCGGCGGCGGCTTCGAGATCGTGCTCGGCACCGACATCATCGTCATGGAGGAGCACGCGCGCTTCGCGCTGCCCGAAATCAACGTCGGCGTGCTCGCCGATGCGGGCACCATCAAACTGCGGCGCCGCATTCCCTATCACGTCGCCGTGGAATTTCTCATGACCGGACGCTGGATGGACGCTGCCGAGGCCAAGCACTGGGGTCTCGCCAATCATGTGGTGCCCAAGGGGCAAAGCCTCGCCAAAGCGCGCGAGATCGCGCGCCAGCTGGCCGATGGACCGCCACTGCTATTCCCGGCGATCAAGCAGCTGTTGCGCCATACCGAGGTGGTGGCCGAGCACCCGGCCTTCGAGCTGCACGATGCGCTGAGCGCGGTACAGAAGGTCGTCCGCTCCGAGGATCTCAAGGAAGGCGCACGCGCCTTCGCCGAGAAGCGCAAGCCGGTATGGAAGGGCAGGTAGTCCCCGCCCAAGGCGGCCGCCCTCAGCCGCCGAGCGGTCGCAGCAGCGCGCGCGAGATGATGTGCCGCTGCACCTCGCTGGTGCCGTCCCAGATGCGCTCGATACGCGCATCGCGCCAGATGCGCTCGAGCGGCATGTCGCTCATCAGCCCCATGCCGCCGTGAATCTGTAACGCCTCATCGGCGACCATGGCGAGCATTTCGGTGGCCTTGAGCTTGGCGATCGCCATGTCGATATCGCTGGCGGTCTTCTGTTCGAGCTTCCAGGCAGCCTCGAGCGTCAGCAACTCCGCTGCGCGCAGTTCGACCGCCATGTCCGCCAGTTTGAACGACACCCCCTGGAACTTGCCGATCTGCTGACCGAACTGCACGCGGTCCACGGCCCATTGCTTGGCGCACTCGAGCGCGCGCTCGGCGCGACCCAAACAGTTGGCCGCAACCTGCAGCCGCGTGGCGCCGAGCCAGGTATTGGCGACCTCGAAGCCGCGGTGCACTTCGCCGAGCACCGCCGAGGGCGGCAGCCGGCAGTCGCTGAACTGCAGGATGCTGTTGGTGTAACCGCGGTGCGAGACGTTGCGGTAGCCGGGCAGCAGCTCGAACCCCGGCGTGCCCTTATCCACCAGGAAAGCGGTGATCAGCTTCTTCTTGCCGCGCGGCGAGTCCTCTTCACCGGTGGCGGCAAACAGGATGACGAAGTCGGCGTGGTCCGCATGGCTGATGAAATGCTTGCTGCCGTTGACGATGAAGTCGCCGCCGCGCAGCGTGGCACTGGTCTTCATGCTGCGCAGGTCAGAGCCCGCCTGCGGCTCGCTCATGGCGAGGCACTCGACGCGCTCGCCGCGCACCGCCGGCAGCAGGTACTGTTCACGCTGCGCTCCCTGGCAGGCCAGCAGGATGTTGGAGGGGCGTGCCACGCAGGCGTAATGCAGCACGTAGCTGGTGTGACCAAGCTCCTTCTCGTAGAGCACCCAGCTGACCGCATCCAGCCCCGCGCCGCCCACCTCGGCCGGCATGTTGGCTGCATACAGTCCGGCGGCGATCGCCTTCTGCTTGAGCTCGCGCCACAACTCCAGGCGCAGCTCGCCGCGCTCCTCCACCTCGCGCTCGTACGGCACCAGCTCCTGGCGCACGAAATCACGCGTCGTCTTGACGATCAGCTGCTGCTCTTCAGTCAAGGCAAAGTCCATCGGCGTCTCCTCAGGCAACCGTCTTGCGGCTCTTCTTCACCCCCACGGCTGCCGCGCTGCCGCAGGCCCACTCCTCAAGCAATGCCAGCTGCAGACGCAGCTGGCTGATCTGACGGGCCGCCGGCCAGTCGCCGCGGCTGGCGACGGTGCTGGCGGTGATGCCGTTGATGAAGGTAATCACCGAGCGCAGCACGGCGTCGCGGATCGCCGGCGGCCAGTGCTGCCACTGCGGCCAACCGCGCAGCAAACAGCGCTCGAACAAGCGCAGGTACTCGCGATGCAGCCAGCCGTTGATGCGGCGCAGGCGACGGTCGGCCGCCACCTGACCCCAAAAGGCGATGTAGAAGACGCATTCGATGTAGCGCGTCTCGTCCACCGGCAGGGCCTCGGTCAGCAGCGCCAGCAACTCAGGTGCCTGGGCATCGTCACGCGGTGCCAGGCGCGCCTCGATACGGCGCAGGATCAGACGCAGCGCCGCCACGATGATGTCCTGCTTGGTGTCGAAGTAGTGCGCCACCATGCCGGTGGTGTAGCCGGCCTCGCGCGCGATGCGCACGATCGTCGCGCGCTCGAGCCCGAAGCGCGCGACCACCCGGCAGGTCACCAGCGCGATCTCCTCGCGGCGCTGCTCGTGATCGACGATCTTAGGCATGGCCCTAGCCGCTCGCCGCCTGCAGCGCCTGCAGGCGCGCGCGCAGCGCGCCGTCAAAGGGCGCCGCCTTGCCGGCGGCGCTGTCGACGTGCAGGTAGAGTTGCTCGGCGGTCGCCACCAGTGCATCGTCCTTTTGCCGGTGCAGACTGTGGAACAGGCGCACGCGCTTGTCGTCCACTTCCAGCACGCGACTGGTCACGTAGAGCGGCTCCTGCGAGCGCGCCTGTCCCTGGTGACTGACGTGCGTGTCCACCGTGTAAAGCGCACGCCCCGCTTTGCGATAGGCATCATCGATGCCGACCGAGCGAAACAGCGCATCGGTCGCATCGCCGAACACCTGCAGGTAGCGCGAGTCGGTCATATGGCCGTTGTAGTCGATCCACTCCGGGCGCACGTGCAGTTCCAGCAGGCGCAGCGGGCCGCCACTGGCGCTGCGGATGCGGCCCTGCGCCTGTTGCGCGGCACTCTCGTACAGCCGCTCCTCCAGCGCACGCAGGGTCGCGCCCGCGCCGATGTTGTACTCGCGCAGTACCTGTTGGATGGCCACCAGGTAATCATCGCGCAGCCGCTCGAGCTCGCGGATCGAGCGCCCGGCCGCCTGAGCCTGCGTGCCCGCCACCATCTTGTCGATGAGCGACTCGGTCAGTTCGGGTGCCTCGAGCTTGGTCCACGGCCACTTCAGGCACGGACCAAACTGGCGCAGCATGTGCCGCATACCGGTCTCGCCACCGGCGAGGTGGTAGATCAGATTGGTGCCCATGGCGGCCCAGCGCAGCCCGGGTCCGTAGACGATGGAGTCATCGAGCTCGCCGGTGGTCGCGACGTCTTCGTTCACCATGTGCAGGATTTCGCGCCACAGCGCTTCCTGCAGCCGGTCCGTGAGGTGGCCGGGAACCTCGCGGCGCACGCGCAACGCATGCATGCCGATGTACTTGAAGAAATCTGCGGCGGCCGCGAGCGCCGCCTCCGAAGTCTGCTGGCCGCCGACCAGTTCCACCAGCGGCAGCAGATACACGGGATTGAACGGATGCGCCACCAGCAGTCGCTCGGGTGCCACCATGTCGCGCTGCAGGTCGGTGGGCATGAGACCGGAAGTGCTCGAAGCGATGACAACGTCCGGCGGGGCGTGGCGGCTGACCTGGGCCAGCACCCGCTGTTTGAGCTCGAGCTGCTCCGGGATGTTCTCCTGGATGAAGTCGACCTGGCGCGCCATCGCGTCGAGGTCGGTGGTGAAGCTCAGCTTGCCCTTCGGCGGCAACGGCGCGAACGTCAGCCGGCTGAGCGCCCCTTCCGCGTTGGCGACCGCGCCGCGGATCCATTGTTCCATCTCGGGCTTCAGGTCCGCGGCCACCACGTCGATGCCGAAATGCAGCGCGCGCGCCGCCCAGCCACCGCCGATGACTCCCGTGCCCAGTAAGCCCAGCGTGCGCACCTGTCTCATGGTTGTGTTCCCATCGGCTAAGCACGCGCGTGGCTGCGCCGGCCGTCGGCGCCCTCTCGCGCATGCATCTTTTTAATGTCGACGTAATAATATAATAAAACGGCCCGCGCCGCAGCGCGGCGCTCGCGCGCCCCGCCCGCCCGGTTCGCGACAGCGGCAGCCGCGCTGCGCTGCATCCGCCTTGAGCCGCGCACGAGCTTTGCCGCAGAATGTCCCGGCATCGAACAACCCGATGCGAGCAGAGGAGCAAAATATGAGTTTGCTGGATGGACTCTTGGGCGGCGCCATCGGCGCAGAAGTGGTGACGGCGGTGAACTCCCTGATACAGCAGCACGGTGGTGTCCAGGGCGTGGTCGCGCAGCTCGAACAGCAGGGACTCGGTGGCGTCGCGCGCTCCTGGATCTCCCAGGGCGCCAATCAGGCGATTTCTCCGGCGCAGATCAGCCAGGTCTTTGGCAACGGGACGCTCGGACAGCTGGCCGCCAAAGCCGGCATGAATCCGCAGGACCTGGCCGCGAAGCTCTCTCATGCATTACCGGCGGCCATCGACCATCTGACGCCGAACGGCGCGATACCGCCGAAGAGCGCCTAGACTCCACAACTTACCTGCGGCGGTGCGCCGGTTCCGCCCTGGCCGCCGCTCCTTTGACCCCAGTCCGCACGGGGCTGCCGGCGCGGCGCGCGCCTGCCGTGACGCAGGCAGCGGGTGTGCCGCTAGCGTGCTGGCGTTCCGGCGCTTGCAATCCTCCCCTGGGCGCGTGCATCGTCGCTGCGCCGCACAGCACGATAATACGCGGTTACGGACAAAGGGGATTTGCCATGACTCTCAAGAAGCACCTGTTGGTCGCCGCGGGTCTCGCGGCGCTTGCCGGAATGGCGCACGCCACTCCCTATCCGCATGCGCGCAGCGCACCGGCCGCGACTGATCTCGGCGCGGTGACGGCTGAGGCGAATGCGCCATTGAGCGTGACGGTCGCTCTCAAGCTGAGTCACACGGACCAGCTTGAATCGCTGCTGCAATCTGTCTACACCCAGGGTTCACCGCAGTACCATCAGTTCCTGACGCCGCAGGAGTTCCGCGAGCGCTTTGGCCCCGACGCGCAAGCCGTGGCCGCTGCCATTCAGCACTTCCAGTCGTTCGGACTCAGCGTCAGCCGCTCTTCCACCAGCCATCTGCGGGTGAGCGGCAGTGCCGCAGCGATCGCGCGCGCCTTCGGCGTCCAGCTGCACAACTTCACCGTCGCCGCCAGCGGCGATGCACCCGCCTATACCTATCGCGCGCCGCTCAGCGCCCCGCAGCTGCCCGCGCAGCTGAGCGCCACGATCAGCGGCGTGTTCGGGCTGGATACGCAGCCGCGCTTCTTCCCGCATCTGCGGGCTGCGGCGAAACCGGCCGCAGAGAACCCCGCCCACAAGAGCGGCGGCCTCAATCCGTTCGGTTCACTCACGGTGCAGGATTTCGCTCAGGTCTACGACGTAACGCCGCTGTACCGCGACGGCATCGACGGCCACGGCCGCACGCTCGCCATCGTCACGCTGGCGGCGTTCACGCCGAGTGACGCGTTCACTTACTGGAGATCTCTCGGACTTGCGGTGCGCTCCAACCGCCTGACTCAAGTTGAGATCGACGGCGGCTCGGGTCCGCCGAGCGATGACTCCGGCTCGCTGGAGACGACGCTGGACGTAGAGCAGTCCGGCGGTATCGCTCCGGGCGCCAACATCGTCGTGTACGAGGCACCGAACACCAATCAGGGTTTTCTGGATGCCTTCGCCGCGGTGATCGAGACCAACCAGGCCGAGACCCTCTCGACCAGCTGGGGCGAGTGGGAGCTGTTCGACTCCGACTTTCCGCCACCGCTCGGCAACGGGCCGGTGACCGATCCAGTTACGGGACGCTCGACCAGCATCCTGCATGCCCTCAACGATCTGCTGCTGCAGGCCGCGCTGCAGGGTCAGAGCGCGTTTGCTGCCGCGGGAGATGCCGGCGCCTATGACGAGAACGGCGAGCTGCCGCCGCAGTTCAGCAACGTGCTGTCGGTGGATGACCCGGGTGTGCAGCCCTTCCTCACCGATGCGGGCGGTACCACCCTGCCCGGCCCGCAGCCGTACGCGCTGCCTGACGGCAGCACGTTCGTCATCCACGTGCCGCAGGAGCGCGCCTGGGGTTGGGACTACCTGGAGCCCCTGTGCAAGGCACTCGGCCAGACCATCGCGCAGTGCGAGATCTTTCCGGCGGGCGGGGGCGGCGGTGTAAGCCTGTATTTCCCGCGGCCGTTCTACCAGGCGTTCGTGCCCGGTATGGCCGACACGCAACCGGGTCAGGCGCTCTATGACAACTCACAGACGCCGCCGGAGCTCGTGACCAAGCTGCGCGCGCATTTCCCGGGCCGCAACGTGCCGGATATTTCGCTCAACTCCGATCCTGACACCGGCTACGTCGTGGCCTACACGTCGAGCTCCACCGGATTCTCGTTTCAGACGTTCTGGGGTGGCACGAGTTTCGCCTCACCGCAGATGAATGGTGTTACCGTCCTGCTGTCGCAGGGCACCCACGGTCGTATCGGGCTGCTCAATGTGCCGCTGTATCTGCTGGCAGGAACCGGGCTCGGTTACTCCGGGCATCACCCAGGACTGCGTGATATCACGGCCGGTGACAACTGGTACTGGCATGCACGCGCGGGTTATGACCAGGCCACGGGCGTCGGCGTGCCCGACGTCGCGAACCTACTGCAGACGCTGCGCGATTTAGGCTTCTGAAGCGCAGGCACTGAGGCACGGGGCGGCGCCGACGCCGCCCCGTCTTCAGCTCCGCGCGCTGCGTTCGCATCATCGCCCGCGGCGATATGTCAAACGTGTGACGGCGTCATTACTCGCGCGCGCATCAAAACGCCAGCGCGCAATTCTGCATGCGCACGGACGCTCGGCGATCTTGCGTTGTGGCGTGCGCGCGTGCATCTTTGCGTTTGCCTGAAGTACCAGAACAACTGGCACGCAAACAAATTTAAGGGGATTCTCAATGACACTCAGGAAGCATCTGCTTGCCGGCGCGGCCGCGCTGGCGGCGGCCGGCGCAGTGGTCGCCGCGCCTTACCCGCACGGAGGCTCGGCGCCCGCGGCCCTGGATCTCGGCGACTCGGCGGCCATCGAAAGTTCTGCGCAGATCACCGTGACGGTCGCTCTGCAGTTGAGCAATCGCGAGCAACTCGAGGCGCTGATCAAGTCGGTGTACACACCCGGCAGCGCCCAGTACCGGCAGTTCATCACTCCGCAGGAGTTCCAGCAGCGCTTCGCGCCGGATGCAGCGAGCGTCGCTGCGGTGACGCGCGAGTTCAGCGCGCAGGGTCTCAAGGTGACGCGCTCTGCGACCGCGCAGCTGCACGTGAGCGGCACGGCGGCGCAGATCGAGAAGGCGTTTGCGGTCGAGCTACACAGCTATGAAGTGCCGGCCACCCGCTCGACGCCGGCCTACCGCTATCGCGCGCCGCTCGGCGCTGCGCACGTTGCGAGTGCCGTTGCCGGCTCGGTGACCGCGGTTCTCGGTCTCGATACGCAACCGAAGCTTCATCCGAACCTGCGCCCGGCGCTGCAGGGGCCCAGCAAGGAGACCCTGAATCCTCAGCATCATGGCGGCTCGGTCAACACCCCGGACCCACCGGGCGAGTGGACGGTGCTCGATTACGCCGACTACTACGACGTGAACCCGCTGTACCGTTCCGGACTGACGGGCAAGGGACGCACACTGGCGATCGTGACGCTCGCCTCGTTTACCCAGAGCGACGCCTACACCTACTGGCAGGCGGTTGGCCTCAAGGTGAACCCGAACCGCATTACCGAGGTGCAGATTGACGGCGGCGCTGGTCCGCCGAGCGATGCTGCCGGGTCTGACGAGACCACCCTCGATGTCGAGCAGTCGGGCGGCCTTGCACCGGGTGCGAGCATCCTGGTTTATGAGGCACCCAACACCAGCCAGGGTTTCGTGGATGGCATTGCGGCAGCGATCGACAGCAACAGTGCTGACAGCATCTCGACCAGCTGGGGGCTGTGGGAGCTGTTCGACTCCGCCAACTCCTTCGGCAACGGTCCGGTGACCAATCCGGTGACCGGGCAGCAGTCGACCATCCTGCAGGCCTACGACGATCTGCTCGCGCAAGGGGCGCTGCAGGGTCAGACCTTCTTCGTTGCTTCCGGGGACGCGGGCGCCTACGGCTCAGTCGCCGCGCTGCCGACGGCGCCCTCACCGGGTCAGCCCTACAGCTTCAACCCGGTTCTGTCGGTGGAAGATCCGGCGGTGCAGCGCTTCGTGACTGCCACCGGTGGCACGACGCTTCCGGGCCAGCAGGTGTATGCCACGCCCTCCGGCGGAACGATCACCATCAACATCGCCCAGGAGCAGGCGTGGAACTGGGAGTACCTGGCGCCGCTGTGTGAGCAAGTACTTGGCGGCCCGGCCAACTGCCTGTTTCCCGAGGGCACCGGCGGCGGCGTGAGCCTGTACGTGGCGCGGCCGTTCTACCAGTGGTTCACGCCGAACATGAAGAACTCGCCGCCCGGCCAAGTGCTCACCCAGCTGACACCGGCGCCGGCGCAGGTGATCGCGAAGCTGCCGGCCGGCTACCCCGGCCGCAACGTTCCGGACATCTCGACCAACGGCGACCCGCAGACCGGCTACCTGCTGTACTACACCTCGAGCGTGAACGGCTTTGAGATCGCCACCTACGGCGGCACCAGTTTCGTGGCGCCGCAGCTGAATGGCGTGACCTCGCTGTACGTGCAAGCGCTGCATCACCGCATCGGCCTGCTCAATCCGGCGCTCTATCTGATCGAAAACTCGCCGCTCGGCTACTACGGGCGCGGGGCAGCCTTCAACGACATCACCGCCAGCAACAACTGGTACTGGAATGCCCTGCGCGGCTACGACCAGACCACCGGTGTTGGTACGCCGGATGTCGCCAACCTGTTAGATGCGCTGCGCTTCATCGGCTACTGATAACAACGATAAGTTGGACGCGACTCAACGGGGCGGCTTCGGCCGCCCCGTTTTTCTTGGCGTCAGTCACCGCGGGCCGCGCCGGCGCGCGCTGCCGCCAGGTCGTGCGTGCAGAACCGCTGCAGCCGCTCGCAGGCGGCAGCGAGCGTGCGCTCATCCGTGGCGAAGCAGATCCGCACACAGCCGGCGGTCGAACGGCCAAAGGCGCCGCCGTCCATCACCGAGACGCGCTGGCTCGCATACAGGGCACGCACGAACTCTGCGCCGTTGAGTCCGCTCGCACTGACGTCCAGCAGCATGAACATGCCGGCCTCCGGGGTCAGCGCGCGTACCCCCGGCAAGCCTTCGATTCCGGCGCTGAAGCGCGCGAGGCGCGCGCGGCAGTAGGCGCGGATGCGCGCCTCGGCTTCATCCGCCACTGCCAGTGCGCCGAGCGCCGCCTCCTGCACGAAGCCCGGCAGGCCGAACAGCATGCACATCGCCACGTGTTCGGCGTGCCGTGCGAGCGCCGGCGGTCCGACCAGCCAGCCCGCCCGCCAGCCGGTCATGGCATGTGATTTTGACAGACTGCCGAGGGTTACGACCTGCTGCGGCAACTGTGCCGCAAGTCCCGGCACGCGTCCGCCCTCGGCGAGTCCCGCGTAGACTTCATCGGCGATCAGCCACAGATCGTGGCGCCGCGCCACTTCGCGGATGACTTCGAGTTCATCGGCGTGCAGTACGACGCCGCTCGGGTTGTTGGGACTCGCCCAGAGAATCGCCCGGCTGCGCGCGCTGACCAGCGCCGGCAGCGCGCTCACGTCCGGCCGGCAGGCGCTGGTGGCGGGAATGCGTACCAGACGCGCACCCGAGACCTCGATGGTCGCCGGATAGGTCGGATAGAGCGGCTCGAAGGTCAGCACCTCATCGCCCGGGCCGGCCAGACACAGCGATGCCACAAACAGTGCGTTCTGTGCACCAGCCAGATACACCACATTAGCGCCAGCCACGTGCTGCCCGGTGCGCGCCTGATGCGCCCGCGCGATCGCCTGGCGCAGTGCCGGCCGGCCCGCCGCCGGCACGTAGTGGGTATCGCCCGCATGCAGTGCGGCGATCGCGCGCTCCAGCACTGGCGCCGGGGTCTGCAGGTCCGGATCACCGACCGAAAGAATGATGACGTCCTCGCCGCGCTCGCGCGCCGCGACCGCAGCATAGTGTGTGAGCCAGGCATCGGCGCCCTCGCCACGGATGCGATCAACGAGCGGGGAATAGTGCACGTACTTACTCTGCGTGGGCGGTGATAACATTTCAAGCAGATGAGCGCCGCTTCCTGGACTGTCGGACGCTACGTGGTCGAGACGCTCGCGGCCAACGGCATCGACACCGTGTTCGGCATCCCCGGGGTG
>DATHMN010000013.1:0-57373 GCA_035487135.1 Steroidobacteraceae bacterium | reverse complement strand
GGGGCTCTCGCCGGCGCAGTGTACGCAGGTGTTTCCGCAGGTCACCCCGACGGACCTGCAGCTCATCTAGCGGGCGCCGACCGCCTGGCGGCGCCGGAAGCGCCCGCTCGCCGACAGCTCATCGCCATCGATCACGGTGGTCCACAGGGCATTGCGCCGCGCCACGAAGGTGCTGCTGGTGAGCTCTTCCAGCGCTCCGGCATCGGCGAACAGAAACCCCTGACCGGCGGCGCAGCCGAGCGCGAGCAGCGCGGCAACCTGCTGCTCGGCTTCGATGCCCTCGGCCACCGTGTCCAGTCCCAGCGTCTCGCCGAGGGTGATGACCGCGCGTGCCAGCTCCGGACCGTTGTCGGAGTTGGTGAGGCTGCTGATGAACGAGCGATCGATCTTCAGAATGTCAATCGGGAAGCGGTGCAGGTAGGAGAGCGAGGAATAACCGGTGCCGAAATCATCGATCGCGAGGCGCACGCCGAGCGCCTTGAGGCGGTGAAAGCGCTCGAGATTGGCATCGGTGTTGTACATGATCGTGCTCTCCGTCAGCTCGATCACCAGGTTGCCGGGCTCGAGCCCCGAGTCCTGCAG
Source organism: Steroidobacteraceae bacterium (assembly GCA_035487135.1). GTDB lineage: Bacteria > Pseudomonadota > Gammaproteobacteria > Steroidobacterales > Steroidobacteraceae > 13-2-20CM-66-19. The sequence goes on along the minus strand of DATHMN010000013.1, from coordinate 56,791 downwards.
TGCCTGCGCGACGTCACGCGCCAGCTCACCGTGCTGCAGGTGGCGCCCGGAGATGTTGACCGCGAGCCGCAGGCCGTTGCCGCCACCGATTCCGCGCCGCCATTGACACAGATCGCGGCACGCCTGCTGCAGCACCCAGCGGCCGAGCTTGACGATCTGACCGCACTCCTCGATCACCGGAATGAACTGCGCCGGCATCAGCACGCCGGCATCCGGATGGCGCCAGCGCACCAGCGCTTCCACGCCGAGCAGGCTGCGCGTGCTCAGGTCCACGATCGGCTGATACTCGAGGAAGAATTCCTGACAGGCGAGCGCCCGGCCGATGTCGGCCTCCAGCCGCAAGCGGGCGTGCAGCACGTCCTGCATCTGCGGCTGGAAGGTGACGTGGCGGTTCTTGCCGGCCGCCTTGGCGTGATACATCGCGATGTCGGCGTTGCTCAGCAGCATCTCGGCGCCGACGCCGGGCTGTGAATAGGCAATGCCGATGCTCGCTGCTACCGAGACCTCGTTGCCGCTGAGCGGAAACGGCACATCGAGCGTGTGCACCAGCGCATCGGCGAGGCGCTCCACCTCGGCGTCGTTGGAGATGCCCTCGACCAGCACGGCGAACTCATCGCCGCCCAGGCGCGCCACCGTGTCCGAGGAGCGGGTGGTCTTGGCGATGCGGCGCGCGACCGCCTGCAGCAGGCGGTCACCGGCATCGTGGCCGAGCGAATCGTTGATGTTCTTGAAGTTGTCCAGATCAAGGAACATGACGGCCACCGCGCCGCGCCCGCGCTGCGCGAGGGTGAGCGCGTGCTGCACGCGATCGCGGAACAGGTTGCGGTTGGCGAGCAGCGTCAGCGGGTCGTGGAAGGCGAGCTGGCGCAGCTGTTCCTCGAGTGCCTTGCGCTCGCTGACATCGCGCAGCGTCAGTGCCAGCCCCTGCACCGCCGGGTCGGCGCTCAGGTTGCTGCCGAGGCTCTCGATCACGTAACGGTGCGGACCGCGCTCCATGCGCAATTCCACCGGACCGACGGTGCCGACGGCGGCCGCGGCCACCTCGGCGAGGAACAGCCGCAGCTTGTCGCCATCCTCGCGTCCCCACACATCAACGAGGTTGCGGCCGGTGAGTTCTTCGGCCCGCAGGCCGAGCGTGCGCTCGGCGGCCGGCGAGGCAAAGCGTACCGCGCCGTCTGCGGCGACGATCATGATGACATCCGCCGCGTTGGCGATCAGCGAGGCATAGCGCGCTTCCACCAGCCGGGTGGCGCGGCGCTCGCGCATCAGCGCATCCCCGCGCAGCATCACGCCCTGGCGCACCATCAGCAGCAGGGTGAGCGCAAACACGATCATGGTCATGACCGTCGCCGGTCCACCGATGGCGCCGCGGCTGAAATAGGCGAGCACCACGAAGGCCACCAGCATGGCCGCGTACGGCAGCGAGCGCGCCACCAGGTCCGCGGTGTTGGACATCTGCCGCGCCGGGGCATCGCGCGCGCGCAACTGCTCGCGCGCCGCGGCCGCCAGCGGCAGGTAGCAGCACAGGTAAGCCACGTCCTGGAACTGGCCCGGCAGGTAGTAGCCACGGATCTTGGCGAGCGACCAGAGGATATCGCCGAGGAACATGGTGGCGAAGCCGAGCAGCAGCAGGACCGGCACGCGCCAGCCGCGCGGACTGGCGGCCCCGGCGAGCACCACGACGCCGAGCAGCAGCAGCAGGATGCAGTCGAGACAGCTGTAGGCGAGGCTGAGCGTCTGTCGGATGAAATCGACTTCGGTGTGATCGGCCTGCGGCCGGATCACCAGGAACCAGAAGAACGCACCGAAGCCCACCACGAAGATGGTGGTGTCGAGCGACAGCAGCAGCCACGGGACGCGCACGTCCGCGGCGCGGATCAGCGCCAGCGCGGCGGCGGCCAGCAATACGTAGAAGGCGCAGTAAAAACCGTCCGCGGGGCCGGGAAAGGGATCATGGCCCCGCAGCCAGGCGCTGACGCCGAGCTCCACGCCGAGAAAATACAGTCCGAGTGCCGTGGCGAGCAGCACCCAGGCGGTGCGCAGCGGGCCGCGCGCCACGCGCCGTGCGGTGAGCGCCGCGGCGATGACGGTGGCAAGCGCCGCCGGGCCGTCCGAGATGAGACTGAAGTAATGCGTGACGGTCGGACCACCGAAGCCGGTGAGCATCCACAGCGAGCCGGCGATGACGTACACCGTGACGCCGAGGAACAGCCACTCGGTCCAGCGCTGGGCAATGCCTGGGCGTATGAGCGCTGCTGGTGCTCTGTCGTTGTCCACGTCGGTTAGCTGTCTGTGCGCGCCTGACGATGTCGGCGGGGCCGGTCGCGGCACAGTGAATTTGAGGCCAAATCGCTGTGTCGGCTAGGAAAAAATGTCTGCACGTGACGCAGTTCTCGCCGCACGGCCGCGCGGGCGCAGCCACGTCACGTTGTGTCCCGCGCCGCGCCGTGCCGCCGCCTGTGCCGCCGGACGATTTGGCATAAGCCCCCCTGGTGTGCAAGCTTACAGCCTCAGGTGTGCCGGAGCCCATCCCGATCATGTTTCTCGTCCGTGGCTTGCTCGACCGGGTGCTGTTGATCTGCGCGGTGGTGGCCGGCGGTCTGGTGCCCGGCTTCCTCGCGCAGTACCGCCAGCGTCTGGGTGGCCGGCTCGATCAGGCACGGCTGGACCTCGCACCCTGGCAGCACCTCGCCGACCAGTATTACGGTGGCAGCCTCGACAAGCTGATCGACTATCACCTGCAGAGCGCGGATCCGAAATTTCACGCCGAGGGCGCTGTCATCCGCGCGCTCGCCACGAGTGTGCAGCAGCTGGCGGCGGCGGTGGATGCGCTGCACGGCAGCCTGCTGCAGCAGCTGAGCTATCTGTCGCTGCACACCGACCCGCAGCTCGCGCGCGCCACGCTGCACGACTGGGTGCCGACGTTTGCGCTCTCAGGCGAAGGGCTGACGTTCGCGCTATGCTTCGCGCTCATTGTCTGGCTGCTGTTTCACGCGCTGTGGTGGCTGAGCGCCTGGCTCGCGGCTGCCCTTGGCGGCCGGCGCAGCGCCACGCCCGCACTGCGTGCCCGAGCCACGCGCCACTAAAGACTTAAGACTCGGTTACTCGCTGTAACACCACCAGCGCTTGCGAAGTGCTTTAATCCGCCCGCGATGAGCTCCCGCAGCCTGCGGGAGCGATGCGGCCATCATGGGAGTAGCTGCTGAGATGCAAGGAATGAAGTCGATAAGCGCTGCGGCGCTCGGGCTCGCAGCCCTGCTGCTGCTGAGCTGCAAGTCCTCCGACAACGACAACACCAGCGCCACCCAGTCCGCCACCGGTGTGTGGAGCGGCACCGATTCGACCAGCGGCCTCGGCATCACCGCCATCATCAATTCGGCCGGCGCCGCCACCTTCATCCGCAGCGACGGCGTGCAGTTCGACGGCCCGGTGCAGGTGTCCTCGAGCACGCTGGCTGCGACCGTGGACGGCTACACCGACTTCCCCGGCGAGTTCAGCGACGGCTCGAGCTATGGCCTGGGCACGCTGAGTCAAGGCATGGTGACCACCGCCAGCACCTTAAGCGCAACGCTCAGCTTCACGACCAACGGCGGTACCACGATCGATGGCAGCTGGTCGCTGACCTACGACAGTTACGCCGACAGCACCTCCTCGCTGACTGCCGTCACCAACACCTACACCGACACGGTCACTAATTCGACGCTGACCATCAACGGCACCGGTGCGCTGACTGAGCAGTACACCAACGACTGCGTGCTGAACGGTTCGATCGCCACCAACGACAGCACGCACAACGTTTACGAGGTGAGCTACACCCTGGAGAGCTGCACCGGCACGCTGGCGCCGCTCAATGGCGTGCAGTTCACCGGACTTGCCACCCTCAACAACAGTGTCACGCCCAACCAGCTGATCCTGGCGGTGAGCGGCTCCAACACCACCAGCAAGTACGCGCTGGTGTGGACACTGAACGTCGCCAGCTGACAGCGGCGCCTAACAGCGGGGGCCGCGGGCGGTGCGCACGCCCGCGGCCCCCCTCCTCCTCAGAGCGAGCGCAGGAAGTTCAGCAGGTTCTGCTGCTGCAGCGGACTGAGCTGCTGGTAGCCTGCCACCACCTGATTCGCCTCGCTTCCGGAGCTGGCGTGATCGAGGATGGCCTGCACCAGATTGCTGGTGCGCCCGTCATGCAGGAAGAACACCCGCGCGCCCACTCCCCACAAGGGCGCGGTGCGGAATTCATCCGGACCGGCGGCGCCCTGCGTGATGCCGTCGGCGAGCCCCGCGCCCATGTGATGCACCAGCAAATCAGAGTACAGGTGCGCCTGCTGATGTGAGAGCGCGACACTCGGGGAGCGGTAGGAGCCGCTCGCGATCGCATTCCCGGTGCTCATGATGAGCGTATGGCACAGCGCACAGCCGACACTCGCAAACAGCGCGCTGCCTGCCTCGGTGGAAGGCGTCGGTGCCGCCGGCGCCGGCGGCGCCAGCAGGCGCATGAAGTTGGCGAATGCCTCGATGTCCGACAGCACCGCGGTGGCGAGCGGCGGGGCCGCCGGATTGGGGAAGTTGTCGGTGTCGTTCGGGGTCGCATTGCCGCCCTGGCAGCCGGCGGTCTCGTCACGCTCCTGCGGAAACAACTGATTGGAGACTCCCATCTCGACGTTGTAGGCCTCGCCGGCAAACATCAGCAGCGACTTGTTCTGCGCCTTCCAGCCGAAGCGCGTCACCGTGCCATCGTTGGCGCTCAGGTTGACCGTGCCGCCCTGTACCGAGTTGGCATGCCCGCTCACCCCGGCGCGTCGCTTGGCAGCGCTGTCGGCGCTGACGTTGGCGAGAATGGCCGAATCGGGGATCGCCTCGATCAGCCCGGCACCGAGCGTCGGCGTCGGGATGCGGAACACGACGTTGCTGTTGCCGCCGCGCCCGCTGAGCGGATTGCCCGCGGGCGTGAAGGCCGGCTGCGTCAGGTTGCAGCTGCCGGCATCGCTGCGGCCGCTGATCACGAACAGATTGTGCACGCCGCCGTCCGGAGCCCCGTTCGAGCTGACGAAGCGTGCCTCGCGGATCGGCCCGTTGACGGCGTTGAACCAGGGCATCTGGTTGGTCGCACCTTCGGCATTGAACACGCTGTAGAGCGGATTCTCGGCCGGGCTCGAGCCGCCGACATACGGCTGCACGTGACAAGATGAGCACTGATTCGAGTTGAAACGCGGGCCGAGGCCATTGCCCTGGTTGGTGCCGGGCGCGGTGAGCGCACCCGACACCATCTCGACGGTGGTGAAGCGCGTCAGGCCATCCTGGAAGAAAGTCAGTTCGTCGGCGCTCGCGCCGGCGAGCGGCAGCGGCGGGCCGCCGTCGGTGGCGGCGTGCCGCACCCCGGGATCCCTGGCCTGCGCCGACACCGCAAGCGGCGCCAGCAGCACGACATACGGCAGCAGGCGCAGCATCTGAAGCAGATTGCGTAGCTGTGTTCGCATGATGAGCCCCCCGTTGTATGAAGCGTGGCTGTTTACGCGTGAGCTGGGCCGCTGTCGAAGTGTCGCGAGCCTGAGACGCACGGCGGCCGTGCGCACGCTGCACGGAAAACACTGTAAAAACGCCGCTTTTCTGCCTGCTTGAGCGTGACGGGTGAGTCACAAATTCATTGAACCATTTGCCCTTTGCTGGCACCGATGGCAGGTTCGAGGCGGACGCAGCGCCGTGACGCACGGGGGAGGACCATCAGCGATGCAGCGTCAGTCGAAACTGCAGCCGATCCGGCTGAGCGGTGAGGAGCAGAGTCAGTTGCGCAGCTGGGCGCGCAAGCGCCGTGCGGGCCATGCACTGGCGGTACGGGCACGCATCGTGCTCAGTTGTCAGCACGGCCGCTCCAACCGCGAAGTGGCACGGCGGCTCGGCGTCACCACGCAAACCGTGGGCAAGTGGCGCGGCCGCTTCGTCGCCACGCGCATGCGCGGGCTGCTCGATCAGCCGCGCTCCGGCGCCCCGCGCACCATCAGCGATGAGCTGGTCGAAGCGGTCCTCGCCAAGACCCTGCACGAACAGCCGCCCGACGCCGCGCGCTGGAGCAGCCGCCGCCTGGCGAGCGAGCTCGGCATCTCGCAGCGCGCGGTGCTGCGCATCTGGCATGACTTCGAGCTGTAGGCGCCCTCAGGGCAGCTGCGCCGCAGCGGCAGCGTGCGGCGCCCTGATGAGATCCGCGATCGCGCTCACCACGCCCGGCGCGAGCGGCACGTTGGCAGCCGTATAGGTTGCCAGGTTGGCGCTGCGCTCGGTCGAACTGACGCTCTTCAGCACGTGATTGACATCTGGCAGCAACGCCAGCTGCGCCAGCGGTGCCGCCTGTGCGAGTCGGCGTGCGTCGGCCTCCTCCACCTGCAGGTCGCGCTCCCCCTGCAGTATCAAGACCGGGCCGCGATAGGCGTGCAGCAGCTGCGCGGGATCATAGGAGAAGGCGCTGATGAGGAAACCCTGCAGCGGCGGCCGTAACAGTGCGACCAGCGGCTTCGGCAGGCTCGCCGCTGCCACGTGCTGCCCGGCTTCCAGCGCATCGATGCAGGCATTCTGTGCGTGCGACAGCTGCGCGTTCGGCGCCTGGCGCCGCAGTTGCGCGCGCAGCACCTCACCGAGCGGCCGGCCGGCGGCTGAGGCCAGCACCAGACCGCAGATGCCGGCCGGCTGCTGCGCCGCCACCAGCGCCACCAGCGCGCCTTCGCTGTGCCCCAAGAGCCAGACGCAGCGCGGCTGCAGGCGCCGCTGCAGCACCCTGACCCAGGTATGCACGTCCGCCGCGTAGTCGGGAATCGTCACCGCGTCCGCATCGGCGAGCGCGCTGGCGCTCGAATACAGGCCACGCTTGTCGATGCGCAGGCTGCTGATGCCGGCGGCCGCAAGCCCCGCGGCGAGCAGCCGGTAGGTGTCGGCGCGCAGCCCGCGCAGATTGTTGCCGTCGTGATCGGTGGGCCCGGAGCCTGGAATGATGAGCACCACGGGCGCTGGCGCGCCGGCTGCCTGCAGCAGTACGCCGCCCAGCCGCCCGTGCGCCGCCGGCACCTGCAGGGCGCGCTCGGCGGGCGGCTGCGCCGCCAGCGTCGCCGCAGTGGCGACGAGTGCCAGCAGCGCTGCCAGAACCCCGGAGAGCTTGAATCGCCTGAGCATGGAACCTCCGGCTGACAAGTCTCGCACAGTGCGCACGGCCAGCACGCGCGCAGGCATACTGCGCCGATCTGCCTCGGGGAGTTTCCCGCTATGACCGACCTGCGCATCGGATTCATCGGCCTCGGCAATGTCGGCAGCCAGCTGGCCACCAACCTGCTGCGCCATGGAGTTGATCTCAGCGTGCGCGATCTCGATGCGCAGCGCGTCGCGGCGCTGTGCGCGCGCGGCGCGTGCGCCGCCGCCAGCCCACGCGAGCTCGCCGCCGCGGTCGATGTCGTGATCACCTGTCTGCCTTCGCCTGCCATCTGCGCCGAGGTGATGGAGGCCGCCGACGGCGTGCTGGCGGGTCTCACGCCGGGCAAGCTGTGGCTGGAAATGAGCACGACCGACTACGCGGAGATCCGCCGGCTGGCGGGGCTCGTGGCGCAGCGCGGCGCGACCGCGCTCGAGTGTCCGGTGTCGGGGGGCTGCCACCGGGCGGCGACCGGCAATATCTCCATCTTCGCCGGCGGCAGTCGCGCCGCCTTCGAGGCGGCGCTGCCGGTGCTGGCGATCCTCGGCCAGCGCATCCTGCATACCGGTGAGCTCGGCAGCGCCTCGCAGCTCAAGGTGCTCACCAACTATCTGTGCACCGTGCACCTGGTCGCACTCGCCGAGGCACTCACCGTGGCGCGTGCTGCCGGGCTCGACCTCAACATCGCCTACGAGGCAATTCGCATCTCCTCGGGCAACTCCTTCGTGCACGAGACCGAGTCACAGGTCATCCTGAATGGCAGCCGCGACATCAATTTCACCATGGACCTGGTGATCAAGGACGTCGGCCTGTTCGATGCCCTGGCGCGCGAGCGCCAGGTGCCGCTCGAGCTGTCACCGCTGGTGCTGGAGATCTTCCGTGACGGCGCGCGCCGCTACGGTGCGCGCGAGTTCTCGCCCAACATCATCCGCCGCCTCGAGGATGCCTGCGGCCTGAAGGTGCTCGGCGAGGGCTTCCCGCAGCAGATGGTCGACAGCGAGCCCAAGGTGCCCGGTTACGAAGTGGTACCGCGCCGCGCCGCGTGCTTATAATGTTGATGTCATAATATAAAAATCCGCCGGCGGGGTCCCATGGCAATCGGCTCGCTCATCGAAACGCGCTCGATCGACTATGTGCCGCTCGCCGAACGGCACGGCAAGGTCTGGCACCTGTGGCCGGTGTGGTTCTCCGGGGACGCCCACCTCGCCACCCTTGCCGTGGGCGCGGTCGGTATCAGCCTGGGCGGCAATCTGCTGTGGACCGCGGTCGCGGTCATCCTCGGTTGCCTGCTCGGCACCTTCTTCATGGCCTTCCACTCGACCCAGGGGCCGCAGCTCGGTCTGCCGCAGATGATCCAGTCGCGCCCGCAGTTCGGCTACACGGGTGCGCTGTTGGTGTGGGGCGTGGCGATGGTCGCCTACATCGGCTACAACGCCTTCAATCAGGTGCTGGCGGCGCAGGCGCTGCACCAGCTGACGCCGGCCCTCTCCGCCACCTCGGCGACCGCGATGGTGGTGTTCGCGCTGATTGCCCTGGCCCTCGCCGCAGTCGGCTACGACAAGATCCACCTGGCGCAGCGCGGCTTCGCCTATCTCATGATCGTGATTCTCACGGTGTTCACCGTGGGCGCCCTGTTCCTTTTGAAACTGCCCGCGGCGCAGTGGGCGCCGGGCGCGTTTCGCGCCGCACCCTTCCTCGCCCAGCTGTTCGGGGCGGCCTCCTATCAGCTCAGCTGGTCGATCTATGTCTCGGACTACTCGCGCTACCTGCCGCGCGATGTCAGCGTGCGCGAATCGTTCTGGTGGACTTACCTCGGCGCCTTCGTCGGCGGGGCGTGGATGATGCTGGTGGGCACGGTCGCCGCGGCGGCCGCGCCCACTCTCGATATCGCTGCCGCCATGGAGCGCGCCGCGGATGTGGTGACGCCCGGCCTCGGCAAAGTATTGCTGCTGAGCGCGCTCCTCGGCCTGATCACCGTCAGCGCGCTGAACTTCTACGGCGCCTCGCTCACCCTCTTAAGCGTCGCCGACACCATCCGACCCCTCAAATGCACCGCCGCCAAGCGCCTGGCGAGTCTCGCTATCGCCTTCGTCGCCAGCTGCATCGTCGCGCTCAACTCCTCCGGCAACTTCGGCAGCCACTTCCAGGACCTGCTGAACCTGTTGCTGTACCTGTTCACCCCCTGGACCGCGATCAACCTGGTCGACTTCTACGTGGTGCGCAAGGGCCACTACTCGATCCGCGAGATCTTCAATCCCGCCGGAATGTACGGCCAATGGAACTGGCGCGGGATCCTCGCCTACGTCATCGGCTTCGTCGTGATGATCCCCTTCTTCAGCACCCCGTTCGAGGGGCCGGTGGCGCGCGCGCTCGGCGGCGCCGACATCGCCATGCTGGTGGGGCTGCCGGTGTCCGCGGGCGTCTACCTGCTCGCCTGCCGCTCCCTCGATCGGGAACACGAACGGCGTCAGGCGGCGGCGGCCGACGCCGGCCTCGACCCGGACGAGCGCGCGGCTGCACAGCGCGCGTGATTCCCAGTACCATCGCGCGATGCCGAAGATCGTCGACCATGCGCAGCGACGCGACGAGATTGCCCTGGTCGCCTGCCGCGTGGTCGCCGAGCACGGCTTCGACCAGGCGAGCATGGTGCGCATCGCGCGCGAGGCCGGCTACACCACCGGGATGCTGGCGCACTACTTCGAGAGCAAGCAGGACATCATCATCGCCGCGCTGCGGCTGATCCTGCGACGCATCGACGAGCGGCTCACCCATCCGGCCGGCGCGACCACCCGCCCCGATCTGCTCGCACTGCTCACCGAGGCGCTGCCGGTGGATGAGCACCGTCGCACCGAGTGCGCCTTCTGGACCACGTTCTGGGGCCAGATCACCGCAGACAAGCGCATGAAGCGCATCAACGCCTGGGTACACAAAGAGTACATGCGCCTGTTCGAGCGCTGCCTGGCACAGTGCTGGAGCGAGTGGCCGCACTGGCCGGCGGCGACCCGCGAGCAGGTGCTGCGCTCGCTCGTCACGTTCATCAACGGGCTGACCGCAAGCGCCGCCGCCAATCCCGGCGACTGGCCGGCGGAGAAGCAGACCGCGCAGCTGCGCCTGCAGTTGCAGCTGCTGCACGCCTGGGCGGTGGGTGCGAACGATACCCCGGCCAGCCGACGCGCTGCGGGCGCCTGAGAACGGCGCCCGCAGCCCTCTGTCCCCGAGCCCGCGCTAGAACGACTTCGAGTACTGCAGCATCACCGTGAAGGGCTGCAGCGTCGCCGCCTGCGGAATCACCAGGCCACTGGCGGAGAACTGCGCGTAGCCCACATAGCCGATGTCACCGAGATTCGGCTTCGAGTTGGTCACGTTGTGCAGGTTGAGCGAGAACTCCGACTGCCCGCGATCGAGGCCGAAGCGCAGGTTGACCAGCGAGTAACCCGGCCGGGTCGCAACCGGTGTCGAGGTCGCCGCACCCCCCACCAGGAGTGAGATGCTGTTGCCGGTATAGCTGTAGTCGGCCGACACGAACCCGTCCATGGCATCGTTCAGCGGCTGGGTGTAGACCGCGCCGGCGGAGGCGGTGAATGCCGGCACGCCGCTGATGCGGATACCGGGATGGACGCCGGGGATGAGCCCGAGATTGCCGGGGTCGGTGATGTCGGTGGCCTCGTAGCCGAGACCCAGGCGGTAGTTGAGTCCGGGCAGAAGGCGACCGTTCGCCTCGATCTCGCCGCCGTTGATGCGGGCGCTGCCGCCGTTGATCTGCGCGTAGAAGCCGCACGGCAAGGCGAACTGCTGTTGCAGGTCGTTCCACTGGATGTGGTAGCCGGCCGCCGAGATCAGCACTTTGGGCAGCTGCACCTTGGCACCCGCTTCGTAGGTCCACAGCGTGTCCGACTTGATGTCAGTGATGTCCTCGGTCGGCAGACTCGGGAGCGAGCAGCCGGGGAAGTTCGCCTGCGCGCCGCCGGCGCGGAAGCCCTTGGAGGCCGAGGCGTACAGCATGGTCGAGTCGAGGGCCTGAAACGCCAGTGCCACCTTGGGGTTGAAGCCCGACTCGCGGTTGTGCTCCGGCTGACTGGGTGTGGGTCCTAAGTTGAGGAAGCCGTCGGCGGTGTAGTCGGTGCTCTGATCGAGCCAGTACTGACGGCCACCGAGTGTGAGAGTGAATTTCTCCAGAAACTTGTAGTAGAGCTCACCGAAGAGTGACTTGTCTTCCTCCTGGGCAGGATTGCTCTGCGTCCAGATGAGATCGTTGGGCCAGGCGGGCGCGGTGCAGGGGCCGCCGAACGGACAGGCGGTCGTGCCGCTATCCAGGCCGTTGGCATAGGTCGGCGGAATGTAGAACTTGGTGTGGGTGTTCGAGTAGAAGGCTCCGAGTGTGCCACTCAGGTTGTGCCAGGGATCGAACGAGAACCGCAGCTCGCTTGAGTACTGATCGTGGTTGTGCTGCCCGTCCCACAGGTACGGCTGCGGCTGCAGACCCGTGACCTCATAGGAGCTGGTGAGGATCTGCTGGGTGCCATAACTGGAATCTTCGACGTCCTGCGTGTGGCGGTAGAAGTAACCGTTGGCCCACACCACCGACCAGCCGGAGCCTGAGTATTTGAGATCGAGCGAAGGCATGGTCCACGAGTCGGTCGCGTAGGGCTGCACGTCAAAGGCGCGGTTCAGAACGTAGTCCGGGGTGAAGTTCGGCAGCGGCGCGAAGGCTGCCGGGAAGCCGTGATCCTTGGAATCCTGGAACAGGACGCGCAGCTTGATTTCGAACGCGTCGCTGGCCTTGACCAGTAGCGCGATCGAGCCACCGCCGGTCGACTGCGCGCCCTGATCGCCCGAGCTGGTGCGCGGCACGATGGCATCCGGGTCGCTGGCACCGGGGCCATTGGCGGCGCTGGGATAGGTGCGCGTCAGGTAGCCGGCATCGTGATTGATGAACATCACCGCGCGCACGGCGGCCGTCCCCGGTACCAGCACCAGGTTGCCGATGAAGTTGCCGCCGCCATCCGCACTGCCGCCGCCGGAAGTGGCGCCGGCCTGCAGCATATAGCCATAGCCCGAGTTGTTGACGTCGGGTTCCTTGGTAATCAGGCGCACGTTACCGCCGAGCGAGCTCTCGCCGTAGAGGGTGCCCTGCGGACCCTTCAGCACCTCGATGCTGGCGAGGTCGACCACGCGCGGGTCGATGGAGCCCGGCACCGGGGTGTCGTCGATGTAGAAGCCGGTGGCGCCGGCGGTGCCGAACAGATTCTGGCCGGTGATGCCGCGGATGGCGATGGTGCGCGCGTCCGCGATGCCGGTGGGGCCCCCGCCGTAGGTAAACGACAGGTTGGGTGTCTTGGTGGCGTAGTCGCTGAAGGACTGCACGTTGTAGTCCTTGAGCGTCTCGGCGGTGAAGGCGGTGATGCTGGTGGGCACTTCCGCCAGTGACTCAGAGCGCTTGCGGGCGCTGACGATGACGGTCTGAACGTCGCCACCGTTCTCGGTGGCCGATTCCTGCTCCTGTGCGAACGCCGGCGGCGAACCGCTCAGGTCCGTCACCAGAAGCAGCAGCGCGGCATAACGCAGACCGGTGGAAAAAATGATCGACCTCATGAGTGCAGCTCCCCCAGAACAATGTGGTGGTTCAGATCACGATCGGCTCGCTAGGAATGCGCAGCGCCGGCAGGCGCCGCGGTCAGAAAGGCGTTGATCACCTCGGCGCAGGCCTGCGGCTGTTCCCAGAACGGGTTGTGGCCGAGACCCGGGAACACCTTCACCTGCGCGTGCGGCAGTGCCTCGCGCAGCGTCTGGCGCACCTCCTCCTCCATGAGCGGATCCTTCTCGCCCCACAGGAGCAGCGCCGGCGCCCTGAGGCGCGGCAGAGTTTTCTGCAGGTCCGCGCTGGTGAGTCCCTGATCGAGGACTGCCAGCCACACCTGCAGCGGAATGGCGGCCGCATCGCGGCGCTGGCGGCGGATGAAGTCCGCATCGACCGCGGTGGGCGAGGCCCACCACTCGATCATGAACGGCGAATCCGGATCGATCGGCTCCTTGAGCTGACGGATCTGCGCCGCGTAGTCGAACGCCGGCTTCTGCGGGGCACTGCCGGGACGCGGGCCGCCGCTGGAGGAGATCAGCACCACGCGGCGCGTGCGCTCAGGCCAGTACTCCGCGAAGGTCTGGGCAACGAACGAGCCCATCGAGTGGCCGATGATGTCGGCACGCGGGATCTTCAGGGCATCGAGCAGCAGTTTGACGTCGTAGGCGAAATCGAGACGGGTATAGCAGCACTCCGGCTTGGACGATTTGCCGTGGCCGCGCAGATCCACCACGATCAGGTGGAAGCGCGGTGCGAGATACGGAATCAGCGGCACGAAGTCGCGCGCGTTGTCGGTGTAGCCGTGGATCAGCACCACCGGCTGACCGGCCGGATCGCCGAGTGAGACGTACGCGAGTGTGATGCCGTCGGGGAGTGCCACGCTCTGCTTGGCGGCATCGAAGGCGTCGAGATCGATTTTGCGCGGCGCCCCCGCCACCGCGTGCGCACAGAGCGCGGCGAGCAGCAGCAGCCCCGCGAGCCACCGGCGCGGGTGTCGGAGCTGCACGAGGCTCGTGTCGCGACTGGACAACACCCGTCAGACACCCCTGAAGGTTAATATTATGGCATCGATAATATATAGCGGCCCCGCGGCTCGCAAGATCTTTAGGCCGAGAATCGCGCCCGCGGCGCTGGCCGCTGCGGCGGCGTGTGTGGCGTGACTAGGTGGTGCGCGTTGCGCCGATCGGCAGCGTGTCCACCGCGCGCATGGCAGCATCGCTGAAGTTCTCGGGAGCGCGCAGGTAATCGAGCGCCATGTCGATGGCATCCTGCCCCCAGAAGAACTCCTCGCCCAGCACCAGCGTCGGCACGCCGAAGATGCCCTGCTTCACCGCCCACGCGGTGTTGGCGCGCAGCTGCTGTTTGACCGCCGGGTCGGCCAGCGCGCGCGCGGGATCGCGTACGCCGAGCGAGCCGGCGAGCTCGGCGATGACGGCCGCATCGCTCACATCGCGTCCGTCACGGAACACGGCATCGAGTACCGTGCCGACCGCGCGTGTGCTGCTGCCGGCGGCGATGATGAGCCTGAGAGCAGCGAGCGGGTTGAACGGATGCGCCGGCGGCAGACGCAGCGGCAGGCCAAGCTGGCGCGCGCGCCACAGCACGAAGCGGTAGGTGAAGCGCCGCTTGGAGGGCATCTCCGCAGGCCCGCGTTGCCCGAAGTGATCCAGCAGCGCCGGAAACAGCACCGGCACGAATTCCGGTTCCGCCGGCAGCTGCTGGAGGCGCGGAAAGGCGAGATACGCGAACGGCGAGATGACATCGAATACCCAGCGGATCCTCACGGTTTTCCCTCAGCCGTCGGCGACCTGCACGACCAGCTTGCCGAAGTTCTCGCCCTGTAGCAGTCCGATGAGCCCCTGCGGGGCGTTCTCGAGCCCGCTGATAATCTGTTCGCGGTACAAGATGCGGCCCGAACTGACCCAGGCGGCCATCTCCTGTTGGAAGGCCGGCATGCGATGGTAGTGATCGAAAATGATGAATCCCTGCACCCTGATGCGGTCGCGCAGCACCGCGAACAGCAACTGCGGCGTGCGATCGACACCGGGCGGCAGTTTCTCCAGGTTGTACCAGGCGACCAGACCGCACACCGGCACCCGCGCATCGCGGTTGAGCAGCGGCAGCACCGCATACAGCACCGCCCCGCCCACGTTCTCGAAGTAGATGTCGATGCCGCGCGGACACGCCTGCGCCAGCTGCTGCGCGAATTCGCCATGGTTGTGGTCGATGCAGTCATCGAAACCCAGCGTCTCGCGCACGTAGCGGCACTTGTCGGGCCCCCCGGCAATGCCCACCACGCGGCAGCCCTGGATCTTCGCCAGCTGGCCCACGACGGAGCCGACCGCGCCACTTGCGGCCGCCACCACCAGCGTTTCACCGCTGCGTGGCTGACCGATATCCAGAAGTCCGACGTAAGCGGTGAGGCCCGGCATCCCGAGCACTCCCAGTGCCAGCGAAGGTCGCGACAGACGCGGATCGAGCTTGACCAGGCCGCGCCCGTCGGACAGCGCGTAGTCCTGCCAGCCGATCTCGGCGAGCACCAGCTCGCCCGGACTGAAGCCGGCAATGTTGGAGGACTCCACCACGCTCACCGTCTGTCCGGTCATGACCGCATCGAGAGCCACCGGAGGCGCATACGAAGGACCTTCGTTCATGCGTCCACGCATGTACGGGTCGAGCGACAGGTAGCGCGTCCGCAGCAGCAGCTGGTGCGCAGCGGGCACCGGGATGGGGGTGCGTTCCAGGCGGAAGTCCTCCGCGACCGGGGCGCCGTGCGGCCGGCGCGCGAGCACGATGCGACGGTTGTCACTCATGAGGGTACCCCGTATGACGGCGCCTCAGCGCATGAACTCCACCTGCACCCCAGGCGGCAGCGGAGTAGCCGCATCGACGAACAGGTCACCGAGCAGTGTCGCGGTCGGGTCGATGCGGTAGCGCTCGAAGTCACGCACGCCGCTGTCGTACAACACCTGGTCGTCGATCAGGAATTGCCCGGTGCACTCGCGTGCCGGACGGCTGAGAATGACGTGCGCGGCGTCCGCCATGATCTCCGGCTTGCGTGAGCGGCGCAGCATCTGCGGACCGCCGAGCGCGAATTCGACCGCGGCGGTCGCGATCGTGGTGCGCGGCCAGAGCGCGTTGCAGGCGATCCCGGCGGCGCGGTATTCCTGCGCCATGCCAAGCATGCACAACGACATGCCGTACTTGGAGAGCGAATAGGCCAGGTGCGGCGCAAACCACTTGGCGCGCAGGTCGAGCGGCGGCGACAGCGTCAGAATGTGTGGATTCGGCGCCTGCTTCAGGTGCGGCAGGCAGGCGCGCGAGGTGACGAAGGTGCCGCGGGTGTTGATCTGCTGGATGAGGTCGAAGCGCTTGAGCTCGATCTGCTCGGTGGAACTCAGGTTGATGGCCGAGGCGTTGTTGATGCAGATGTCGATGCCACCGAAAGCGGCGACACACTGCTGCACGGCCGCGCGCACGCTCGCTTCCTCGCGCACGTCCACCACCAGGGGCAGCGCCTTGCCGCCGGCCTGTTCGATCTCCCGCGCCGCGCTGTAAATGGTGCCCGGGAGCTTCGCATGCGGTTCCACCGTCTTGGCAGCGACGGCGATGTTGGCGCCGTCGCGCGCCGCGCGCAGCGCAATCGCCAGCCCGATGCCGCGGCTCGCGCCCGTGATGAAGAGTGTCTTGCCGCTCAGGCTCACCGCATTCCCCTGTTGCACCGCCGCTGGGCATCCAGTGTAACCGGCGCCGCCCGCGCCGGCCTCAGCGCATCGGCTCTGCCCCCTTGAGCTCGACCGAGTTGCCTTCGGGATCCTCGATGTACAGGGAGCGTCCCTCGCCTTGCGCGCCGTAGCGCTCGGCCGGATCGTGCGCGCGCACACCCTGCGAGGCGAGCCACGCCGTCAGCGCGCCCTCCTCGAACGGCGCCAGCGTCAGGCAGAAATGATCGAGATTGCGCCCGGCACCGTCCGGCCCTTGGCGTCCGAGCGGACCGTCGCGCGTCACCAGGTCGATGAGGCTGGTGCCGGCGCGCAGCTGGGTGAGTCCGAGCTCGGGCTGCTCGCGCTCCAGGCGACAGCCGAGCACCTCGCAGTAGAAGGTCCGCATGCGCGGCAGATCGGCGACGCGCAGCACCAGGTGATCGAGGCCGGCGAGCGTGAACGGCGGGGTGCTCACGCCGGCGGCGCGCGGCGGCAAGGCGTGCGCCCCCCTGAGGCCCGGCACCCGTGTGCTAGCATCGTCCGCCCCGCAAGACTCTGGAGTTGGTCGACATGCGCTGTGTGTTCCCGCTCGTCATCTTACTCGCTGCTGCAGCCAGCGCCTCGGCGCAGGAGCAGGATTTCAGCACGGTCGAGATCAAGACGGCGCAGCTCGCGCCGAACCTGTTCCTGCTGCAGGGCGCAGGCGGCAACACCACCGCTTCAGTCGGCGCCGACGGCAGCCTGCTGGTGGACGACGAGTTCGCCCCGCTCGCCGACAAGATCCGCGCCGCACTCATGGGCCTCGGACTCACCAACCGCCCGGTGCGCTACGTGATCAACACTCACTACCACTACGACCACACCGGCGGCAATCTGCCGTTCGCGCGCGGCGGCACGACGCTCATCGCGCAGGACCAGCTGCGCGCGCGCCTGGCCAGTGGCGGCACCGCCGGCAACGGCGGCTCAATTTCGCGCGAAATGAAGGCGGTGGAGCCGGAAGCCCTGCCGCAGGTCACCTTCGCCGACGAACTCACCGTGCACATCAACGGCGAGGACGTGCACGCCGTCCATTACGCCAACGCGCATACCGATGGGGACTCGATCATCTACTTCCCCAAAGGCCACGTCATCGCCATGGGCGATATCTTCGTGCGCTACGGCTTCCCGTTCATCGACATCAACAGCGGCGGGAGCGTGCAGGGCATGATCGCGGCCTGCGCCGACGTGCTGAAGAAGGCGCCGGCCGATGCCAAGATCATTCCCGGCCACGGCGAGGTGGCAAGCCTTGAGGATCTGCGCACCTACCTGAAGATGCTGCAGGACACCACCGCCACCGTGCAGCGGGCACTCAAAGCCGGCAAGTCGCTCGAGCAGATGAAGAAGGACAAGATCCTCGGGCCGTGGAGCGAGCGCTATGCGCCTCCGAAGGCGTTCGTCGACAGCGATGCGTTCATCGAATCACTGTACAACTCGCTGAACCGACACGCGCCGCACCAGAGCGGCCCGCTGCCGCGGCAGAACCGCTGACCTTGCGCTCGCGCACGGCTGCGGTATAGCGTTTGGCTGATTCGCGCTTGAGGGAGTAGCCGCCGTGCGCTGGGACGATCTTCGCCAAAGCACCAACATCGAGGACGTCCGCGCCAGCACCGGGGGCGGCGGGGGTGCCGGACTCAAGCTCGGACTCGGCGGTACGCTGCTGGCGCTCGCCGCGTCCTATTTCTTCGGCGTCGATCCGCGCGTGATCATGGGGCTGATGAGCGCGGTGCCCTCGCAGCAGGCGGCGCCGGCGGCGCATTACGGCACGCCGCAGGATCAGCAGGGGCAATTCATTGCCGCGGTGCTGGGTGAAACCGAGGATGCCTGGAGCAATATCTTTCAGGCACAGGGCTGGACCTACACGCCGCCCAAACTGGTGCTGTATCGCAATCAGATGCCCTCGGCCTGCGGGTCGGCCAACTCCGCTGTTGGTCCGTTCTACTGCCCCCTCGATCGCAAGATCTATCTCGATCTGGGCTTCTTCCAGCAGCTGACCAACGAGTTTCAGGCCCCCGGGCAGTTCGCCGAGGCCTACGTGCTCGCGCACGAGGTCGGTCACCACGTGCAGAACCTGCTCGGCATCGCCGGCAAGGTGCGCGCGGCCCAGGAGCGCGCCTCCGAGGCACAGGCGAATGCCCTGTCGGTGAAGCTCGAACTGCAAGCCGACTGCTTTGCCGGCGTGTGGGCGCGCAACGCGGACGAGACCAAGCACATCCTCGAAGACGGCGACGTCGATTCGGCGCTGCGCGCGGCGGCCGCGGTCGGCGATGACAACCTGCAGAAGCGTGCCCAAGGCTACGTCGTGCCTGAGTCCTTCACCCACGGCACTTCGGCCGAACGCACCGGCTGGTTCAAGCGCGGGCTGCAGAGCGGCTCGATCGCCAGCTGCGACACGTTCTCCGCGCCGACCTAACGCCTCAGCCGGCGGCCTTGCCGGCGTAGTTCGCGGCGAGGTAATCGAGAATCTGCTGCGCCTCGGGATCGCTGATCGGCGCACCGAAGCGTTCGCGCATCTTCTGGATGGTTTTCTGCCAACCGCTGCGATCCATGGCGGGTGCATTGTTGGGGATGTATTCGAGGCTGTGGCAGATGACGCAACGGCCGACCGTCAGGTCGCGACCTGTACCTTCGCTGAGCTGGGTGAATTCGCCTGGCGCCTGCGCCTGCGCCATGCGGTACAGAGCAGCGGCCGCGAGCAGCAGCAGGGTGACACCGAGGCCCGCAGGGACCTTCATGACACCTCCACCGTCACGGTCTGCACGATGTTGTCGTGGTAACCGGACGGGTTGAAGGTGAGCTTCTGCGGCTGCTGCGCGCCGTTTCTGCTGGCCGCACGGACCGCGATGGTGAGTGAGCCGGGCTTCGAGGTATCGAGCGGCAGGCGGAAGTCGCGCCACGCATAGCGCCCGAGATCGCGGCCGAGGTGCGCAGCGCGCCAGCTGCCGCCCTGATCGAACGAGACCTCCACCGCCGCGATCCCGCTGCCGTTGTCCCAGGCCTTGCCGGCGAGCTCCGCACGGGCGCCGCGCGCGAGCCGCTCGCCCGGGCGCGGACTGGTGATGAGTGAATTGACCAGGATCTCGGTGATCGGAGTCGTGTCCTTGTTTTCCTGACTGGCAAAGCGCGCCCCCGGAAAGGCGCCGGTCGGCAGACGGTAGGCCGACTTCATCCAGAAGCCCTGGTAGGGGCTCGACACGACACTGATGTCCGTCAGGTGCTTCATCCAGTAGGTGCCGGTCCAGCCCGGCACGATCAGGCGCGCCGGCGCGCCGTTCCAGTGCGGCAACGGTGCACCATTCATCTCGAAAGCGATGAGCGTGCTTTCCTCGAGCGCCCGCTCGAGCGGCAGGCTCTTGATGAAGTCCGGAGTGCCGGGGAGCACGGCCGAATCTGCACCGTTGAACACCACTTCGAGTGCATCGCTGCCGAGGCCCGCCTTGTGCAGCACGTCGCGCAACCGCACGCCGCCCCACAGCGCATTGCCCATTGCGCCGTTGGCCCACTGCACGCCCGGCACGCGCGGGGCAAAAAGCCCGCGGCGGTTCCCCGAGCACTGGTTGACCGCGGCGATGCGCACGCGCTCGAAACCGTGTTGCAGATCGCGCAGCGACAGGCTGAGCGTCTGGCGGACGCCCGCGCCGCCGACCGTGAGTCGCCAGCTCGCTGCGTCCACCCAGGGAATGACCGCGAGGTGGTAGCGCACGAAAAACACGTCATTGGGGGTGAAATCCGCGCTCAGATCGGCAAGCGGGGTCTCGTAGTTCGGCGGTCGGAAGGCGCGCTGCAGCAGCGGCTTTTTCCCGGGCAGTGAAATCAGGCGCGCGCCGCCGCTGCCGTCCGATTCCGCCGCGGACGCGGCCCCGCCCAGCCACCCGGCGGCTCCAGCCAGCAACAGATCGCGTCGACTCAGCATCGCCCGCCCCGGATCCTTCCCTGGCGTCGGCGGGTCAGCAGCGCGCATCCCACGGAGGATGCGCACCACGGCCCGCAATCAGGAGCAGGCCTTACCGTGATCCGCGCGCGCACCCGCCGCCTTGGCGGCTGCCTCGCTCATGTACTGGCCCTTCTTGGTCTTGCCGTACCAGACATCGCCCGGGCAGTGATACACATTGCTCGAAGTGTTGACCCACACCTGTCCCGGGCCACCCCCGGGGGCCGCCTGGGTGGTCGCCGGCGGACCTGCCGTCTTGGCCGGAGCCGGGGTCATGGCAGTGCTGGCGGCGGGGGCGGCCGCAGCCGGGGCCATCGTCTTGGACGGCGCGGGCGTCATGGCGGTGCCGGCTGCCGGCGCCGCTGCCGGCGCCGAGGCACCCGTGCCTGCGGACTTGTTGATGCCGCCGTGGCCGCTGCAGGCGCCGCGTCCGCCGTGGGGCGAGGTGGTGCCGTCGTTGCAGGTCACGGGACCTGAGCTGGACCCGGATGCCGGCGCGCTGGAGCTCGCGGTCGTGCTCGGGGCACTGGAGCTTGCGGCGGCAGCCGCCGGCGCAGCGGCGCTACCGCCTGCGGCATTGGCGGTCGCCGTCTTGTCGACACCGCCGTGCCCGCTGCAGGCTCCGCGGCCCGCATGCGCGGAAGTCGTGCCGTCCTTGCAGATCGGCGGCGGCGCCGAGCTGCTGTCGGTCGCCTGCGACAGTGAGACCGCGGGCAGCGCGAGCAGCACGGCCAGCAGCAGTACGCCATGAGTCAGATGTGTTTTCACCGGATGCATTTGCAGTTCTCCCTTACGAGGTACCGCTTATTTTGGGCGTTCAGAATAGCGCAATCTCAACAATGACGGTATCGACGGTTGCCGGCGGCACGGACGTAGTACCCTTGCGCCGCCGCGACTTTCCCGGGGGAATGAACAGATGACTGTACACATCGGGCTACTGCTCGGCCTTGTGTGTCTGGCCGCCAGCGTGCCGGCACAGGCGGAGTGGATGGAGCGCACCGAGGCGATCATGGGCACGCGCTGCTACGTGCAGCTGTGGGCGGATGATCCTGACAAGGGCAACGCTGCGCTCGATGCGGTGATGGACGAGTTGCGCCGCATCGACAATCTGATGAGCCATTACAAGCCCGAGAGTCAGCTCTCGCAGATCAACGCGCACGCCAACCAGGAGCCGGTGCAGGTCGACAAGGAGCTGTTCGATCTCATCAAGCTCTCGACCCACTACTCGGAGATCACCGAGGGTGCCTTCGACATCACCTACGCGAGCGTCGGCTACCTCTACAACTACCCGCTGCACATCCGTCCCAACGAGGCGCAGATCCAGGCGGCGCTGCCGGCGGTCAACTGGCGCAACCTGATCTTCGATGAGCAGAATCACACCATACGCTTCGGCCACCCGGGAATGCGCATCGACCTGGGCGGCATCGGCAAAGGCTACGCCGCCGACCGCGGCGCAGAGATTCTCAAGGCGCGCGGCATCAGCAACGCCATCGTCACCGCCGGCGGCGACACGCGCATCCTCGGTGACCGGCGCGGACGGCCGTGGCTGGTCGCGATCCGCCATCCCGACAACCCGGCCAAAGTGGTGACCCGCATTCCGCTTGAGGACTGCGGCGTGTCGACTTCAGGGGACTACGAGCGCTTCTTCGACGAGGACGGGGTGCGCTACCACCACATCATCGATCCGCACACCGGCCACTCCGCCAGCAAAGTGCGCAGCGCGACCATCATCGCACCGACTGCCACCCAGACCGACGGCATGTCCAAGACCGCCTTTGTGCTCGGCGCCGACAAGACGCTCGAGATCATCAACCGCATGCCGGAATACGATGCAGTGTTCGTGAAGCCGGACGGCCAGGTGCTCTACTCCAACGGGCTGCGCCCGCCCGCGGCACGCCCAGCGGGTGCCCCACCCGCCCCTACTGCGGCGAATTCCCACCCACCCTGAGGAGTGCATCCACCTCGGCCTCGGCTGCGAGCCAGTCCTCGGTCTCGTGACCGGGCGCGAAGCCGCGCCGTTCGGCCCGCAGGTAGGCGTTCTCGGCGATCAGACGACGGCGCTCGTCCGCCGAGACCTGGACACGCGGCAGGCCCAGGGTCGGTGGCTTGCGCGCACGCCCCGGCGGTTGCGCCGCGCTGGCTCTTGCGGGAGTGGGATCGGGGGCTTTGCTCAAATCGGGCGTACGTCGACTGGCCATCGGCTCCTCCTTAAGGCGACACGGGCAACTTTGCGCGCCCGCAGGGCGCAGGTGCAAGCGCTGCGGACTGCCTTGAAGTGTCCGCCGCGTGTCCGCGTCCGCCCGCGGACACGCTGACCGCGGCGTGGCACGAGGCACCCTCGAGGGAAATTTCCTCCCGGCTCAGACGTTTGAGAGCGGCGCTCGCGGCTGACGCGAGGTGGCACGCGGCATGCAATGAGTCTGCGCGATGAAGCTTGCGTACCTGAAGAAGATTCATGAGGGCGGCGCGTCGGATGCCGGCGCGGATGCGCGTATGCGCGGTACCGAAGCCCAGGACGTCACACGCAGCGTGCCGCTCTCGCTATGGCAGCGTCAGCGCCTGGCGCTCATCATCGCAGGAGGCCTGCTGCTGGTGCTGCTGTGCGCCTGGTTGCTGCACGGCTGGCTCGCGACCGGTCAGGTGATCACGCGCGAACGGCTGCGCGTGGCCACGGTCGACCGGGGCCACTACGTGCGCGACGTCGCGGCCGAAGGCACGGTGGTCGCCGCGGTCAATCCCACACTGTTCGCGATCGCCCCCGGCACCGTTACCTATCAGGTGCGCGCGGGCGATCCGGTGAGCAAGGGCCAGCTGCTGGCCGTGCTCGACAGTCCCGAGCTGATGAACGACTACCGCCGCGAGCAGGCGACGCTCGACAGTCTCGATGCGGCGCTCGAGCGGCAGCAGATCGAGATCCGCCGCGAGATCCTCACCAGCAAGCAACAGGCCGATCTCGCCCAGGTCGCGATCCAGGCGGCGCAGCGCGAACTCAAGCGCTCGCAGTGGGCCTGGGACCAGCGCGTCATCAGCGAACGCGATTACATGCGCTCGATCGACGATGTCGCGAATGCCAAGCTCAACTTCGACCACGCGCGCGACACCGCCGACCTCGAGCGCGACAGCCTGGCGCTGGATCTGCGCACCAAGCGTCTGGAGCGCGACCGCCAGGCGCTCACCGTGGCGGACCTGAAGCAGCGCATCGCCGAGCTCAGTGTGCGTTCGCCGGTCGATGGCATGGTCGCGAACCTCGCCCAGCCGCAGAAGACGCGCCTCGCGGCGGACGCGCCGCTGCTGACGGTGGTAGACCTGTCCGCCTTCGAGATCGAATTCCAGGTGGCCGAGAGCTACGCGGCCGACATCAAGCCGGGCATGAGCGCGGACATCACCATCGAGGGGCGCCGCGTGCCCGGCGTGGTCACCGCGATCTCACCCGAAGTGCGCCAGAACCAGGTGGTCGGCCGCGTGCGCTTCCGCAACGGCCAGCCCGCCGGGCTGCGCCAGAACGAGCGCACCGCGGTGCGCATCGTGCTGGATGAGCGTGACCACGTGCTCAAGTTCGAGCGCGGTTCGTTCATCGATGACAGCACGCGCACGCTGTACGTGCTGCGCGGCGCGCGCGCGGTGCGCGTGCCGGTGGAACTCGGCGCCGCCTCGGTGTCCGAGATTGAAGTGATCCGCGGGCTCGCGCCCGGCGAGCAGGTGATCATCTCCGACATGCGGGATGCCAACCAGGCCGCCGAGCTCGCCATCTCCAACTAGGTGAGGACGTCATGCTCAAGATGAAAGATGTCAGCAAGATCTACCGGGCCGACCTGATCGAGACCTACGCGCTGCGCAGTTTCTCGCTCGAGGTCGCGGCCGGGGAGTTCGTCGCGGTCACCGGACCCTCGGGTTCCGGCAAGACCACCTTCCTGAACGTCGCCGGGCTGCTGGAGACCTTCGACTCCGGCTCCTATGAGCTCGACGGCACTGACGTGCACGCGCTATCGGATGATGCGCGCTCGCGGCTGCGCAACGAGCGCATCGGCTTCATCTTCCAGAGCTTCAATCTGATTCCCGATCTCAATGTGCAGGACAACGTCGATGTGCCGCTGCGCTACCGGCGCCTGGCCACGAGCGACCGCCGCGAGCGCATCCAGAGCGCGCTCGAGCTGGTGGGGCTCGCGGCGCGCATGAAGCACATGCCCTCACAGCTCTCCGGCGGACAGCAGCAGCGCGTGGCGATCGCGCGCGCCATCGCCGGCGATCCCGCCTTCCTGCTCGCGGACGAGCCGACCGGCAACCTCGATTCGCTGATGGCGCGCCAGGTCATGGACCTGCTGGAGCAGATCAACGACATGGGCACGACCATTCTGCTGGTGACCCACGACCCGGAACTGGCGCAGCGCGCGCAGCGCAACGTGCACCTGGTGGACGGGCAGGTTTCGGAGCTGCAGGCGTACGAGCCACGGGTGCGCGCCGCCGCGCCGCTGGGTGAAACCGCGGCGCGCGCCTGAAGCGCGCCAGGGAGAGACAGTATGTTGGCTTATTACACCCAGCTCGCCTTCCGCAGCTTCCGCCGCAACCCGGGACTCAGCGCCCTCATGGTGCTGGCGATCGCACTCGGCATCGCGGTGTGCGTCATGACGCTCACCGTCTACCACGCCATGTCCGGCAACCCGATCTGGTGGAAGAGTGAGCGCCTCTACAGCGTGACCATGGACAACTGGGATCCGAACAATCCGTATCACGAGCAGCCCAACCTGCCGCCGCCGGAACTCACCTATCAGGACGCGCGCCATCTGTTCGGCTCCACGATCCCGCAGCGCAAGGTGATCATGTTCAGCACCAGCGGCGACATCAGTGCCGCAGCCACGACGCCGGCGCGCCCGGCGCGCACGCGCTTCACCACGGCGGATTTCTTCGCCATGTTCGAGGTACCGTTTCTCTATGGCGGCGCCTGGAGCGCGCGCGCGGATGATCCGCCCCAGCCGCTGATCGTGCTGTCGCGCGAAGAGAACGAGAAGCTGTTCGGCGGCCTCAACAGCGTCGGCCGCACGGTGCGCTGGAACGATCACGAGTTCCGCGTCAGCGGCGTGCTGGACGACTGGTTTCCGCGCCCGCGTTACTACGACCTGAACGGCGGCCACTTCCAGGAGCCCGACAGCGTCTATCTGCCGTTCGCCTGGGGCATCGCCCACGAGCAGCTCAACGATGAGGAAGCCGACTGCTGGCGCCCGGAAGTGATCAACAGCTATCCGGACTACCTCGCTTCCGATTGCGTCTGGTTGCAGATGTGGGTCGAGCTGCCCGATGCCAGCAGTCGCGCGCGCATGCAGGCGTTCATCGACGGCTACTGGGCCGAGCAGCGCAAGGGCGGCCGCTTCGAGCGGCCGCGCAACAACCGTCTCACCACCGTCGGCCAGTGGCTGCGCGACCGCGAAGTGGTGGACAACGACAACCGGCTGCTGGTGGGCCTCGGCTTCGCCTTCCTCGCCGTCTGCCTGATCAACACCGTCGGACTGCTGCTCGCCAAGTTCCTGAACGGCGCGGCCATCACCGGGGTGCGGCGTGCGCTCGGGGCGAGCCGCCGCCAGGTGTTCATCCAGCATCTCATCGAGGTGGGCGTGCTGTCGCTCCTGGGTGCGGCGCTCGGCCTCGGGCTCGCTGCCCTGGGGCTCGCCGCCATTCACCATCTGTATGCCGCCGCGCACCTGTTCCATCGCGGCGGCTACCAGGAGCTGATGCATTTCGACCCGATCGGCGTCGCCTGGGCGCTGGCGCTTGCGGTATTGGCCACGCTCGCGGCCGGACTCTATCCGGCCTGGCGCGTCGGTCGCCTGCCGCCGGCTGTTTACCTGAAGAGTCAGTGAAGGAGCGCACATGAGTCTCAACGTCCGTCCGATCCTGTCCGCGCTGCTGCGCAACCGCACCGGCGCGGTGCTGGTGGCCATGCAGATTGCACTGGCGCTCGCGGTGCTGGTGAACGCGCTCTACATCGTCGTGCAGCGCGTGGAGAAGATGCAGCGCAGCACCGGCATCGATGTCGACAACGTCATCGTCGTGGCCACCTCCGGCCTCAACGACCGTTACGACAGCGTGGCGGCGACGCGCGTCGATCTCGACTACCTGCGCGGCGTCGACGGGGTGGTCGCGGCGAGCGCCATCGGCGGCATCCCGCTCTCGGACGGGGGCAACGCCGAACCGCTGGTGACCACGCCGGACGGCAATCGCGCCGACAGCTACAACTCGTTCGAGTTCGACGAGGCGGCACTCGATGCGCTCGGCGTCCACCTGGTCGAGGGCCGTAACTTCCGCCACGACGAGATCCAGCCGCCGCTCACCAAGGAAGACGCCGCACGCCCGATCGCGCAGATCATCATCACCCGTGCGCTCGGCGAGCGACTGTTTCCCGGACAGGATCCACTCGGCAAGGTCGTCTACGACTCACTCAAACGCCCCTCGACCATCATCGGCGTGGTCGACCCGATGCTGGGCGCCTTCGTCAACAGCCCGCACCCGGACTGGGTCTACCTGAAGCCGCGGGCGCCGACGACCTTCATCGCCGGCGTCAACTATTTCGTGCGCACCCGTCCCGGCGCGCGCGATGGGGTCATGCGTGTCATCGAGGAGCACCTGAACCAGACCAACCCGGACCGCGTCATCCACTGGGTGCGTCCGCTCAGCTACTTCAAGAACCTGTCCTACCTGTGGGACCGGGCCATGAGCATCTACCTGCTGACGGTCACGGCGCTGGTGATCGGCGTCAGCACCCTCGGCATCTTCGCGCTCGCCACTTTCAACGTGAGCACGCGCACCAAGCAGATCGGCACGCGCCGCGCGGTCGGCGCCCGGCGGCGCGACATCGTGCGCTATTTCCTCATCGAGAACGGCCTCATCACCAGCGCGGGTGTGCTGGTGGGCTGCGCGCTGGCCCTCGCCACCGGTTACTGGCTGTCGCTGCATTACGCGCTGCCGCGGCTCAATCTCTACTACCTGGTCGGTGGCGTGCTTGCGCTCTGGGGCATCGGCCAGCTGGCGGCGTGGCAGCCGGCGCGGCGCGCCGCGGCGGTCTCCCCCGCGGTCGCGACCCGCACGGTGTGAGCACCGCCCGGTGTTAGCATCGGCGCCATGAATCCGCACACCGCCCTCGGTGCCAGCCTCGCCGGGCGCTGCATTCTGGTGATCGATGACAGCGAGGCGGTGCGCACCGCCTTCGAGGTGCTGCTGTCGCTGCACGGGGCGAAAGTGGTCGGCGCCGCCTCGCCCGCCCAGGGGCTCGCGCGTCTCAGCGCCGGCGACTGCGAGCTGGTCATTCAGGACATGAACTTCCAGCGCGAAGCGACCGGCGGTGCTGAAGGCATCGAACTGTTCCGTGCCATGCGCGCGCGCTACCCGCAGCTGCCCATCATCCTCTTGACCGCCTGGACGCACCTCGAGACCGCGGTGGAGCTGGTGCGCGAGGGCGCCGCCGACTACATCGCCAAGCCCTGGGACGATGCGCGACTGTTGACCAGCGTGCGCAACCTGCTCGATCTGCAGCGCGCCCGGGCCGAGGCCGAGGCACTGCGCGCCGACCGGCGCGCCGCGCGCCAGGGGCTCGCCGAGCGCTTCGAGCTGCGCGGTATCGTCTACCAGAGCGAGTCCATGCACACGCTGGTGGCCATGGCGACGCAGGTGGCGCATGCCGAGGTACCGGTGCTGATCACCGGGCCGAACGGCGCCGGCAAGGAAGTGCTGGCGGACATTATCCAGGCCAATTCCGAGCGCGCCGCGCAGCCGTATCTCAAAGTGAATCTGGCGACACTGCCCGATGAGCTCATCGAGGCGGAGCTGTTCGGCACCGAGGCGGGCGCCTTCACCGGCGCGCGCGCGCGCAGCGGACGCTTCGAGGTCGCCGACGGCGGCACGTTGTTTCTCGATGAGCTGGGTACGCTCGGGCCGAGCGGTCAGACCAAGCTCCTGCGCGTGCTGCAGACCGGCGAGTTCGAGCGGCTGGGCTCCAATGTCACGCGCCGTGCACGCGTGCGCGTCATCGCCGCCACCAACAGCAACCTGCGCCAGGCGATCCGCAGCGGCAGCTTCCGCGAGGACCTGTTCTACCGATTGAACGTGATCGAGCTCGAGGTACCGCCGCTCAGCGAGCGGCGCGAGGACATCGTGCCGCTCGCCAGTCACTTCCTCGAGAGCGGCTTCGAACTCTCGGCCGAGGCGGGCGAGGCGCTCAGGCGCCATGGCTGGCCGGGCAACGTGCGCGAGCTGCAGAACACCATCCGTCGCGCCTGTCTGCTCTCGCCCACCCGCCTCATTGGCGCGGCGGCGCTCACCCTGCCGTCCGCCAGCGCCGCCGTCGCCGAACCAGAGCTCGACCGGGCCAGCATCGAGGAAGCCCTGGCGCGCAGTAGCGGCGTCATCGCCCACGCCGCTCGTGACCTGGGACTCTCGCGTCAGGCACTCTATCGGCGCATGGAAAAGCTCGGACTGAGAACCGACGCACCCCGCAGCGGTGCGGCGCGCTGAATGCCACGCTGGTCGCTCGGCGGGCGCGCGGCACTGGCCCTCGCGCTGTGCAGCACCTTAAGCGCGGGGCTCACCGCGCTCGCGCTACGCTGGCTGCCACCCTGGGCGGCACTGCTGGCCGCCCTGCTGGCGAGCGCGCCGCTGTTGCTGTGGGCGGCGCGCCGCCTGACGCAACCGTGGGTGCGCGTACTGCGCGCCGTCGGCGATGGCATCATGAGTCTGCGCGACCACGATTTCAGCGTCAGCGTGGGCGCCCCCGCCGAATACGAGCTGCACGCACTCACCCGGGCCTACAACACCCTCGGTGATCTGTTGCGGCGTGAGCGGCTCGACCTCTATCAGCGCGAGCTGCTGCTCGATACCGTCATCCAGAGCACCCCGCTCGCCCTGGTCCTGTCGGATGATTCAGGCCGCGTGGTCTACAGCAACGTCGCCGCGCGGCAGCTGCTGCGCAGCGGCCGCAAGCTCGAAGGTCAGGAATTCGCTCAGGTGCTGGCGCACTCACCCACCGCGCTGCGCGAGGCGGTCGAGGGCGGCGGCGATACCCTCTTCACCATGGAGGTCGCCGGCGAAGCGCAGGTCTACCACCTGTCGCAGCGCGACTTCCGCCTGAATGCGCGGCGCCACCGCCTGTTGCTGCTCAAGCAACTCACCCGCGAGCTCGCGGCCCAGGAAGTGGCGGTGTGGAAGAAAGTCATCCGCGTCATCGCCCACGAGCTCAACAACTCGCTCGCGCCGATCACCTCGCTGGCGCATTCCGGGCGGCTGCTGGCGCGTGCGCCCGACAGCGCCCAGCTCGAGCGGGTGTTCGAGACCATCGGCGGGCGCGCCGCACACCTGGCCGGCTTCATCGACGGCTACGCGCGCTTCGCCAAACTGCCGCGGCCGCTGCCACAGACGCTGTCGTGGGCGCCGTTTCTGGCACGCCTCG
The DNA here is from genome assembly GCA_035487135.1 of Steroidobacteraceae bacterium. GTDB lineage: Bacteria > Pseudomonadota > Gammaproteobacteria > Steroidobacterales > Steroidobacteraceae > 13-2-20CM-66-19. Next base: position 26,944 of record DATHMN010000013.1, on the reverse strand, counting down.
AGGGCACGCTGCCGTTTCGCATCGACGGACCGCTGCCGCAGCAGCCGGCGAGTTTCGATCCGAGTCAGCTCGAGCAGGTGCTGATCAATCTGCTGAAGAATGCGGCCGAGTCAGGCTCAGCACCGCAAGAGGTCACGGTTGCGGTGCGCGCGGCCGCCGGCGGCTGGCGGCTCGAAGTGGGCGACCGCGGCAGTGGCCTGAGCGAGGGCACGCTGCGCGATGCGCTGCTGCCCTTCTACTCGACCAAGCCCACCGGCACCGGCCTCGGACTGACGCTGTGCCGCGAGATCATCGAAGCCCATGGCGGGCGCCTGAGCCTCGCCAACCGTGCAGGGGGTGGTGCGCTCGTGACCGTGTGGCTGCCGGGAGCATCGCTGCGCACGGCCGCGACCCCTGCGGGCTGACCGCGCCCCTCAGCGCGGCCCGGGATCCCGCGGCGATCGCTACGACGCCTTGCGCGCCGCGGACTCGCCGCGGCGTGTGGGCCGGCGCCGGGCAGGAGCACTCTCGGGCTTGGGGGGGCGCTCGTCACCGTTCAGGTGCATGCCGTTGGCATTGGCGGCGCGCGCCTCGCGCGCGGCGGCCTCCACATCCAGGCCGCGCAGGTAACGCTGAAACTCCCGCCCGAGCGAGGGATGGCCGAGCGCGTACTCGACGGTGGCCTGCAGATAACCGAGTTTGCTGCCGCAGTCGAAGCGCTTGCCCTCGAAGCGATGCGCGTAGACGGCTTCCTCGCGCATCAGCGCGGCGATGCCATCGGTCAGCTGGATCTCGCCGCCGCTGCCGCGGCCGATGCGGATCAGATGCTCGAAGATGGCCGGCGACAGCACATAGCGCCCGACGACTGCGAGATTGGACGGCGCCTGCGCCGGCTTCGGCTTCTCGACGATGCTGCGCACGCGGCTGGTGGCGGAGCGGTCCGCCTCGACCTCGACGATGCCGTACTTGTCGGTATCGGCGCGCGGCACCAGTTGCACGCCGAGCACGCTCGCGCGCTTGGAGTCGTACACCTCGGCCATCTGCGCCAGGCAGGCCACCTTGCTGCGGATCAGATCGTCCGCCAGGTGCACGAAGAACGGCTCGGCGCCCACCGCCGGTTGCGCACACAGCACCGCATGGCCGAGGCCGAGCGGGGCCGGCTGTCGGATGTAGATGCAGGAGGCGTAGGAGGGCAAGACGCTGCGCAGCTGGTTGAGCAGCGCGCTCTTGCCCTGCTCCTGCAGCATCTGCTCGAGCTCCTGGTCGGAATCGAAGTGATCCTCGATCGCGCGCTTGGAAGCGCCGGTCACGAACACCAGGCGCTGGGCGCCAGCGGCGAGCGCCTCTTCCACCGCGTACTGGATGAGCGGCTTGTCGACCACGGGCAGCATTTCCTTGGGGCTGGCCTTGGTGGCCGGCAGAAAGCGCGTGCCGCGCCCGGCCACCGGGAACACCGCCGTGCGGATGGCCGATCTCGAGCTCCTCATCGCATTTTCTCCAGAACTGGTCTGCGCCAGTGTAGCTGCGGAACTGTACGAGCTGGTGATGTTGCGCGCCGTTTCATGACACCCGTACCGGGTGGTCAGCCCGTTCGGCCCACTTAAATACCGCCGGCTGCATGCTGTCCCACGCCCGGCATTTCGGGCAACGCCAGTACCAGCCGACACTATGCAGCCCGCACTGCTCGCACTGGTAGCGCCCGCCGGCATCGCCGATGCGCGTCAGCAGCGTGCTGAGGGAGCTGGCCTCGGCCTGCGACTGTACGCCGGCCCCGAGCGCCGCGGTGACCCCGGGCAGCTGGGCGACATCCTCGGGCGGCACCGCCGTGGCCAGCAGCCACGCGAGCTGGCGCGGGCTCACGCTGCCGCTGTGCGACAGCCGCCGGCCGAGCTCATTTAACATGTCATGGCTGTCGGTCGCGCGCGCGATGCTGAGCACCGCCGGAATGATCTCCAGAGCGAGCTCCGGGGCGGTCTCCAGAGCGCGCAGATAGAGCGGCAGCGCCGCCTCGCGCTCGCCCGCCTGCTCGGCGATGCGCGCCGTGAGCATGTCGGCGCGCGGCAGCGCCGTGGCATGGGTGCGCGCCTGGCGCAGCAGGGTGCGCGCGCGTTCACTGTCGCCCTGCAGCAGGGCCTGTTCGGCCAGCTCGCACAGATAATGCGCTGCGACCCGTCCGCGCTCCAGCTGCACCGCCGGCGGCAGCTCGTGGAACATCTTGAGCGCGCGCGCCCAGTCGCCCTGGGCCTCGGAAATGCTCACCAGCTGATCGAGCGCGGCGTGGCGGTACTCGCGCGAGGCGGCCAGCTCCTCCAGCACGCGCTCGGCGCGGTCCATGAGGCCTGCGCTCTGGTAGTCGAGCGCCAGGGCAAAAGCGGCCTTGTCGCGCAGTCCATCGGCGCCGTGCTCGCGCAGTCGCTGGTGGATGGCGATCGCGCGTTCGACCTCGCCGCGGCGGCGGAACAGGCTCCCCAGGGCAAACTGGATCTCCGCGGCATCGCCGTCGGCTTCAGCCATGCGCGCGAAGATCTCCGCGGCGTGATCGAAACGGTCATTGATCAGGTGATCGAGGCCGACGTAATAGTCACGCGGCAGACGCACGGTGCGCGCCGCGCCGTTGCGGCGGCCGAGGAACCAGGAGGCGAGGCCGACCAGGATAAAGGCCAGCGCCAGAAGCAGTGGGGGCAGCTGAAACACTGGTCGGGACGATAGCAGGTCCCCACCGGCCAAAACACTTCCGCCCGGCCTGAAGCGCGCGTCGGGCGGATCCGTCAGCGCTCAGTCGCGGATCGGCCGGTCGGCACCATCGTTCACCCGCTCGCGCAGGTCCTTGCCGGGCTTGAAGTGCGGCACATGCTTGCCCGAGAGCGCCACCGCCTCACCGGTCTTGGGATTGCGGCCCTGACGCGGCGGGCGGAAGTGCAGCGAGAAGCTGCCGAAGCCGCGGATCTCGATGCGCTCCCCCTGGGAGAGCGCATCGCTCATGATCTCGAGGATCTGCTTCAGCGCCAGCTCGACATCTTTCGCCGGCAGATGCTTCTGCTTGGCGGTGATGATCTCGATGAGTTCCGACTTCGTCATGCGCGCTTAGTTGCTCTCTCCCGACCCGATGTGCTCCTTCAAGAGCTCACCCAGGCTCGTGCCCGAGGTCGCGGTCTCGGAGCGGTAGCTCTGCACCGCCTCGGCTTCCTCGTGCATTTCCTTGGCCTTGATCGACAGCGAGATGGTGCGCGACTTGCGATCGACGCCGGTGAACTTGGCCTCGACTTCCTCGCCCACCTTGAGCACCGCGCGCGCGTCCTCGACCCGGTCGCGGCCGAGCTCGGAGGCGCGCAGCTGTCCTTCGATGCCATTGCCCAGATCGATGACCGCGCCGCGCGCATCGACTTCCTTGACCACGCCGCGGACGATCGTGCCCTTGGGGTTGTCGGCGATGTAGGCGGAGAACGGGTCCTTGGCGAGCTGCTTGATGCCGAGCGAGATGCGCTCCCGCTCGGGATCGATCGACAGCACCATCGCTTCCAGCTGCTGGCCCTTCTGGTAGTTGCGCACCGCTTCTTCGCCGGGCTGATCCCAGGAGATGTCTGACAGGTGCACCAGGCCGTCGATGTTGCCCGGCAGGCCGATGAAGATGCCGAAGTCGGTGATCGATTTGATCTGGCCGCCGACCTTGTCGCCGCGGTTGTAGTTCTCGGCGAACTCCTTCCATGGGTTGGACTGGCACTGCTTGAGTCCGAGCGAGATACGGCGCCGCTCCTCGTCGACGTCCAGCACCATGACCTCGACTTCCTGGCCGGTGTGCACCACCTTGGCGGGGTTCACGTTCTTGTTGGTCCAGTCCATCTCGGAGACGTGCACCAGACCCTCGACGCCGTCCTCGATTTCGACGAAGGCGCCGTAGTCGGCGATGTTGGTCACTTTGCCGAACACGCGTGTGCCGGGCGGGTAACGCCGGGCAATGTTCTGCCAGGGATCGGCGCCGAGCTGCTTCAGGCCGAGACTGACGCGCGAGCGCTCGCGGTCGAACTTGAGGATGCGCACCTCGAGTTCATCGCCGACCTTGACCACTTCCGAGGGGTGCTTGACGCGCTTCCACGCCATGTCGGTGATGTGCAGCAGGCCGTCGATGCCGCCCAGGTCGACGAACGCACCGTAATCGGTGAGGTTCTTGACCGTGCCGCGCACCACCGCGCCTTCCTGCAGGTTGTCCATGAGCGCGGAGCGCTCGGCGGAAAATTCCTGCTCGACCACCGCGCGGCGCGAGACCACCACGTTGTTGCGTTTCTGGTCGAGCTTGATGACTTTGAACTCGAGCGGCTTGCCTTCCAGATAAGAGGTGTCGCGCACCGGGCGCACGTCGACCAGCGAGCCAGGCAGGAAGGCGCGCACGTTCTCGATCTCGACGGTGAAGCCGCCCTTGACCCGGCCGGTGATGACACCGGTCACGATCTCGGACTTGTTGAAGGCTTCCTCGAGCCGCGTCCAGGTGCGTGCACGCTTGGCCTTCTCGCGCGACAGGCGCGTCTCGCCGGTGCCGTCCTCGACCGAGTCGAGGGCCACCTCGACCTGATCGCCGGCCTTCACCTCCACCTCGCCGCGTTCGTTCTTGAACTGCTCGAGGGGGATGACGGCCTCGGACTTGAGACCGACGTTGACGATTACGACATCACTGGTCACGTCGATGATCAGTCCGGTGAGAATCATTCCCGGACGGATGCGCTGGTTAGCGAGACTCTGCTCGAAGAGCTGGGCGAAACTTTCTGTCATACCTTCACTTCGCACGCCTTGTGGGCCGTGCCTGTACTGGACCTTGCGTCCTTCGGGTCCAGGAAAACATCATGGGCACCCGCATCCTGCGTGTGCCTGCTTACAAAACCTTCCGTGCGTAACGCGGCGCGCGGCCTTCACGGCCACAGGCGGCGAGCGGCTCCGAGTTCCAGCACCCGCCCGACCACCACCTCGACCGGCATGCCGGTCGAATCGATCACACAGGCATCGGGTGCGGCCTTTAGCGGGGACACCGTACGGGTCTGATCTCTTAAATCCCGCTCGGCGATCTCGCGCGAAAGGGCGGCAAGGGTAACAGCGGACCCCTTGTCTTTCAACTGCTTATAGCGTCTCTGCGCCCGCTCTTCCGGGGTGGCGGTGAGAAATATCTTGAGATCCGCCTGCGGGAAGACCACGGTGCCCATATCGCGCCCGTCCGCGACCAGCCCCGGGGGGCCGGCGAAGGCCCGCTGCCGCCCGAGCAGCGCCCTGCGAACCTCGGGCCAGGCGGCGACGCGCGAGGCCCCTTGACCGGCCTCCTCCGAGCGGATCTGTGCGGTCACGTCCTGGCCGCCGAGGGTGACCCGTTCACTGCCGTCCGCGGTCACACCGAACACCACCTGCATGGCGGCCGCAAGCTCGGCGTGACGCGGGGCATCCTCCGCGGCGGCCCCGGCGCGCACGCCCGCAAGCGCCACCAGCCGGTAGAGCGCCCCGCTGTCGAGCAGGTGCCAGCCCACGCGCTGCGCGACTGCGCGGCTGATCGTGCCCTTGCCCGATCCGCTCGGGCCGTCGATGGTGACCACGGGAGAGGAAGCCATGCGGCGAGTGTCCGTCAGCTCAGCTCGATGGCCAAGCCCGCGCGGCGCGCCGTCTCCACGAAACCGGGGAAACTGGTGTCCACGTTGGCCACGTCGCGGATCTCCACCGGCGCCCGCGCCCGCAGTGCCGCCACCGCAAACGCCATCGCGATGCGGTGATCGCCCAGGCTGTCGATCACCCCGCCCTCCAGCTGCTCGCGGCCGCGGATCCACAGCCCATCCGGCAACAGCCGGTGCTCGACGCCGAGGGCGGCGAGCCCGGCCGCCATGCCGGCGAGACGATCGCTCTCCTTGACGCGCAGTTCCGCGGCGCCGCGCACCACACTCTCGCCGCGCGCGCAGGCGGCGGCGATGAAGTACACCGGCAGCTCGTCGATGGCGAGCGGCACCAGTGCTGGCGGCACCTCGATGCCGCGCAGCGCGCTGCGGCGCACCTCGAGATCCGCCACCGGCTCGCCGCCCGCACCGGCGGCAGGCGCGTGCGGGCTCACGCGGATGTCCGCGCCCATCAGGCGCAGCAGCTCGAGGAGTCCGGTGCGGGTGGGATTGACGCCGATGTTGGTAAGGGTGAGCGCCTGCGGCGCGGCAAGTGCGCCGGCCACCAGAAAGAATGCGGCCGAGGAGAAATCCGCGGGCACGCCGATCTCGGTCCCGTGGAGTGGCTGTCCGCCGGCAAGCGTGACGCTATCGGGACCGCGCCCCAGGCGCACGCCGAAGGCGGCGAGCATGCGTTCGGTGTGATCGCGGGTGGCTGCCGGCTCCGTGAGCCGCGTCTCGCCGGCCGCGCCGAGCGCGGCGAGCAGCAGCGCTGATTTCAACTGCGCGCTTGCGACCGGCAGCGCGTAGTCGATGCCGCGCAGCGCTGCGACCGGATGGATCTCGACCGGCGGCCGCCCGTCCTGCGTGCGCACGTCCGCGCCCATCAGCCGCAGCGGCAGCGCCACGCGCTCCATCGGCCGGCGCATCAGCGAGGCATCGCCGATGAGCGTCGCCTGCAGGCGCTGCGGCGCGAGCAGCCCCATCATCAGGCGCATCGCGGTGCCGGCATTCCCCATATCGAGCGGTGCCGGCGGCGCGCGCAGCGCTGCGGGCCCGGCGCCCTGCACGCGCACGCTGTCCGCGGCCGGCTGCTCGATGCTGACGCCGAGCGCGCGCAGCGCCGCAAGTGTCGCCAGACAGTCAGCGCCGCTCAGAAATCCCTCGATGCGCGTCTCGCCGCGGGCGAGCGCGCCCAGCATGAGCGCGCGGTGCGAGATCGACTTATCGCCCGGCACGGTGAGGGTGCCGCCGAGGCTGCCGCCGGCGGCGATGCGCCAGCTGCGCGCCGCGGCGGCGCTCACTGCACCGCCTTGGGATAGGAGCCGAGCAGGCGGAACAGCGAGGCGCGCTTCTTCAGCGCCGCGAGCGCGCGCGCTACGTGCGGCTCCTCGGCGTGACCCTCGAGGTCCATGAAGAACACGTAGTCCCACTTGCGGCGGCGCGAGGGTCGCGACTCGATGCGCGTCAGGCTGACGCGGTGGCGCGCGAGCGGCTCGAGCAGGCGGCACAGTGCCCCCGGCGCATCGGTGTTGCCCACCGACACCAAGAGCGTGGTGCGGTCCTCGCCGCTCGGCTTGAACAGCTGGCGCCCGAGCACCAGGAAGCGCGTGGTGTTGTCGGCGCGATCCTCGATCTCCGCCGCCAGGATCTTCAGTCCGTAGACCTCCGCGGCAGTCTCGCCGGCGATCGCCGCGGTGCCCTTCTCGTCGCGGGCGCGGCGCGCGCCCTCGGCGTTGCTCGACACCGGCACCTGCTCGACCTGCGGCAGGTGCTCATCCAGCCACTGGCGGCACTGCGCGAGTGACTGCGGATGCGAGCACAGCCGCACGATGCGGCCGAGCTCGGCCATGTTGCCCATCAGGTGATGGCGGATGCGCAACTCCACCTCGCCGCAGATCTTGAGCGGTGAGCTCAAGAAACGGTCGAGCGTGTGATTGACCGTCCCCTCGCTGGAGTTCTCGATCGGCACCACGCCAAAGTCGGCATTGGCGGCCTCGACTTCGTGGAACACCTCATCGATCGCGGCGAGCGGCAGCGCGCGCACCGAGTGGCCGAAGTGGCTGAGCACCGCGCTCTGGGTGAAGGTGCCCTCGGGACCCAGAAAAGCGACCTTGAGCGGTTCCTGCTGGGCGAGACAGGCGGACATGATCTCGCGGAACAGGCGCAGCACCTCGGCATCCTTCAGCGGCCCGGCATTGCGCGCCCGCGCCATGCGCAGCACCTGCGCCTCGCGCTCCGGGCGGTAGAAATCCACCGTGCGTCCGTCTTTGGCCTTGGAGATACCGACCTGCTGCGCGAGGCGCGCGCGCTCGCTGATCAGCCGCTGGATGTCCGCATCCACCGCATCGATGCGCGCACGCATCGCCTCGAGATCCGGGCGCGCTGCCACAGGCGGGCTACGGGGCGGAGATTGTTTGCGCGCCATGCCGCCAGCGCCGCTCAGGCGGCCTCGATCACGCGCGCCGACAACACCCCGTCGATGGCGCGGATGCGCTCCAGCAACGTGGCACTCACGACACCTTCGGCATCGATCAGGGTGTAGGCATATTCGCCGCGCGACTTGTTGAGCAGGTCGGCGATGTTGAGGCCGGCGCCGGCGAGGCAGGTGGAGATCTGGCCGACCATGTTGGGTACGTTGCTGTTGGCAATGGCGAGACGCGTGGTGTTGGGCACCCGCGCGAGCACCGCCTCGGGGTAGTTGACGCTGTTGCGGATATTGCCGTTTTCGAGGAAGTCGCGCAGCTGCTCGGCGACCATGACCGCGCTGTTGTCCTCGGCCTCGGCGGTCGAGGCACCCAGGTGTGGCAGCGCCACCACGCGCGGGTGGCTCTTCAGCGCCGCGTTGGGAAAGTCGCACACGTAGGCGTGCAGACGCCCGGCATCGAGCGCTGCGAGCACTGCGGTTTCCGCCACGATCTGCGCACGCGCGAAGTTTAGGAGGATGGTCTGCGGCTTCATCAGCTGCAGACGCGCGCCGTTCACCAGGCCGGTGGTGGCCGCGTTCAGCGGCACGTGCACCGTGACCGCATCGACGCGCGCACACAGGTCCTCGAGCGAGCGCGCCTGCTCGGCGCTCGAGGACAGCTGCCAGGCACGCTCGACCGTGAGCTGCGGATCGTAGCCGAGCACCTTCATACCGAGCGCCAGCGCGGAGTTGGCGACCTCCACGCCGATGGCGCCGAGTCCCACGACGCCGAGGGTGCGCCCGGGCAGCTCGAAGCCGACGAAGCGCTTCTTGCCGGCTTCCACCTGCGCAGCGATGGCGGCGTCATCACCCTCGAGCGCGCGCGCGAACAGCCACGCAGGCGCTATGTTGCGCGCCGCCAGCAGGAGTCCGGCGATTACCAGCTCTTTGACCGCGTTGGCATTGGCGCCGGGCGCATTGAACACCGGCACGCCGCGCCGTGCCAGCTGCTGCACCGGAATATTGTTGACGCCGGCGCCGGCGCGTGCCACCGCGCGCACCGTGGCGCCGACCGCGCCTGCCTGCAGCTCGGCCGAGCGCAGCAGGATCGCATCGGGCTCAGCAAGCTCGCTCCCCAGCTGGTAGTGCTGCGGCGGAAAGCGCGCCAACCCCCGCGGGCTGATGCTGTTCAATGTGAGGATGCGGTAATGCATGCAGCGTCAACCGTGGCGGCGGGCGAAGTCCTGCATGAAAGCGATCAGTGCGGCGACGCCTTCGGGCGGCATGGCATTGTAGAGACTGGCGCGCATGCCACCGACCGAGCGGTGACCTTCGAGGTTGGTGAGCCCGGCGGCGCGTGCTTCGGCGGCGAACGCGGCTTCCAGCTGCGGCGCGGCCAGCGTGAACGGCACGTTCATCCACGAGCGGCACTCCGGCGCCACCGGGTTGCGGTAAAAGCCGGACGCATCGATCGCGGCGTACAGCGCCTGCGCCTTGGCGTGATTGCGCGCGCCCATCGCGACCAGCCCGCCCTGCGCCTTCAGCCAGCGCAACACCAAGGTGGCGACGTACCAGGCAAAGGTGGGCGGGGTGTTGAGCATCGAGCCGTCCGCGGCCACGGCCTGGTAGTCCCATACCCCGGGGGTGCCGGGGCGTGCACGACCGATCAGATCCTCACGCACGATCACGAGCGTCAGTCCGGCGGGACCGAGGTTCTTCTGCGCGCCGGCGTAGATCAGGCCAAAGCGCTCCACCGACAGTGGACGCGACAGCAGCGTGGAGGACATGTCGGCCACCAGCGGCACGGCGCCGGCTGCGGGGATGTAGGGAAACTCCACCCCGCCGATGGTTTCGTTGGGCGTGTAGTGCAGGTAGGCCGCCTGCGCCGACAGGCGCAGTGCGCTGGCGGCGGGCACGCGGCGGTAGCCCGAGGCCGCCTCATCGGCGGCGACGTTGACGTGCGCGAAACGCTGCGCCTCGGCGATCGCAAGCTTCGACCAGATACCGGTGTTCAGGTAGTCGAGCGTGGCATCCGCGCCGGCCAGATTGAGCGGCACGGCGGCAAACTGGCTGCGCGCGCCCCCCTGCAGGAACAGCACCTTGTAGTGGGGCGGTATCGCCAGCAGTTCGCGCAGCAGCGCCTCGGATTCCTGCGCCAGCGCGGTGAACGGCTGGCCGCGGTGGCTGAGCTCCATGACGGATGCCCCGGAACCCTGCCAGTCGAGCAGCTCGTCACGGACCTGCTCCAGCACCGGCGTGGGCAAGGTGGCCGGTCCTGCCGCGAAATTGAATACGCGCACGAGCGCCCTCTTTCGGGTCGTGATGGACACAACGGGGACGCAGGGATCTTAGCAACGCCCCCGCGGGCGGGGGAGAACTTTTGGCGCTAACTCTGCGCCTCAGGCGGGGCAGCGTCCTGCGCGGCCCCGAAGTCGCTGACGACCTCCTCCTCGGCCCCCTCCAGGCTCTCGATGCGCTCGATCCCGACCAAGCGCTCGCCCTCACCGAGACGTATCAGGCGCACGCCCTGGGTGTTGCGGCCCTGCACCGAGATTTCATCCACGGTGGTGCGCACCAGCGTGCCGGTGGAGCTGATCAGCATGATCTCCTGGCCCGGCATGACCTGCAGCGCCGCGACGGTGAAGCCGTTGCGATCCGAGGTCTGCAGCGCGATGACCCCCTGGCCGCCGCGGCCGTGCGAGGGAAACTCGGTGAGCGGCGTGAGCTTGCCGTACCCGGTGGCAGAGGCGGTGAGCACATGGCCCTCGCCCACCACGATGAGCGCGATCAGGTCCTGCGCCGGTCCCAGCCGGATGCCGCGCACCCCGGCCGCCTCGCGCCCCATGTGGCGCACCTCGCGCTCCTGAAAGCGGATGGCCTTGCCGCCGCTCGACACCAGGATGATCTCGCGCTCGCCATCGGTGAGCGCCACTCCCACCAGCTGATCGTTGGCGGCGAGATCCACCGCGATGATGCCGCTGGTGCGCGGGCGCGAGAACGCGGCGAGCGGGGTCTTCTTGACGGTACCGGCGCGCGTGGCCATGAAGACGAAGTGCTGCTCGTCGTAGTGCTTCACCGGCAAGAGCGCGTTGATCTTCTCGCCCTCTTCCAGCGGCAGCAGGTTGACCATCGGCTTGCCGCGCGCGCCGCGGCCGGCCTGCGGCAGCTCGTACACCTTCAGCCAGTAGACCTTGCCGCGGTTGGAGAAGCACAGCACGGTGTCGTGGGTATGGGCCACGAACAGCTTCTCGACGAAGTCCTCGTCCTTGACGGCGGTGGCGGTCTTGCCGCGGCCGCCGCGCCGCTGGGTCTGGTACTCGGTGAGCGGCTGCGACTTGGCGTAGCCGGCGTGCGACAACGTCACCACCACGTCCTGCGGCTCGATCAGGTCCTCGGTGGTGAGATCCAGGTGGTCGCGGTTGATCTCGGTGCGGCGCGCATCGCCGTAGGCATCGCGTACCTCGATGAGCTCATCGCGCACCACCTGCGTGAGCCGCTCGGGGCGCGCCAGGATGTCGCTCAGGTCGGCGATGTTGGCGAGCAGCTCCTTGTACTCGTCGATGATCTTGCCCTGCTCGAGCCCGGTGAGGCGGTGCAGGCGCATGTCGAGGATCGCCTGGGCCTGCGCCTCGGACAGCTGGTAGCCAGCCGCGCCGAGACCAATCTCGGCAGCCAGACCCGTCGGGCGCGTGACGATTGCTCCCGCCCGCGCCAGCAGCTCGGTGACGATGCCGGCCGGCCACGGGCGCGCCAACAGCGCGCTGCGCGCCTCGGCCGGTGAGGCGGCCGCCTTGATCAGCGCGATCACCGCATCGATGTTGGCGAGCGCCACCGCCAGGCCTTCGAGGATGTGGGCGCGCTCGCGCGCCTTGGCCAGCTGGTAGATGGTGCGCCGCGTGACCACCTCGCGGCGGTGGCGAATGAACGCCTCCAGCATCTCCTTGAGCGACATCAGCTTGGGCTGGCCGTCCTGCAGCGCCACCATGTTGATGCCGAACACGCTCTCCATCGGCGTCTGCGCATAGAGGTTGTTGAGCACGATCTCGGCCACCTCACCGCGCTTCAACTCGACCACGATGCGCATGCCGTCCTTGTCGGACTCATCGCGCAGACCGTCGGAGGCGATGCCATCGAGCAGCTTCTCGCGTACCAGCTGCGCGATGCGTTCGATCAGGCGCGCCTTGTTCACCTGATAGGGCAGCTCCGTGACCACGATCACCTGGCGGTCCTTGCCCATCTCCTCGATGTTCACCCGCGCACGCACCGACAGGCGGCCGCGGCCGGTGCGGTAGGCGGTGGCGATCTCCTGGGCGCCGTTGATGATGCCGCCGGTGGGGAAGTCCGGCCCGGGCATGTGCTGCATCAGCGCCGCCAGCGGCAGACTCGGGTCATCGAGCAGCGCCAGGCAGGCATTCACCGTCTCGGTGAGGTTGTGCGGCGGGATATTGGTGGCCATGCCGACCGCGATGCCGGTCTGGCCGTTCACCAACAGGTTCGGAATGCGTGTCGGCAGGACCCGCGGCTCGAACTCGGATTCGTCGTAGTTGGGGGCGAAATCGACCGTTTCCTTGTCGATGTCCGCCAGCAGCTCGTGCGCGATGCGCGACATGCGCACCTCGGTGTAGCGCATCGCCGCCGGCAGATCGCCGTCCACCGAACCAAAATTGCCCTGGCCGTCGACCAGCAGGTAACGCATGGAGAACGGTTGCGCCATGCGCACAATGGTGTCGTACACCGCCGTATCGCCGTGCGGATGGTACTTGCCGATCACATCGCCGACCACGCGCGCCGACTTCTTGTAGGCCTTGTTCCAGTCGTTGCCGAGCTCGCGCATGGCGTACAGCACGCGCCGGTGCACGGGCTTGAGACCGTCACGCACGTCGGGCAGCGCACGCCCGACGATGACACTCATTGCATAGTCGAGGTAGGACTGCCGCATCTCCTCTTCGAGGCTGACGAGCAGGATTTCGCGAGCGATTTCGGCCATTAAGGAAGGCGACAAATAAAAGAGTAATTCTACCACGAAGCGTTGCAGTGGCCGCCTGCCGGGCTTACGGACGCAGCCACCCGGCAGGGCGCGGTGAGCACGCGGCGCCGATATACTGCGCGCAGCTTTTTTGGCCCCCCTTTGGCGCATGGCATCGAACGAGCCCATCGACCTGTTGATCGAGCCGCGCTGGCTGCTGCCGGTCGCCCCGCGCAATGCTGCGCTGCCGGAGCAGGCCGTGGCAGTGCACGCCGGCCGCATCGTGGCGCTGGGTGCGGCAGCGGAGTTGCGCCAGCGCTTCAGCGCGCGCGTGCGTGTGCAGCGTCCGCGCCACGCGCTGCTGCCCGGTCTGGTGAATGCGCACACCTGCGCCTGCGATGCGCTGCTGCAGGGGCTGCCGGTAGTCGGGCCACGCGCGCGCTGGCTGCGCGAAGTGCTGGAGCCGCGCGCGCGGCGCGGCTTCAACGCCGACTTCGTGCGCGATGGCACGCGCCTCGGCATCGCCGCGATGCTGCGCGCCGGCATCACGACGTTCGCGGACCTGAGTCCGCTGCCGGAGCAGGCGGCGCGCACCGCCGCCGCGGCCCAGGTGCGCGCACTCATCGGGCTGCCGCTGAGCGATGCGCCCGGTCCGTGGGCGGAGGATGCCAACGGCTATCTGGCGCGCGCCGAGCGGCTGTGGGATGAGTATCGCGACGATCCGCGCATCGCACTGTATTTCGCGCCGCTGGCGGCGGCGGGCCTGAGCGATGCCACCCTCACGCGGCTGCGGCGCGTGGCGGATGAGCTCGAGGCCCGCATCATGCTGCGGGTGGAGGAGCTGCCCGCAGGCCCTGCCGAGCTGGCGGAGTCGGCAGTGCACGATGGCACCGCGACCGTCGCGGGCGCCGCGCTCGAGCGGCTGCGACAGCTGGGGCTGCTGCGGCCGGGATTCAGCGCACTCGGCGCGCTCGGGCTGAAAGCTGCGCCACTCGAATTGCTGCTGCGACACGGTGGTGCGCTGATCGGCTGTCCGCAGGCCGAATTGCGCCTGGGTGCTGCGCCCGCCGCGCCGGCGCTGAAGCGTGCCGAGCGGCTCGCGCTCGGCACCGATAGCCCGGCGGCCGCCGGCAGCTTCGATCTGCTCGCCGAGGCGCGCATCGCGGCCCTGTGCGCCGGCCTGCCGGCGGCGGAGGCGCTGCGCCTCGTGACTCAGGGCGGCGCCGCCGTGCTCGGGCTGGCGCACGAGATCGGCTCGATCGAGCCGGGCAAGGCGGCGGACCTAGTGTGCATCGAGCTCGATCCGCTCGCCGGGCAACCCGACGCCGATGTCCCCGGCACGATCGTCTTCAACTCCACCCGCGGCGATGTCAGCGACGTGTGGAGCGCGGGTCGCGCGGTGGTGAACAGCCACCAGCTGACATTGTTCGATGCCGCGGAGCTCGAGTCACTGCCGGCGGCGTGGGCGCAGCGTCTGGCGCTCGAGGCGGCCGCGTGAGCGCTGCCGGGACCCAGCCGCATGCCGCGCGCGCCAATGCCGATCCGGCGGAGCTCGCCAAGTTCGATGCCAGTGCCGCCAGATTCTGGGACCCGGACGGTGAGTACCGGCCGCTGCACCTCTTGAATCCGCTGCGCAGCGCGTTCATCGCGGCGCGCGCGCCGCTGGCCGGCGCGCCGCTGCTCGATGTCGGCTGCGGTGGCGGACTTTTGGCCGAGTCGCTGGCGCGTGCCGGCGCGCGCGTCACCGCGATCGATCTAGCCCCCGGCATGATCGAGGTCGCACGCCTGCATGCCGCGCAGAGTGGGCTCGCGATCGACTACCGCATCGCGCCCGCCGAACAGCTGGCAGGCGCCCAGCCACAGGGCTTCAGCGTGGTCACGTGCATGGAGATGCTCGAGCACGTGCCGGAGCCTGCGGCGCTGATGGCGACGCTCGCGCAGCTGCTGGCACCGGGCGGCTCGCTGTTCATCTCCACACTCAATCGCAATCTGAAGTCCTTCCTGCTGGCGATCGTCGGCGCCGAATACCTGCTCAACCTGATCCCGCGCGGCACCCACGAGTACCAGCGGCTGATCCGCCCGGCCGAGCTCGCCCGCTGGGCGCGCGCCGCAGGCCTCAGCCTCTGCGAGCTGGCCGGCATCGACTTCAACCCGCTCACCCGTCACGTGGGGCTCTCGGCGGACGTGAGCGTCAACTACCTGGCGCACCTGCGCCGATGAGCGCCCTGGTGCTGGTGATCGGCGCGTGCGCGGCGCTCGTGGTCGGCGCGCTGCTCGGTGCGCTGGTGGTGCAGCTGCGTGCCGCGCGTCAGCTCGAGCAGCTGCGCGTGCAGCTGGCCACGGCGCAGGCGCGCCTGGAGGCGAGCACGCTGCAGGAAACCGAACGCGTTGCCCTGCTGGAACAGTCCGAGGCGCGCCTGCGGGCGGCGTTCGACTCACTCGCCGGCGAGACGCTGCGCACCAACAGCGAAGTGTTCCTGCAGCTGGCGCGCGAGTCGCTCGGCCGCGAGCAGGCGGTCGCGCACGGCGCGCTCAAGGAGCGCGAGGCGGCCATCGCGCAGCTGGTCGACCCGCTGAAGAGCGCACTCGAGCGCACCGAGGCGCAGGTGCAGGCACTCGAGCACGAGCGGCGCGAGGCATTCGCGAGCCTGCGCACCCAGATCGAGACACTCGCCGGCGGGCAGACGCAGCTGCAGCGCGAGACCCGCAACCTCGTGACCGCGCTGCGCCGCCCCGAGGTACGCGGCCGCTGGGGCGAGCTGACGCTGCGGCGTCTGGTGGAGCTCGCTGGGCTCAGCGAGCACTGCGATTTCAGCGAGCAGCTGCACCTGTTCTCGGGCGATGGCGCGCTGCGACCCGATCTGGTGGTGCACATGCCCGATGCACGCGACCTCGTGATCGATGCCAAGACGCCACTCGATGCCTATCTCGCCGCCCTCGATGCGGCCACCGAGGAGGAGCGCGCGCTGGCACTGCGGCGGCATGCGCAGCAGGTCGAGACGCGCGTGCGCGAACTGGCGGCCAAGAGTTACTGGACGCAGTTCGAGCGCTCGCCGGAATTTGCGGTGCTGTTCCTGCCGGGCGACCAGTTCCTGTCGGCGGCGCTGGCGGAGCGTCCCGAACTGCTCGAGAACGCGCTCAGCCACAACGTCATCATCGCGACCCCCTCGACGCTCATCGCGCTGCTCAAGGCCGTGGCCTACGGCTGGCGGCAGTCAGCCGTTGCGCACAACGCCGCGGTGATCCGCGATCTCGGCCAGGACCTCTACCGGCGCCTGAGCACCTTCAACGGCCACCTCGCGCGCATGGGCCAGCGGCTCGCCACTGCGGTCGATGCCTACAACTCCGCGGTCGGCTCGCTCGAACGCCAGGTGCTGCCGCAGGCGCGCCGCTTCGTCGAGCTCGGGGTCACCGCGGAGGCGCCGCTCGCCCCGCTCGAGCCCATCGACCAGCTGGTGCGCGGCGCGGCCACCGCGCCGGCGGCCGAGCCGCCCGCAGCCCCGGAGAGTGTGCCCGACGGCGGCGCGAACCATGCGCGCCAGAGCTGAGGCGCCCGCCGCGCGCGCCCTCGCCCGGCTCTACTCACTCCCGCCGCAGCGTGCCGCGCTCAGCGCCCTGCTCGGGATCGAGGCCGAGATCAACGCCAGCGTGCGCCCCGGCATGGAGCACGCCGTCGCCCACGCACGCCTGCGCTGGTGGCGCGAGGAGTGCGCCCGCTGTACGCACGGTGCTGCGCGGCACCCACTGACGCGGGCGCTCGCGAGCAGTCTGGGCGGTGCACCGCCTGAGGCGCTGGCCGGGCTCGGCGGACTGGTCGACACGGCCACCTGGGACCTGGCGCACGCGACGTTCGAGTCACGTCCAGAACTGGACGGCTACTGTCAGCGCTGGAGCGGCGCGATGCTCGAGCCGCTGGTGCGCCTCGCAGCGCCCGCCTCCACCGCAGCGGCCGCGCTCGGTATGCCGCTGCGCGAGCTCGAACTGCTCCTGGCCGTGGTGCCGGAGGCGCGCGCCGGCCGAGTGCGCCTGCCGCTCGATGAGCTGGAGCGGGCCGGCGCCGACCCCGCGGCGCTCGCGCGGCCGCCGTTTGCCGCCGCACTCACGCTGCTGCTGCAACAGCGCCACCAACTGCTGCGGCGCGCGCTCGCAGAGGCGGTCGTGGCGCTCGCGCCGGCGCTGCAGGCACAGCTGCGCGGGCTGCTGGTGTGGGTGGCGCTCACGAGCCAGCACTCGCGCACCGCCGAGCGCGCCTTGCCGGCGGCGGCGCTGAACTGCGACCATCACGCGCCGCTGGATGGCTGGCGCGCCTGGCGCGCCGCGCGGCGTGCGGCCGCCGGCAGCAGCCGGCTATCCCGGTAACACTGAGGAGAGGCGCCTGCGTGTTTGACCCGCGTGATCACCTGCCGGCAGCCGATGAGCTCGCCGGCCGGGTCCTGGCCATTACCGGTGCGAGCGACGGGCTCGGACGCGCGGTCGCGCTGGCGGCCGCGCGCCACGGCGCGCAGCTGATCCTGATCGGCCGCAATCCACACAAGCTCGAGGCGGTGCACGCCGAGATCGCAGCCGCCGGCGCAACCGCAGCGAGCATCGCCCCGCTCGATCTGGAGAAGGCGCTGGCGCGCGACTATGACGCGCTCCACGATGCGATCATGGAGCGCTACGGGCGCCTCGATGGTCTGTTGCACAGTGCCGGCATCCTCGGCCCGCTGACACCGCTTGAGCACTACGATGTGCCGACCTGGTGCCGCGTGCTGCACGTCAATCTGACGGCGGCCTTCGCGCTCACGCAGGTGCTGCTGCCGGCGCTGAAGAAATCCCCGGACGCCGCGGTGCTGTTCACGGCGAGCAGCGTGGGACGACGCGGGCGCGCCTACTGGGGCGCGTACGCGGTGTCGAAGTTTGCACTCGAGGGTCTGTCACAGGTGCTGGCGGCGGAGCTGGAGAACCTCACGCGGGTGCGCGTCAACACCCTGAATCCGGGCAAGGCGCGCACCACGATGCGCCGCCAGGCTTATCCGGCCGAGAACTTCGAGGCGCTGCCACGCCCGGATGAGCTGACCGCGCCCTACCTGGCCCTGCTCGGTCCTGCCAGCCGCGGCATCACCGGACAGGCCTTCGACGCGCAGCGCTGAAGCGGCGCGGCGTCTTAGTCGGCGCTACCGGCCGCGGCCGCCCCGCCGGGCGCCAGGAGTGCCGCGAGCTCCTCCGCGGTGAGTTCGCGGAACTGACCCCGAGCCAGTGCGCGCTCGAGCTTCAGCGGACCCAGCTGCGTGCGCAGTACACGACTGACCAGGGCGCCCTGGCGCTCGAACAGCTGGCGTACCTCCTTGCCGCTCGCGCCGATCACCGCGAGCGAATACCAGCGATTGCTGCCCTCGCCCCCTGCCGGCTCGCAGTGCGTCACTTGGAGGTGGGCGCCACTGTCGAGCTCGCCGCGCACAATGGCGGCGAGCTGCTCGCTGCGCAGCTCACCGCGCACACGCACACCGAACTCACAGGCGAGCGCGTGCACCCCGCGCTGCAGTCTCAGCGCCAGGGCACCATCGGCGGTGACGAGCTCCAGTCCGCCGTCGACGCGCGGCAGCGGACTGACGGCAATGAAGCGCCGTCCGGCATGCCGCGGCAGTCGCTCGATGAGTCCCACACGCGGCGCCGGCGCTGACTCGGACGCAGCGGGCTGCGCGGCGGCGCCGGCGAGCGCTTCCCCCGGGGAGCGGTGACACAGAAAGACCGGCTGGGCCGCGGCTGCGCGGCGCGCTCGCACCAGGCGCCCATCGAGACGTACCTGATCCGCGGGAGTCACGCGCATGCCGAGCGTCGCCGCCACGCCGTTGACGGTCAGCCGCCCGGCACGGATCCAGGCTTCCGCCTCGCGGCGCGAGGCCAGACCCGCGCCGGCGAGGACCTTCTGCAGCCGCTCGGCGCTGGCCGGGGCTGCCGCGGCGGGCTTGCGCGCGGCGCCGCGTGGCCTGGCGGAGCGCCGCGGCACGCGACTCATCAGCTCTCCAGCGCGCGCGGTCCTGCGACCAGTTCGGCGGAGTCGGCGCCCTGGGCCGACAGCTCGTCCTCGTCGGCGGCCTCGTCAACCTCCGCGTCCACGCCCGCGCTGGCATCGCTCGCTGCCGGCGCGCCCTCGGAATCGAGCGTCGCGCCGTCCGCCTCGAGCGCCAGCTGCAGGTTGAAATCGCTGAGCGCGCGCAACTCCTGCAGCGGCGGCAGCTCATCGAGCTGCTTGAGGCCGAAGTAATCGAGAAACTCGCGCGTCGTGCCGAGCAGTTCCGGGTGGCCCGGCACCTCGCGATGCCCGAGCACGCGCACCCAGCCGCGCTCGATCAGCGTGCGGGTGATGTTGGGATTGACCGTCACGCCGCGCACCGCTTCGATCTCGGCGCGCGTGATCGGCTGTCGGTAAGCGATCAGCGCCAGCGTTTCGAGCAGCGCGCGCGAGTACCGTGTGGCGCGCTCGGGCCACAGGCGCGAGATTTCCGCGGCCAGCTCGCGGCGCACCTGGATGCGAAAGCCGCTGGCGGTTTCCTTGAGCTCGATGCCGCGCTCCTGGTACTCGGCGGCGAGCGCCTCGAGCGCGGCGCGTAGCACCGGCGTGCTGGGGCGCAGGTTGTCCTCGAACAGCCGCGCGAGTTCGGCGACGGGCAGCGGCTGGCCGGCGGCGAGCAGCGCCGCCTCGATGACGTTACGGACGTAGCCTTCCTTCATGAAGCATCCTCATCGCTCTCATCGCTGGGTATCTGCGCCGCGTGCGCGGCGGCGTCCTCGGGCGGCGCTGCGAGTGCGCTGTCCGACTCGTCACGCACCAGGTGCAGCGCGCGCGCCGGCTGCGCCGAGCGCACGTGCAGCGGTGCATAGGGCTGTGCCTGGACGATGTCGATCAAACCCTCGCGCATCAGCTCGAGGATCGCCACGAATGTCACGGTGATGCCCATGCGCCCTTCCTGCGGGCGGAACAGCTGCATGAACGACACGAAGCCGCTGCAGTTGAGCGCTGCGAGGATGTCACTCATGCGCTCACCGACCGAGAGCCGCTCGCGCTGGACATGGTGGTGCGCGAACATCTCCGAGCGCGCCACCACTTCCTTGAAGGCCGTGAGCATTTCCTGCAGCGTGAGCTGCGGCAGCAGGCGTAGCGGCGGCCGCTCCTTGAGCTCGGCGGACACACTCCACACGTCGCGCTCGAGGCGCGGCAGTGCATCGATGCGCTCGGCGGCGCGCTTGAAGCGCTCATATTCCTGCAGGCGCCGCACCAACTCCGCGCGCGGATCCTCCTCGGTGTCTTCGTCCGCCTTGGGCCGCGGCAACAGCATGCGCGACTTGATCTCGGCGAGCGTGGCAGCCATCACCAGATACTCGCCCGCCAGCTCCAGCTGCAACTCCTGCATCAGCTCGATGTACTGCATGTACTGGCGCGTGATCTCGGCCAGCGGAATATCGAGAATGTCGAGATTATGGCGGCGGATGAGATACAGCAGCAGGTCGAGCGGACCTTCGAAAGCCTCGAGAAACACCTCGAGTGCCTGCGGTGGGATGTAAAGGTCGCGCGGCAGCTGCGAGATGGGCTCACCGTTCACCAGCGCGAACGGCAGCTCCGCCTGTTCCGGCTGCGGCAGCGGGGCCGGCAGCGGCGGTGGCGCGTTGGAAACGACGATCTTGAGGTCAGGGCGGGGTTTCACCGGCGGGCTTCAGTCCGCACGCAGATGCATGGTGCGGCGTACCTCATCGAGCGTCTGGCGCGCAACTTCGCGCGCCTTGTCGGCGCCCTCGGCGACGATGTTACGCACCAGTTCCGGATTGTCCTCGAATTCCTGCGCGCGCTTGCGCATGCCGGAGATCTCCTCGACGATCTTGTCGATCACGGGTTGCTTGCACTCGAGGCAGCCGATGCCGGCGCTGCGGCAGCCGGCTTCCACCCACTGGCGCGTCGCCTCATCCGAGTAGATCTTGTGCAGGTCCCACACCGGGCACTTCTCCGGGTCGCCCGGATCGGTGCGGCGCACGCGCGCCGGATCGGTCTTCATGGCGCGCAGCTTCTGCGTCACCACCTCCGGGTCCTCGCGCAGCCCGATGGTGTTGCCGTACGACTTGGACATCTTGCGGCCATCGAGCCCCGGCACCTTGGGGGTGGCGGTCAAGAGCACCTGCGGCTCGGGCAGGATCGCCACCCCGGTGCCCTCGAGGAAGCCGAGCAGCCGCTCGCGATCCGCGACGGTAATGCGGTTATTGCTCTGCACCAGCGCCTGCGCGCGCTGCAGCGCCTCGGTGTCACCGGTCTCCTGAAAGGTGCGGCGCAGGGTGCGGTAGTTGGTCGCGTTGCGGCCGCCGAGACTTTTCACGGCGCGCTCGGCCTTGGCCTCGAAATCCGGCTCGCGCCCATAGAGGTGATTGAAGCGGCGGGCGGTCTCGCGCGTCAGCTCCACGTGCGCCACCTGGTCCTCACCCACCGGCACGTAGGCGGCGCGGTACACCAGGATGTCGGCGCTCTGCAGCAGCGGGTAGCCGAGGAAGCCGTAGGTGGCAAGATCGCGCTCCTTCAGCTGCTCCTGCTGATCCTTGTAGCTCGGTACGCGCTCCAGCCAGCCGAGCGGCGTGATCATCGACAGCAACAGGTGCAGCTCCGCGTGCTCGGGCACGTGTGACTGGATGAACAGGGTGGCGACCCCGGGGTTGAGACCCGCGGCCAGCCAGTCGATCAGCACCTCGCGCACGTGCTCCTGCAGCTGCGAGGTGTCGGCGTAGCCGGTGGTGAGCATGTGCCAGTCGGCGACGAAGAAGAAACACTCGTACTGGTACTGCAGCTCGACCCAGTTGCGCAGTGCACCGTGATAATTCCCCAGGTGCAGACGACCGGTGGGCCGCATGCCGGACAGGACGCGCCGGGCCGGCGCGGGCGAACTCACGTGGAAGCGGTGCGGCGGTGGCTCACAGCGCGAATTATAGCGCACGCCCCGTGATCGGACCGAGCTTGCCCTTGCCCTGGCGCACCACCAGCGGCGGGCTCACCGACAGATCAACGACGGTGGTGGGCTCGATGCCGCAGTCGCCGCCGTCAAGAATCGCGTCGACCTCGTGCTCGAGACGCGCCTGGATGTCGCGCGCGGCCGTCAGCGGTGTCTCATCCGCGGCGAGCAGCAGCGTCGAGCTCATCAGCGGCTCGGCGAGCTCCGTGAGCAGCATGCGCACCACGCGGTGATCCGGGATGCGCACTCCGATGGTGCGCCGGCGCTCGTGTTGCAGGCGGCGCGGCGTCTCGCGCGTGGCGCGCAGCAGGAACGTATAAGGACCCGGCAGGCAGGCGCGCAGCATGCGGAACTGCCAGGTCTCGAGGCGCGCAAAACGGCCGACTTCGGCGAGATCGGCACACACCAGGGTGAAATGATGATGACGGTCGGCCTGGCGCAAGCGCCGGACGCGCTCGAGCGCGTGCTTGTCACCGATGTGCCAACCGAAGGCATAACAGGAGTCGGTGGGATAGGCGATCAGCCCCCCGGCGCGCACGATCTCGGCGGCGCGGCGCACCAGGCGCGGCTGCGGATCGACCGGATGTAACTCGAGAAACTCGGCCATGCGGGGTTTTTGCCCAAAGTCGCCTGCCCATGGAAGTTAGCGGCGGCGCGTGACAATATACGCGGCCCTTTGGCGCCGTATACCGTCTCCTTTCAGACACTTAGCTTCCTTCATGCAGGCTGTGCTCGCTTTCGCGCCACTGGTGGCGTTCTTCGTGGCGTATTCGCTGCGCGGCTTGTACGTCGCCACGGCGGTGCTCATGGCGGCGATGCTGCTGCTGTGCGGCTTCGACTGGCTGCGCGGCCGGCGCATCCCAGCGATGCACGCACTCTCCACGGTGCTGGTGTTGATCTTCGGCGGCGCGACGCTGCTGCTGCACAACCGCCTGTTCATCCAGTGGAAGCTCACGATCCTGTGCTGGCTGGTGAGCGCGGCGTTCTTCGCCACCTTTTGGATCGGCGGGCGCACGCTGGCCGAGCGCTTCCTCGGTCCGGCGCTGGAGAGTCAGCTGCAGGTGAGCGAGCCGCTGTGGCGGCGCGTCAACGGCTGGTCGGGTGTTTTCTACGCGCTCCTGGGCGGGCTCAATCTGGTTTTCGTCTACGGCGCGAGCGAGCGCACCTGGGTGTACTTCAAGTTGTTCGGAGTCGCGCTGCTCATCTTCGCGTTCATGGCCGCCCAGGTGTTCTGGCTCTACAGCCGCGCGACACCGCTGGCGCAGCCAGCACCCGCGCCGCCGGGGTCGCAGTGAACGCGCCGCTGGACCGTGAGATCCGCGCCGCGCTCGAGCGTGCGCTCTCGCCGCTCGCGCTCGAGCTCGTCGACGACAGTGCGCGCCACGCCGGGCACGCCGGCGCTCGCGGCGGCCGCCATTTCCAGGTGGCGCTGGTGGCGACCGCTTTCCGCGGCCGCTCGCAGCTGGAGCGCCATCGGCTGGTGTACGCCGCGCTCGCGCCGCTATTCGAGAATGGCACGCTGCACGCGCTCAATATCAGCGCGCGCACCCCCGAGGAGCAGCTGAGCAGCGCCGCCGGCGCGCCCCCGACATCGTCACTGCACTCCTAAGTCACTTTCTTCATCCATTCGCTGTCACATCGGAAAACCCGTATGAATCATTCGCGCCTTCTGTTCCTCGCCGTCACGCTCGCCGCGCTCGCCGCGTGCCAGCCCAAGACGACCGCCCCCACCGCCCCGGTGGACAACTCGCCTCCGGTGGCGACGGTCAACGGTGAGCCCATCAGCCGGGATATGTTCGAGTTCGCCGTCAAAGGCGCGACCAACGGCAAAAGCTCCGCCGACCTCACCGCACAGCAGCGCGGCATCGTGCTCGACAACCTGGTGGCCGGCCGCGTGGTTGCCGATCAGGCCATCAAGGACGGTCTCGATAAGAGCGGGGACACGCCGTTCCTGCTGCAGCTGACACGCACCAACGTGCTCGCCCAGGCCGTGGAACAGCGTTATCTCAAGGACAAGAAGCCGACCGAGGAAGAGCTGCGCGCCGAGTACCAGACGCAGCTCTCGGCGATGCCCAAGACGGAATACCACGCGCGCCACATCCTGGTGTCGAGCGAGGCGACCGCTAAGCAGATCATCCAGCAGCTGGATAAGGGCGAGAAATT
The DNA here is from genome assembly GCA_035487135.1 of Steroidobacteraceae bacterium. Taxonomy (GTDB): domain Bacteria; phylum Pseudomonadota; class Gammaproteobacteria; order Steroidobacterales; family Steroidobacteraceae; genus 13-2-20CM-66-19. The sequence continues at coordinate 2,839 of DATHMN010000013.1, read as the reverse complement.
CGAGGTACTGGCCAAGCAGGATTCGCTCGACCCGTCCAAGAACAGCGGAGGCGATCTCGGCTGGTTCGCGCCCGGGCGCATGGTGCCGGCGTTCGCCGGCGCGGTGGTGGCGCTCAAGCCCGGTGAGTACACCCACCAGCCGGTGCAGACGCAGTTCGGCTGGCATGTGATTCAGCTGCTCGACACGCGCGACACGACCCCGCCGCCGTTCGATCAGGTGCGTCAGCGCCTCGAGCAGTCGGTGGAGCAGAAGAGGTTCCGCGCCTACGTCGATGAGCTCATGAAGGACGCCAAGGTGCAGAAGTTCCTCGACCAGGGCGCACCTGGCGCGGGCCCGGCGCCTGCCGCCGGCAGTACCGCCCCTGCTGCGACACCGCCTCCGCCAGCCGCGCCGGCGCCGGCGCCGACTCCGGCACCTGCCGCAGCCCCGCCGCCCAAGTAGAACGGACACCCCATAGGGACGGCGGGGCGCGCCGCCGTCCCCTCTTTCAGGGGTGATCCCCGCTCAACAACTCGCGCAACTGCGCCTCATCGATCACCGGCACGCCGAGGGCCTGCGCCTTGGCGAGTTTGCTGCCGGCATCGCTGCCGGCGACCACGAAGCTGGTTTTCTTGGAGACACTGCCAGCGACCTTGGCGCCGCGGGCAGTGAGTTCTTCCTGCGCCTGTTCGCGCGTCATGCTGGGCAGCGTCCCCGTGATGACGAAGGTGCGGCCGGCGAGCGCCGCGGACTCCGGCGCGCGCGCAACCTCCGCCCATGTGAGGCCCTGCTGCTGCAGATCATGGATGACGCTGCGGTGATCGGCGGAAGCGAAGAACGCTGCCACCTGGGCCGCCACCACCGGGCCGACATCGGGAACCTGCTGTATGGTGGCGGCGTCTGCGGCCATGAGCCGCTCGAGCGTGCCGAAGTGACGCGCGAGCGCGAGCGCGGTCGCCTCGCCGACGTCGCGGATCCCCAGGCCATAGAGCAGCCGCGGCAGCGTCGTCTGTTTGCTGCGTTCGATCGCCGCGCGCAGATTCGCGGCCGATTTCTCCCCCATGCGCTCGAGTTGCGTCAGCTGTTCAAGCGTGAGGGCGTAGATGTCCGCCGGTGAGCGCACCAGATCCTGTGCGACCAGCTGCTCGACCAGTTTGTCGCCCAGCCCCTCGATGTCGAGCGCGCGCCGGCCGGCGAAATGGCGCAGCGCCTCCTGGCGCTGCGCGCGGCAGCTGAAGCCGCCGGTGCAGCGTGCGGCCGCCTCGCCCTCGACACGCAACACCTGCGAATTGCAGACCGGGCAGAACTGCGGCAGCTGCACCGCGACCGTCCCCGGCGGACGCTTGTCGAGCACCACGCTCACCACTTCCGGGATCACATCGCCGGCACGGCGCACCACGACGGTATCGCCCACGCGCACGTCCTTGCGCTGCGCTTCGTCGATGTTATGCAGGGTCGCGTTGCTCACGGTCACGCCGCTCACGAACACCGGCTCGAGGCGCGCCACCGGCGTGAGCGCGCCGGTGCGGCCGACCTGAAACTCGATGCCGCGCACTGCGGTGAAGGCTTCATCGGCGGGAAACTTGTGCGCGATCGCCCAGCGCGGCGCGCGCGACAGGAAGCCGAGCCGCTCCTGGTCGGCGCGCGCATCGAGCTTATAGACCACGCCGTCGATCTGGTACGGCAGCTGCGCGCGCCGCTCACCCATGTCGCGGTAGTACTCCAGACAGCCGGCCACGCCGTGTACGGTGTGCGCCTCGGCCGAGACCGGCAGGCCGTGGTGGCGCAGAAACTCCAGCAGCGCGTGCTGGCTCGCCGGGGGTGCGGCGCCCTCGAGCGCTCCCAGCCCGTAGAAGTTGACGCTGAGCGGCCGCGCCGCAGTGATGCGCGCATCGAGCATGCGCAGGCTGCCGGCGGCCGCGTTGCGCGGATTGACGAACACCTTCTCGCCGCGCTCACGCGCCTGCGCATTCATGCGCTCAAAGCCTGCCAGCGGCATGAACACCTCGCCGCGCGCTTCCAGCAGCGCTGGCGCCGTGCCGCGCAGCCGCTGCGGCACGCCGCGGATGGTGCGCACGTTGGCGGTCACGTCCTCGCCGCTCACGCCATCGCCACGGGTGGCGGCGCGCTCCAGCAGGCCGGCGCGGTAAATCACGGTCACCGCGAGCCCGTCCAACTTCGGCTCTGCGACGTAGTCGAGCGCGCCAGTCACGCCCAAGCGCTCGTGGATGCGGCGGTCGAAAGCCTCCACATCCTCCGCGCTGAAGGCGTTGTCGAGCGACAGCATCGGCACCTGGTGCACGACTTCGCCGAAGGCGCTGCTCGGCGTGCCGGCAACCCGCTGGGTGGGCGAGTCGGGGGTGATCAGTTGCGGCTGTGCCGCCTCGAGCGCGCGCAGCTCGCGCAGCAGGCGGTCGTACTCGGCGTCCGCGATCAGCGGGTCATCGAGGACGTAGTAGCGATAGTCGTGCTGCGTGATCAGCGCGCGCAGCTCGGCGGCCCGCGCCGCCGCAGCCGCGCTCACCAGGCGGCCTGCAGCTGTTCGCGCAGCAGCGCGACCCGCGCCGGCGTGAGCGGACTGCCCTCCTCGTCCTGCAGCACCCCGTGCAGACGCTCGTTCAGGCTGCGCGCGGTAAACACCAGCTCATCGAAGGTCTGCGGCGGGTCTTTCGGCCCGGGCAGCACGGCGAACAGTGACAGGCCGCCGTAGTGCTGCGAGTCCATGGTGTCCATGTCGAAGGTGCCGGGACGGTTGAGGCTGGCCGCCGACAGCACCGCACGCTGCGCCTCGTCCGGCTTGTGAAAGATGGCGAATTTGCCGAGCACGAAACCCTCGGCGGCGAGCGCCTGGCGCAGCGA
>DATHMN010000012.1:0-5042 GCA_035487135.1 Steroidobacteraceae bacterium | reverse complement strand
GTCGACGCGGTGCAGGGCCGGGTTCGTGATCTCGTCGTCATCAAGATCGCGACGCATGCCTCGCCTCCCGGGACCGTGCAGGCGCGTCAGGACGGCAATGGCCACGGACCCCCGGGCTGATCGGCCGCGCTGCGCGGCCAGCCTTCAGGAACAGCGGCAAAGGAAATCGACCGTCATGGAAACCGTACGCTTGCGCAAGATCCAGCAGCCCTCGCAGGTGGAGCGGCTGCTGGATCTGCTGATCTCACGCGGCAGTTACCTGCCGAAGGACAGCTTTCAGATCCGTAACGCCGCCGAGCTTCCCGCGCAACTGCAGGTGATCGTCATCCGGGCGAAGCAGGAGGGGCGGGTGTGGGTCTGCTGGGCCAGCAGTCTGGAGATGATCCTCTTTACCTGCGAGATGTCGCTGGCTCGCTCGCGCGAGCGCGGTTCACCGGTGCTGCTGGTGAATCACTACAACGAAATCGGCGAGCTCAAGGATTCCGGATCGTGGATTACCGGGCCGGACGGCAATTGGCAGCGCTGCGCTGACTGAGCCGGCTACTTCTTCGCCTGGACCTCGAACCGGTCCGGCTCGGTCCAGGCGCTTTCGCCGCCGCCCGCGGCATCAATGCGCACCATGGTTGCGCGCAGCGTGTCGCCCTGCAGCACGAAGCGGAGGTAGTGAAAGTTCACTGCCGTCTTGAGCTTCGACAGCTCGCCGAACAGTCGAAATGCCGGCACCGGCTTCGCGCCGCCGCCGCCGCTGACGAGGTAGGTAACGCCCTTCCTGGCGTAGCGTTCGTAGTTGTGCTCGTGGCTGCCGACAACTACGAACTTTTCGTGAAGCGATGGCGCGGTTTTTGACAGATAGCGTGCTACCTCCTTCTCGTCCCGCACCGAGGGATAGAAAGGGTCCCGGACCGGAGGGTAGTGCAGCACTACCAGTATGAATTTGACCTGCGGCCCGGCGCTGTCGATCTGCCGCTCGAACCAGCTGCGTTGCGCGCTACCGCTCTTGAGCGGCGAATCGGAATCCAGGATCAGCGCCAGGATGGCCGGACCGAGGCTCACGGAGTACCAGCGGAACGGCTTCTCCCCCGGCGGGGCAGCGTCGTTCCACCAGTTCGCGAGACACCGATCCACCTCATCCTCGCAGCCCCTGAACTCGTGATTGCCGAGTGCGACAAACACCGGGATGTGCTTGTCGGTCCATTCCCGGGTCTCGGTCTTGTAAGTCTCGTAGTCGTCCTCGTTGGTGCCGGTATAGACGAGGTCGCCGCCGATGAGGATCGCCACCGGGTTCTCGCTGGCGATCCTGGCAACCAGGGCGCGTCGCACCGGCGCGTTGACGACGTCGGGGCGCTGGGTAAAGCGTGTGTCGCCGTAGACGATGAAAGTCATGGACGCTCCCGGCGCCGGTCCCGCCACTTCGAACCTCGGCGGCTGATCGGCGGAGGCCGAGGCTTGCCGCCACGGCACGAGCACCTGCAGTGGACCGAGGACAGCGAGCGCCAACAGTACGCGGGGCACGTTCATCGCCGCCGATGGTAAGCGTGATGCATGACGGGCGGCCAGACCCGATGCAGCGCCCGCAAAATCAAGCAATTACGCCGCCAGTACGCTGCGGTGGGGGGTGGATTTGCCAGGCGCTGCCGCGCCGCGCAATGATCGCCGGCAAAACGATATCCGACGGGGGTCACCATGCCGGTACGTCTGCCTGCTGCCGGGCTGCTCGCAGTTTTCATGCTCGCCGGCTGCGGCCGTGCGGACGCCGCGGCGCAGGGCGCCCCTGCATCCGCCGCTGCCGGCATCAGCTGGACGAAATTCACCGACCCGGCCGAGAAAGCCTTTGCAGTCGAGGTCCCGCAGGGCTGGAGCATCCGCGGCGGCATGTTTCGCATGGGTTTCTCGGATGCGCGCCCCATGCTCGACATGACTTCCCCGGACGGGCGCATCAACGTGCGCCTGGGGGATGTGTCGGTGCCGAGCTACGTGCTGCCCGGCCCGTATCACGAGCGCGCGGGGGAGATCTACGATCTCGGTGCGCAGGCGCAGATGGTCGTGGCGCGCTATCACAGCGGACCCGAGTTTGCGACTCTGTATTCGCATGCGCGTTTTCACGAGCTGTGCCGCAACCCGCAGGGCGACCCCAACCCTTCCGGCCTGGCGCTGCCGGACTTCGTGCCGAGCCCGGTCCGTCCCGATCAGACATCCAGCGGCCAGATCACCTACCGCTGCGATGCTGCGCAGCGCGGCGCAGTGGGCGGTGCCGTCGCTTTCGCCTGGGCGCGCACGTCTCTCTACCAGACGATCTGGGGCGTAACGCCGCTCGCGAGCTTCTTCGCCCCGGCCAGCGAGGTGCAGGTGGCGCGCGCCGTGCTGCTGCGGGGCGCGCAGACACTGCAGCTGAATCCGCATTGGATCCAGTACCAGAAGCAGATGGATTCGCAGGGCCTCGAGTACCAGCGCGCGCGACAGCAGCAGCGCATGGCGGCGCTCAACCAGCAGGTGCAGCAGTTCGAGACGCAGATGCAGGCGATGCGCCAGCAGGTGAGTGCCTTCGAGCGCCATCAGGCGGCGCAGGCGGCGCAGGTCGCGGGCTTCGGCAACGTGCTGACCGGCGTGACGCCCACCATCGATCCCATGACCGGGCAGGCGCGCAGCGTGTGGACCGGACCTGCCGGGCGCTACTGGACCGACGGTGTGGGCGACGTCGTCAACTCCAACACCCAACCGAGCGGCTCCTGGCACGAGATCCAGCCCCTGCAATAAGCCAGCGCCCCCGCCGCAGCGGCGCACCTGGCGAAAAGCGCGACGCAATATCGCCGCTGGCTGAACCTTGCATAAACGCCGGGATCTGCCGATGGCGACACGTTGACAGTCAACTCGGGCCGACTAAACTTCGCGGCGCGGCGCTGCTGTTGCCCATGACGGGCCGCGGTGCGCGCTGCGGGTGATCATCCACTTCCAAGGAGTCAACATGAGGAAAGCTGTGCTTGCTGTCGCCACCGCCCTGTCGTTCGCCGGCGGTGTGGCCTGTGCCGACCCGGTGCACGACTGGCACGATCTCGACAAGGTTCACAACCACGTGCTGGAAGCGATCCACGAGATGGATCGCGCCCGGGCCGCGAATCACTACGACATGGCCGGCCACGGAGCGAAGGCCGAGGAACTGCTGCACCAGGCCGAGCGCGAGCTGCACGAGGCGGTCGAGGCCGCCAGGGCAGCCCACTAGCGGCAATGGGAGCCGGGCGGCGGCGGCGCTCTGCTTAGCGCCGCGCCGCCCGGGAAACCCGCGCGCGTTACCCCGCGTCCTTCAGCTCCACCCAGGTCGGGGCGTGATCGCTGGCCTTGTCCCAGCCACGCACCGCGCGATCCACGCCCGCGCCGCTCAGGCGCGGCGCCGCCGACGGGCTCAGCAGCAGGTGATCGATGCGCAGGCCCGCATCGCGCTGGTAGGCGTTGCGAAAGTAATCCCAGAACGTATAGATCTGCTCGTGCGGATGGAGCTTGCGCAACGCATCCGTCCATCCCTGACTCATGAGGCGCGCGAACGCCGCGCGCGTCTCGACCCGGAAGAGCGCATCGTTCACCCAGCGCTCGGGCTTGTACACATCGCGCTCGGTCGGAATCACGTTGTAATCCCCGGCGAGCACCACCGGCGTGCCGCCGGCGATGAGGGCCGCGGCGTGCGTGATGAACCGCTCGAGCCATTGCAGCTTGTAGTCGAATTTCGGCCCCGGCGCCGGGTTGCCGTTCGGCAGGTACAGGCAGCCGATGGTGAGTCCGCGCACCGTCGCCTCGATGTAGCGGCTGTGCACGTCCTGCTGGTCTCCCGGCAGCGTGCGGCGGATCTCGCGCGGGTCGGCGCCGCGCGCCAGGATGGCCACCCCGTTCCAGCTCTTCTGTCCGTGCCAGATCACGCCGTAGCCCGCCTGGCGGATCTCCCCTTCGGGGAATCGCTCCGTGGGTATTTTCAATTCCTGCAGGCACACGACGTCGGGGCTGCTCTCGCCGAGCCAGCGCAGCAGGCTGTTGAGGCGCGCGCTGATGCCGTTGACGTTGTAAGTGACGATTCTCATGAAGGAGCGCGCCGCGCGCGCCGCCACAGCAGCGCGCAGTGGTTGGCCGCGGCGCGAGTCATTCTAAGCCGCCGGCACGGCGCTGGCGATGCTCACGCGGCCGCAGTGTCTGCCTGCGGGCCGCTCTCCTCGAGCACCACCAGCGAGCGTCCCTGCAACGCATAGACCGCATCCGCCGGCGGCGGCGCGGGCGCGAACGCATCGCCGGCGGCGGTATCGAGCAGCGTGCGCCAGGACTTGCCGACGAGCATCTCCGCCAGGCGGAACGCGATCGTCTCGTGGTGCGCATTGAAGAGCAGCAGGAAGTTGCTGTCGCGGATGGCCTCGCCGCGCCGCCCGCGCCGCTCGATGGCCCCGCCCGCCAGGTACACACCGAGGCAGCGCGCGAAATCCTGCTGCCAGTCGCTTTCGGTCATCTCCCGTCCATCCGGACTCAGCCAGATGATCTCCTTGAGTCCATCCGCGGTGAGCGTATCGGCGGCCACGTAGCGGCGGCGGCTGAATACCGGATGCCGCCGCCTGAACTTAATCAGCCGCTCGACGAACTCCAGCAGATCCCGGCGCCTGTCGTCCGGGTTCCAGTCGAACCAGGAGATCTCGTTGTCCTGGCAGTAGGCGTTGTTGTTGCCGCGCTGGGTGCGCCCGAGCTCATCCCCGCCGAGGAACATCGGCACGCCCTGCGACAGGAGGAGCGAGGCGATGAGGTTGCGCTCCTGGCGCAGGCGCAGCGCGAGCACCTCGGCATCGTCGGTGGGGCCCTCGACACCGCAGTTCCACGAGCGGTTGTGGTCGTGGCCGTCGCGATTGTCCTCGCCGTTGGCTTCGTTGTGCTTGTCGTTGTAGCTCACCAGGTCTTCGAGCGTGAAGCCATCGTGCGCAGTGACGAAGTTGATGCTCGCGTGAGGCTTGCGGCCGCTCGCTTCGTAGAGATCCGAAGAGCCGGTGAAGCGGCTCGCGAAATCGCCCATCAGGCCACCG
>DATHMN010000011.1:0-2594 GCA_035487135.1 Steroidobacteraceae bacterium | reverse complement strand
CGGCCGGCGGCAAGCTGCGCTACCCGACCGACCCGCCGCTGGAGAGCTCGTTTCGTCACGCGGATCTCGCGGTGGCGCAGTGGGTCGCCGATCACGGTCGCCGCGCCGGACTCGGCTCCGACACGCTGCCGGCGTCTCCCGGGCTGTACGTGCCGCTCGGCGACGAGCGGCGCACGGTGGGAGTGCTGGCGGTGCTGGCGAACAACGTGCGGCGCGTGCTGCTGCCCGAGCAGAGCCACCTGCTCGGCACCTTCGCCGGGCAGATCGCACTCGCCCTGGAGCGCGCCCGCCTGGCGGAAGTGGCGGAAGCCTCGAGCCTGGCCGCCGAGCGTGAGACGCTGCGCAACACGCTGCTCGCGTCCATCTCCCACGACCTGCGCACGCCGCTCGCGGTGATCGCCGGCGCGGGCAGCACGCTGGCGCAGCACGGCGCCAGTCTCGACGAAGCGACCCGGGTGCAGCTGGCGCGCTCGGTGGAGACCAAGGCGCGCGAGATGTCGGAGCTGGTCACGAACGTTCTTGAGCTGGTGCGCCTGGAATCGGGCCAGGTGGTGCTGCGGCGCGACTGGCAGATGCTCGATGACCTGGTCGGCAGCGCGCTCAGCGCCTACAGCGACAAGCTCGCCGGCCACCGCATCGAGGTGCATCTGCCCGCGGAGCTGCCGCCGGTGTGGGTCGACGCCACGCTGATCGTGCAGGTGTTCACCAACCTGTTCGACAACATAGCCAAGTACACCCCGCCCGGCACGCGCGCCACGCTGTCGGCCGCAGTCGAGCCGGAGCGCGATTTCGTGCGTGTGACGCTCGACGACGAGGGCCCGGGGCTGCCGGCAGGGGATCCGGCGCGGCTGTTCGACAAGTTTCAGCGCGGCAGCGACGAGGGCACCGTGGTGGGCGTGGGATTGGGGCTGGCCATCTGCCAGGCGGTGGTACGCGCTCACGGCGGGGAGATCGAGGCGCAGCGCCGCCCGGGCGGCGGGGCGCGCCTCACCTTCACGCTGCCGTGCACCGAGGGCGCCGCGTGACCCAGGCGATGCACCAGCTGCTGATCGTCGAGGACGAGCCGGACATCCGCCGGGTGCTGCGCGTGCTGCTCGAAGCGCACGGCTACCGCTGCATCGAAGCCGACACCGCGCAGCGCGCCGAGATCGAGGCGCGCAGCCACAAGCCGGACCTGCTGCTGGTCGATCTGGGCCTGCCCGACGAGGACGGTCTGAACGTGATCCGCCGCGTGCGCGGCTGGTCGCAGGTGCCGATCGTGGTGCTGTCGGCGCGCACTATGGAGGAGCAGAAGATCGCCGCGCTCGATGCCGGCGCGGACGACTACGTCACCAAGCCCTTCAGTGCGCCCGAGCTGCTGGCGCGGCTGCGCGCGGCGCTGCGCCGCGACGTGCGCGGCGCCGCGCCCGCAGCCCAGCTGCAGTTCGCTGCGCTGCGCGTCGACCTCGCCCGGCGCGAGGCGCGCGCAGCGGCGGGCGAAGTGCACTTGACGCCGCTCGAGTACCGCGTGCTCGCCTGCCTGGCGCGCCACCTCGGCAGCATCGTCACGCAGCGTCAGCTGATCCGCGAGGTGTGGGGGCCGCAGCGCCAGGACGACTCGCGCAGCCTCAGGGTGTGCATCAAGAACCTGCGCGCCAAGCTCGAGCCGGACCCGCGGCAGCCGCGTTACCTTCTGACCGAGACCGGGCTCGGCTACCGGCTGCGCGCCGACGAGGAGACGCCGGCGAGCGCCGCCAGCTAGCGCTCAGGTCAGCGACACCACCAGCTTCGCCGAGTGGCTGCGCCAGTTGATCGGGATGATGAAGGCGCGCTGGCCGGGCTTGTGCGCCAGCTCCGGTTTCTCGCCGGACAGCACGCTCGGCACCGAGATCACGAAATCGCGGCCGAAGTCACGACGCGCGTTGCCCGAGATGGTGTTGGCTACTTCCCCCACCAGGTCCTTCATGGTCTCGTGGCTGAAGTCGTTCTCCTGCATCTTCATCAGCAGCACGGTCAGCATCGCCTTGGGAGCGGTGAAGTAAACCGCCCCCTCGCGCTTGCCCGAGATGTTGATGATGCCGGTGTACTCATGCACCGCCGGCGAGCCTTCCATCAGGTACGGTGAGCCGATGGTGGCCGCCTGTTGTGCGGCCACCTCGAAGAAATTCGTCGTCCCTTCGACGAAGGTCTTGAGCTCCTGTTCGTACAGCATGGCGCGGTGTTCCTGAGGTGGCGAGGTGCGCTGCAGCTAGCGCATCAGCTCCGCGATGGCTTCGTTCAGCTGCCGGTCGGTGAACGGCTTGTTGAGGAAACCGTTGGCGCCCTTCTCCATGGCCTCGACCGCGGTCGCCTTGTCGGCGAGCGCCGATATCACCAGGATGCGCACCGCCGGCTTCAGGGCGACCAGCTGTCCGATGCATTCAATGCCGTCCATGCGCGGCATGGTGAGGTCCATGGTCACCACGTCCGGATCGGTCCGTTTGAACAGCTCGAGCGCCTCGAAGCCGTTGCCGGCCGTGCCGACCAGCTGCAGCTCCTCGAACTGCTGCGAGCGCTCGATGCGCCGGCGCATGATGTTCGAGTCGTCGACGATCATCAGCTTGTAGGATCGCCTG
>DATHMN010000010.1:0-3625 GCA_035487135.1 Steroidobacteraceae bacterium | reverse complement strand
CTCCTGCGCGCCCATGGCGCGCAGGTGCGCGCGGGTGCGCGTGTATTCGGCCGCGGCCTGCTCGTTGTCGCTGCGCGCCTGGTCGAGATCGCGCTGCGCCGCAGCGCCGATCTTGAACTGCTCTTCCTGGTACTTGAGGATCTTGGCGTTGAGCCGCGCCAGGCTCGCGGCCTTATCGTTGTCGTCGTAGGCCTGTGCCAGATCGGGCGAATCGATGAGTGCCAGGACCTGAGCGCTGCTCACGCAGTCGCCCAGCGCCACCTTGAGTTCGTGCACCCGGCCGGCTCCGGGCGGCAGCACGCTGATGGTGCGGGCCGGATCGGCCTCGACGATGCCGGGCGCCACCACGACGATGCTCTTGTTCTCGGCGGCAGCCGCTTCGACCGTGAGGCGCTGCCGTAGCGGGGAGTTCTGCGGCACGAAGATCTTGTCACCCTGGTGTACCAGCGCGGGCTGCGCCGGCGCCTCCGGCGGTGCGCGCAACAGTCCGAAACCGTGCGTGAGCAGTAGCAGCAGTAGCAGCAGACCCAGGATGATGCCGCCCCAGAAGAAGGCTCGTCCGCGCGGGTTGACCGGGTGCTCGGTTTCGGGTGTTTCCATGGCGCTTGCTTCCGACAAACCGCTAATTGTAGTTGCACATTTGTGACGGGACGTCGTGCATCGGCATTGATGCGCTGCGAGACCGGCACCGCAGCCCGCCGCTGCCGCCGCGACCGGCCGCGTGGGTCACGCACGCGCTGCCGGTTCCGGCACCCATCGACCTATAGGGTACCGGGTATGCTATGCAGCGCGCGGATTTTCCGTTGCGTCCGCCGGCAAGTCAACCGATACCATACCCCTCACCCTATGACAGAAGTGTAAGGAAATCCGCGGCCGCCGACCTCACTCGGCCTGCGCGCTGCCGCGAAAAGCGAGCACCCGCTCCTTCGCGTTGTCGCGAACGTTCATGTAGAAGAGGTTGTAGTCGAACACGTGGTAGCTGCCGAACAGGCTGAGCGTGTCACGGAATCCCTGGCGCGCGCCGAACGGAATGTCGACCTCGAGGTGTGCGCCATGACAGGCGGCGCCCGTGAGTCCGACAAGCGGCGCCGGCAGCGCACCCTCGCTGCCGGAGGCGGGAACCGCCCCGCGGTTGAGCGCCGCCGCAGCGGTGCCGCCCTCGGCCCAGTTGAGCGGGTTGACGCACACCAGCTGCGCGCCGCTGGCCGACTGGTAGCGGCCAGCGAGCCACATCAGGCCGCGGTTCTCGCGCGGGCTGTCATCGCTGCCTCGGCTCACGCTGTTCCAGACGATGATGCAGCCGGTGTCGTGCGGCGCGCGGCAGACCTTGAGCCCGCTATTCTCGAGCGCGAGTGGGACGAAGGCGCCGATCACATAGGCGCCGACCAGCTGCGCCTGTAACGGCTTGCCGGCCACGCGCGCCTGCAACAGGCGCAGCGCATGCAGCGACCCCTGGCTGTGGCTGGCGATGATGAACGGCCGGCCGTGATTCTCATGAGCCAGGTAGTAATCGAACGCGCGCTGCACGTCGCCATAGGCGAGTTCCAAAGCGGCCAGCGCGGCAGGCTGGTCGGATTTGAGGAAGGCACCGATCGAGGCCTGCCGATAGTGAGGCGCGTAGATGCGGCAGCAGCCATTGAAGGTGCTCGCCTGATAGCGCAGCACGCCGTGTTCGATGCGCGTGCCGGTGCTGCCGGGTTCGTCATAGCGCGCATTGCCGATAGCGAGCGACAGGTCGGTCGTCGGGTGAATGAAGAACACGTCCGCCTGCTGCTCAGCGGGCAGCGCCGGATCGACGATGCCCTGCGGCACGCTGTCGGCAGCGCCGAGTCTGCCGGGCCATGCAGCCCAGCTGGCCGGCTGCGCATAGTCCGGGGCGGGCGGCGGCTGTGCGCCGTGGCACGCGGCGGTGAGCCCGCACAGGGCGAGGGCGCCCACTCGCAGCACGCTGGCCACCGCTAACCCCGTCAGGCGTGATAGTCCGCCGCTACGGTTTCATCCGGGGCGCGCGGGCCGAGGGCATTGAACAGCGGCGTCAGCACGCCTGCCAGCAGCAGATTCGCGAGAAGAGTGTAGAAAGCGGTGTAGCCGGGGAAAGTCGCCCCGGCGAAGGCCAGCGGGAAGGTTGGCGTGAGGTGGGCCGCGATCGCCATCGACGTGCCGGCGATGATGCCGACCGCCCAGCCCACGAGCAGCGCCCAGGGGTTGAACCAGCGGGTGAAGGTGCCGAGCATGACGGCCGGCAGCGTCTGGATGATCCAGATACCGCCGAGCAGCTGCATGTTGATCGCGAACTTGGTCGGTACCAGCAGGATGAAACCCAGCGCGCCCACTTTGACAATGAGAGAGACCCACTTGGCGATCTGGGCTTCCTCTTTGGCGCTCGGATTGCGATTGATGAACTCGCGATGGATGTTGCGCGTGTAGAGGTTGGCGGCGGCGATGGACATGATGGCCGCGGGCACCAGCGCGCCGATACCCACCGCGGCAAAGGCGACGCCGACGAACCAGGCCGGGAACGAATGCAGCATGAGAGCCGGTACCGCGAAGTTATTGCCGAACTCCTTGAAGCCCGCGGCGAACTCCGGCAGGTCCTTGACGCCGGCGGCGATCGCGAAGAACCCGAGCAGCGCCAGCAGTCCCAGTACGAACGAGTAGCCCGGCAGCATGGCGGCGTTGCGGCGGATGGCGCCGCCGCTGCTCGCGGCGAGAATGCCGGTGAGCGAATGCGGATAGAGGAACAGCGCCAACGCCGAGCCCAGCGCCAGCGTGGCGTAGGCGCTGTAAGCGCCAGTGCTGTGAGCGCCCGGGACCGCCAGCAGCAGCTTGGCGTCCGGTACCGCGGCGAAGATCTTGCCGAATCCGCCGAGGTGGATAGGAATAATGATGATGGCCGCGAAGGCGGTGATGTAGATCAGGATGTCCTTCACGATGGCAATCGATGCCGGTGCGCGCAGACCGCTGGAATAGGTGAACGCGGCCATGACGGCGAAGGCGATGAACAGCGGCAGGTGGGCGACCCAGCCACTGCCGGAGACGCCCATGGCGCCGATCACGACCTGAATACCGACCAATTGCAGCGCGATGTAGGGGGTGGTGGCGATGATCCCGGTGATGGTGACCGCCAGTGCCAGCCAGCGATTGCCGAAGCGGCCGCGCACGAAGTCGGCGGCGGTGATGTAGTTGTGCTTGTGGCACACGTGCCAGAGGCGCGGAAACACCAGGAACAGGATCGGATAGATGAGGATGGTGTAGGGCACGGCGAAAAACGCGACGGCGCCCGCGCCGAAGGCGAGCGCCGGCACGGCGATGAAGGTGTAGGCGGTATACAGGTCACCGCCGACCAGGAACCAGGTGATCAGCGTGCCGAAGCGGCGCCCGCCCAGGCCCCACTCGTGCAGCTGGTCGAGGTCACCCTTGCGCCAGTGCGCGGCAGCGAAACCCAGCCAGGTAATGAAGCCGAACAGCACCACGAAGATGCCGAGCGCCACCCAGTTCACGTGCTGCATCGCGTCCCCCTCAGAGTGAACTGCAGTGGTTATTTCTTGGTGGCGAAATAGACGCTTGCGGTCAGCAGCGCGCTTACCAGCACCCAGAGCATCTGGTACCAGTAGAAGAAGGGGAT
>DATHMN010000009.1:0-4355 GCA_035487135.1 Steroidobacteraceae bacterium | reverse complement strand
CCGAACATGCAGTGCGTAACTCGGCAGCAGACCCACCGGCAGAGCGCCGCTGCCGATCTGGCTGCTCACCGCTGCAGTGCCCACCTCGTAGGGTTCCCCCAGGGCCTTCTGCACGCTCGCGAGCAGTCGCTGCGCCTGCTGCTCGATTGCGGCCGCCGGCCGGCTCAATAGTCGCAGCGCGGTCAATCGTTCGCCGAGGTGCTCGGGCCTCCGGTACAGCGCCAGCACCGCCTCGAGCGCGACGAGCGGCAGCTTGCCGACCCTCAGCGCACGTTTTAGTGGGTGCTTCTTCAGTCGCGCGACCAGGTCGGCGCGACCCACTACGATTCCGGCCTGCGGGCCACCCAGGAGCTTGTCGCCGCTGAAGCACACCAGATCCGCACCCGCGACGAGCGTCTCGCGGGCGGTCGGTTCGTGCGGAAGCGCCCACTCCTCGAGATCGACCAGCGAGCCGCTGCCGAGGTCAGCGACAAGGGGTAGTTCGCGTGCCCGGCACAAGCGCGCGAGTGTGTCCAGCGCGACGCTTTCGGTGAAGCCCTGGATCACGTAGTTGCTGGTGTGCACCTTCATCAGAAGTGCCGAACGCGCGCTGAGCGCCCCTTCGTAGTCACTGAGCCGCGTGCGATTGGTGGTGCCGACCTCGATCAGCCGCGCGCCCGCCTGGCGCATGATGTCGGGGATGCGGAACGCGCCGCCGATTTCCACCAGTTCCCCACGTGAAACCAACACTTCCCGCCGCGCGGCAAGGCCGCTCAGTATGAGAAGCACGGCGGCCGCGTTGTTATTGACTACGGTGGCTGCCGCGGCGCCAGTCAGCTCGCACAAGAGCGCCTCCACGTGGGCGTCGCGATCGCCGCGACCTCCCGAGGCGAGATCGTATTCCAGGTTGACCGCGGTCCCCGCACAGCGCAGCAGCGCTTCGAGGGCCTCCTCCGGCAGCGGTGCGCGCCCGAGGTTGGTGTGCAGAACGGTGCCGGTTAGATTGAAGACCGCCCGCAGGCTCGGATGCTGACGCGCGCGCAGCCGTTCTTCGACTGCGTGGGCAATCGCCGGCGTGCTGATCTCAGCGCGCGCGGCGCGTCCGGCGAGCGCGCGCCGGCGAAGCGTCTCGAGCTGCAGGCGCAGGGCGGCGGTCAGCTCGGAGCGACCGAAGCCGGCCAGCAGACCCGCGAGCGCGGGCTCCCGGAGCAGCCGGTCAAGGGAGGGGATATCTGAGGGCCGCACGGGGAGCGCGGGCCGCTGCGAATCGTTCATAACCCCGAGGAGTGTAAGCGTTCGGGGGGTGCGCGGCGATCGGCCGAAGGCTAGCGACTCAGGCGGTCCGGCGGCTGCCAGAGAAACGGGTTGCCGCAGGCGCGTTGGTAGCGCTCAGCACCCATGAGCAGGTCCAGTGACAGGCTGGCGAGGTCATCCGCGACCGGCTCCGCGGCCGGGTCTTTCTCGTGGTAGAGAATCTTGCGATAGGTACGGCAGGTATCGCAGCTCTCCGCCCGGATCGCCTCCGAGCCCCCCTCGACATAGTGGTAATGAATGCCCTCGCTCGCCAGACAGTGGGTGCACTTGATGCGCACCAGGTGCCACTCCGTGGCACACAGCGCACAGTGCAGATACCGATAGCCTTGGTACTGCGCATCCGCGCGCACCACGCTGGCGACCGGTGCCGTGCCGCACATGGGGCAGACCCCGGCCATTGCCGCATCGGCCGGGGGATTCTGCAGCGAGGTGGCGGTGCCGCTCTCGAGGGTCTGCACCAGGCACAGCCAGTACACCTGCAGCGCCGCCATGAGAAAGGGTGCCGCCTGCAAGTCGGTGACCCCGGGACCTACGCCCAGCAGGCGATCAGCCTGGGCCTCAAGCCGCGCGGGTTCTTCGTCCACCAAACGCGCGCACACCGAGCGCGCGGCCGCCGGTGCCCGAGCGCGCAGCGATTCGCACAGCTCCCCGAGCAGCGCGCGCCAGCGCGCGTCGCGGGACCATGCCGATGCCTGCAGAACCGGCAATCCATGGGCGCGGGCACGCGCTATCCGCGACGACAGTTGCTCGGGGTCCGTGCACGCCGGTTCCGGCAGGTCGGGCCAGCTGATGCTCACCCGATGCTGGGCCTCGCACAGCGAGGCGATCAACTGCAGGTAATCGCCGATCGCATGGCCGGCACTCAGCGCGCGCAGCCGCTCGGCGCGCCCGAGATAAAGAGTCGCGGGGTCGGCAAGCCGCAGACGCGGGATAGACCTGTGGGCGTACGCCTCAATCTGGGCGGGATCGAGGATTCTTTGCATGACTCATGATCTCGCGGAACCAGGCACGGTGATGCTTCCACGCCCAGCCGGGCGTTACGGTGCCACGCGTCATGGCGCGCACGGAGCCCTTAACCCAGATCGCCGCGTACACGTGCACGATGATGGTACAGATCAGCACCAAGGCTGCGATCGCGTGTAGCACGGAGCCCAGGCGGATGACGCCGACGGAGAAATAGTCCGCAGTGTATACGCGCCAAATGATGAGGCCTGTTAGCAAAAGCAGCGTCAGACACGCCACGACGGAATAGAAGACCAGCTTCTGCCCGGCGTTGTAACGGCCGACTTCGGGCAGCCGGTCCTCGCGATTCTCGATGACGTCGCGGTACTGCCGCAGCCACTGCCAGTCCCGCGGTTGCATGCGGTTGTCGCGCGCAACTCTCGATCCCAGGAAAACAAACAACAGGCACATGGCCAGCCCCAGATAGGGGTGCAGGATGCGCGTCCAGGGGCCCCCGCCAAGCAGGTTGCTGAGAAAGAAAAGTGCCGGATGAAACAACGCCAGGCCCGAGAGGGCGGCCAGCACGAAAGCGATGGCCCCGAGCCAGTGATTGGTGCGTTCCCCGGCGTCGTAGCGCACGATCAAGTCGCGGCGCGGGTGTGCGCCGGCACGGTCCGCTTCGTTGAACTGCGGTGTGGCGCTCATCAGGGTTTCTCCGGACGTTGGCTGGCCGCGTCCGCCGCGGCCTCGTCGTGCTCGTCGGTTTCATCCGGTCCGACCCGGATGTAGTGAAAGAAGCCCGCGAGCGCGGCGAATGCCATCAGCGCAACCCCCAGCGGCTTCGCGAACCCCTTCCACAGGCGCACGGTCGGACTGATATGCGGGTCCTGCGGCAGGCCACTGTATAGCTGCGGTTGGTCGGCGTGGTGCAGCACATACATGACGTGCGTGCCGTGGACGCCGGCCGGGTCGTAGAGCCCCGCGTGCTCAAAGCCACGGCTTTTCAGGTCCTCGACGCGCTCCGCGGCATGCTGCTGCATGTCTTCTTTGGTCCCGAACACCAGGGCACCGGTCGGGCAGGATTTGATGCAGGCCGGTTCCAGACCCACTGCGACGCGATCCGAACACAGCGTGCACTTGTAGGCCTTGTGGTCTTTCTTTGAGATGCGCGGAATATCAAAGGGGCAGCCGGTGACGCAGTAGCCGCAGCCGATGCAGTTCTCTTCGTGGAAATCCACGATGCCGTTCGCGTACTGCACGATCGCGCCCGGGGAGGGGCAGGCCTTCAGACAGCCCGGATCGGCGCAGTGCATGCAGCCGTCCTTGCGGATCAGCCATTCCAGATCGCCCTTGGGATTCTCGACCTCGGCGAAACGCATCAGCGTCCAGCTGCTCGCACTTAAGTCGTGTGGGTTCTGGTACTGCCCGATATTGGTGCCAATCTCGTCGCGCAGGTCGTTCCACTCCATGCAGGCCACCTGGCAGGCCTTACAGCCGATGCACTTGGTGGTGTCGATGAGCTTGGCGACGCCGCCGCCGGCCGGGGCCTGGCGAATCTGCGGTGAGCGCGTCGTAGTCGCCGAGCGCCGCACGATGTCGAGAGATTGCAATGCCATGGCGGTCCGTCCCTAAGCTTTCTCGACCTTGACCAGGAACGATTTGGACTCCGGTGTCTGCGAGTTCGCATCGCCCACGAAGGGCGTGAGGGTATTGGCGAGGAAGCCCGGCTTCGCCAACCCCTTGAAGCCCCAGTGGATGGGAATGCCGACGTGATGCAGCGTTTTGCCCTCGATCTCGAGCGCCTTCAGGCGCTTGGTGACGACCGCGATGGCCTTGATGTAGCCGCGGTTGGAGCTGACCTTCACCGTGTCCCCACTGGCGATGCCGAGCTCCTTGCCGAGCGCATCGCCGATCTCCACGAACTGCTCGGGCTGGATGATGGCGTTCAGGCGCACATGCTTGGTCCAGTAGTGGAAATGCTCGGTGAGGCGGTAGGTCGTCGCCGCGTGCGGAAACTCACTCGCCATGCCGAACGCCTTGCGATCGTCCGCAAACACTCGCGCCGCGGGGTTGCTGAGCGCACGCGGCTCGTTCGGGCTCAGGGGGTTCTTCGCCAACGG
>DATHMN010000008.1:0-58101 GCA_035487135.1 Steroidobacteraceae bacterium | reverse complement strand
GGAGTGCCGAAGGTCGGCGCGCCCGACTGCATGGAAAGGGATGAGGCAAAGCTGCCGAACACCACCGGTGCACCCGGATTCACCAGCTGCGCCAGCGCCATGCCGGCGAGTGACTCGGCGAGCGTCTGGGCGGCCGTGCCGGCTACGGTCACCGGCGACATGGCGCCGGCCAGAATGAAAGGCGTGACGATGGTCGCCTGGTTGGCGCGCGCATAGGTCTTCAGCGCCCCGAGCATGGTCGCATCCCAGGTGAGCGGCGAATTGGCGTTGATCAGGCTGATGATGCAGGTGCGCGGCTTGCCGGTGGCAGCATCCAGGTAGTCATCGCCGAACAGGATGCGCGTCATCTCCACCGTGTCCTGCGCGCGCTCCGGAGCAGTGACCGAGCCCATGTAGGGCTTGTCGCTGTACTTCATGTGGCTGTAGACCATGTCGAAGTGCCGCTTGTTGACGGGCAGATCGACCGGCTCGCAGATCGTGCCGCCGGAGTGATGCAGCGAGGTCGCGCTGTAGGCGAGCTTGACGAAGTTGCGGAAGTCCTCGATGCGCGCGTAGCGCCGCCCGTCATCGAGATTGCGCACGAACGGCGAGCCATAGGCGGGCGCGAACACCGTGCGGTTGCCGCCGATCACCACGTTGCGCGCCGGGTTGCGCGCGTACTGGGTGAACTCGCGCGGCGCCGAGCGGCGCACGATGCTGCGGCACATGCCACGCGCGAAACGCACGCGCTCGCCCTGTACGTCGGCGCCCGCCTCTTTCCAGATCGCCAGCGACTCGGGATCATCGCGGAAATCGATGCCGATCTCTTCCAGGATGGTGTCGGCGTTGTGCTCCAGCAGCTCCAGCCCCTCGCTGCTGAGCACCTCGTAGTAGGGGATCTGCCGCGTGATGTAGGGCACGAAAGCGTGGCTGCGCGCGGTGCGTGCCGCAATCTTGGCGTCACGACCGCTCGGACGGCGCGCGCGCCCCGCCGGGCTCGATGGCTGCTGATCCATAGGTGGTCCTGCGAGGGCCCTGCCCCATTATGGGCAGCCCGGATGCCGCTCACTGGCCGGTTTGCGGCATGCACTTCTCCGCCAGCGCCACCGCCTGGCGTGGCGGGTGCCCGTATAGGCCAGCGCGGCTTTAGTGAGTCGGCACCACCGGCAGGTCGATGTAGCTCGCCGTGGCGCCGGCGCGATAGACGCGCTGCGTGGCCGCGCGGTACTCGTCGGGCCGCGCATAGAAGATGTTCGGCACGAAGGTCTGCGGATTGCGGTCGTAGAGCGGGAACCAGCTCGACTGGATCTGCACCATGAGGCGGTGGCCGGGCAGCAGCACATGGTTCACGTGCGGCAGGGCGAACTGATAGTGCTGCACCTTGCCGGCGGGAATGGGCGCAGGTTCCGCGAGCGAATCGCGGTAGCGGCCGCGGAAGATCTCCATGGCGATCGGCAGCTGATAGCCGCCCATGGGGGGATCGTCCGGAACTTCGTCGGGATAGACATCGATGAGCTTCACCACCCAGTCGCTGTCGCTGCCGCTGGTCGAGGCGTAGAGATTCACCAGCGGCTCCCCGCCCAGATGCAACGGCGCCGTGAGCACGCTCGAGCTGTAGGTGAGGACGTCTGTGCGATCGGCGACCGCACGCTGATCGCCGAGCAGCCAGACATGCCAGGCGTCGCGGTCGCGGAAGTGCACCGGCCGCGGCATGTAGGGCACCGGTTTGGCGGGGTCGGAGACGTACTCATCGTACGCGGGGCCGTTGCGCAGCGGCGGGGCACTGAAATCCAGGCCGAAGTGCGCCTGCAGGTACAGCGGCTGCGGGCGGGCAGCGCAGCCGGAGGCGCACGACAGCGGCCACGCCGGCAGGCGCCGCCAGGTGTTGGTTCCGGTCTCGAACACGAACGCCGGCGGAGTTGCGGCCTTGGGCGCGCCGTCCTTCAGGTGCTCATCGAGAAACGGCTGCATCACCTCGCTGCGGAACTGCAGCGCCGTGTCGCCGGCAAACTTGAGCGGACCCAGGCTGCTGCCGTCCGCGTTGACGCCACTGTGGCGCCAGGGACCGAGCGCGAGGAACACGCGCTCGTGAGCTGAGTCTTTCGCCCGGGTCGCAAGATAGGCGTGGATGCCACCGTACATGTCCTCCTGGTCCCACAGACTGGTGACGTACAGGGTCGGCACCTTGAGCGGCTCTTTGGCGAGGATCTGGTCGAGGGCCTGCATGCTCCAGAAACCGTCGTACGCCGGATGCTCGGCGACTTTGCGGTAGAACGGCAGCGCATCGATGCCGAAGCGGCGCGCGAAGCCATCCGCGGAACCAGTCTCCAGGAACAGCTGAAAATCATCGTACACCCCGCGCGCGATCTCCTTGCCCTCCGCGCGTGCGGTGGTCTGCGCATAGATGTAGTCGAAGTTGGTCTGGCGGAAGGCGCCGTTGTGAAACCAGTCATCGCCCTTCCAGCCATCGACCATCGGGTTCATCGGCACCGCGGCCTTGAGCGCCGGGTGCGGATTGATCAGCGCCATCAGTACCGTGAAACCCTCGTAGGAGGAACCGATCATGCCGACGTTGCCGTTACTCTCCGGCACGTTCTTGATCAGCCAGTCGATGGTGTCGTAGGCATCGGTCGAGTGATCGACCTGCGTCTGATTGAGCGGGCCGCGCAGGAAGCGCGTCATGACATAGTCGCCCTCCGAGGCGTACTTGCCGCGCACGTCCTGAAACACGCGGATGTAGCCTTGCGCGGCGAACACCTCATCGCCCACGAGCAGCGTCGCGACGATGCTCGGGCTCGCCTCGCGCTCGGCGCGCTTGGCGGCGCCGTAAGGCGTGCGCGTGAGGATGATCGGCGCATGCTGTGCGCCCTTGGGCAGCACGATGACCGTGTACAGCTTGACGCCGTCGCGCATCGGCACCATGACCTCGCGCTTGCTGTAATCGAAGCGTTCGGTCGGCACTTGGAACTTGGCCGGGACGTCCGGCGTCATGGGCGGGGTCTGCGCCCGGGCCGTTGCATGGCCCAGACACGCGACGGCCGCCATCCACACCATCCGAGCCATCCGCGCGGTCCTTTGTTCGTTACTGGGCATGCAGCGCTGCGGAAGGGTAGCAGATGGCAGGAGCGCGCAGCCGCCACTTTCGGCGCTCGAAGCGTTACACCCGCGGCGCGCCGGCGCGCTACGATGTTCCCATGTCCGCCACTGACATCGTCGCCGCGCTGCGTGCCGTGCTGCCCGCCGACTGCGTTCTGTCGCACGAGGAGGAGCGCCGCCCGTTCGAGTGCGACGGTCTGCCGGCGTTCCGTGCACTGCCCGCGGTGGTGGTGCTACCGCGCAGCGCGGCGGAGGTGCGCAGCACGCTCGTGACCTGCAGCCGCCTCAAGGTGCCGCTGGTGGCGCGCGGCTCGGGGACCGGGCTTTCGGGCGGCGCGACACCGCATCCGCAGGGTGTGCTGTTGTCGCTGGCACGCATGAACCGCGTCCTCGAGATCGATCCGCACAACCGTCTCGCGCGCCTCGAACCCGGTGTGCCGAACCTCAAGGTCTCGGCGGCCGCCGCCGTGCACGGACTGTATTACGCACCCGACCCGTCCTCGCAGGTGGCCTGCTCCATCGGCGGCAATGTCGCCGAGAACTCCGGCGGCGTGCACTGCCTCAAGTACGGACTCACCGTGCACAACGTGCTCGGCGTGCGCGGCTACACGGTGGACGGCAGCGCGCTCGCTCTCGGCGGCGGTGCGGCCGACAGCCCGGGGCTCGACCTGCTCGCGCTCACCATCGGCTCGGAAGGCCTGCTGATGATCGTCACGGAAGTCATCGTCAAGCTCATCCCGCGACCGCCGTGTGCGCAGCTGGTGATGGCCTCATTCGCCGACGTGCACCGCGCCGCCGATGCGGTCGCCGCGATCATCGCCGCCGGTATCATCCCGGCCGGCATGGAGATGATGGACCGCAAAGCGACCGAGGCGGTCGAGCCGTTCGTGCACGCCGGCTATGACCTGACGGCCGCCGCTATCCTGCTGGTGGAAGCCGACGGCACCGCCGCGGAGGTCGCCGATCAGGTGCAGGAGATCGAGCAGCTGCTGCGATCCTCTGGAGCGAGCGCGCTGCGGGTGTCCGGCTCGGAGGCCGAGCGGCTGCTGTTGTGGTCCGGACGCAAGAACGCCTTTCCCGCCGCCGGACGCCTCTCGCCCGACTATTACTGCATGGACGGCACCATCCCGCGCAAGCACGTCGGCCGGGTGCTGGAGGCGATCGGCCGGATGGAGCAGAGTTATCGGCTGCGCTGCATGAACGTGTTCCACGCCGGTGATGGCAACCTGCATCCGGTCATCCTGTTCGATGCCAACGAGGCAGGCTCGTGGCAACGCGCCGAGCAGTTCGGCGCTGCCATCCTCGAGCTGTGCGTCGAACTGGGCGGCACCATCACCGGTGAGCACGGTGTGGGGGTGGAGAAGCTCAACTCGATGTGTGTGCAGTTCTCCGCCGCCGAGCGCGCCGCCTTCGCCGCCGTCAAACACGCCTTCGACGAGGCGGGGCTGCTCAATCCCGGCAAGTTGATTCCGACACTGGCGCGCTGCGCCGAGTACGGCCGCATGCACGTGCACGGCGGCGCCCTGGCGCATCCGGACCTGCCGCGCTTCTAAATGCCGCCGTGAGCGCCGAGCCGATCCTCGAGTCCTGGCGTGAGCGCATCGCCGCAGCCACGGCCGCGCGCGGCGCGCTGCGGCTGCGCGGCAGCGGCAGCAAAGACTTCTATGGCGAACAGCTCGCCGGTGAGCCGCTCGACCTCACCAGCTGGCGCGGCATCGTGCACTACGAGCCCTCCGAGCTGGTGCTCACCGCGCGCTGTGGCACGCCGCTGTCGCAGATCGAGGCGACGCTCGCCGCCCAGGGACAGTTCCTGGCGTTTGAGCCACCGGCCTTCGGCGGCGATCCGACCGTGGGCGGGGTGATCGCGGCGGGACTCTCGGGCCCACGCCGCATGTATGCCGGCGCGGCGCGCGACTTCGTGCTGGGCACCCGCCTGTTGACGGCACGGGGCGAGCACCTGCGCTTCGGCGGCGAGGTGATGAAGAACGTCGCCGGCTTCGATCTGTCGCGCCTCTTGTGTGGCTCGCTCGGCATCCTCGGCATCATCACCGAAGTCTCGCTCAAGGTGCTGCCGCGCCCGCGCCAGGAGGCAACCGTGCGGCTCGAGCTGAGTGCCGCGGCCGCGGTGGCGGCCTTCAACCGCTGGGCGGCCCTGCCGCTGCCGCTGTCGGGCGCGGCGTGGTCACAGGGCTTGGCGTGGGTGCGGCTCTCGGGCGCGGCGAGCGCACTGTCCGCCGCCCGCGCCCACATCGGCGGCGAGCCGGTGGCGACAGGGGATGCCAGCGCGTTCTGGCAGGCGCTGCGCCACTGCGCTCTGCCGCTGTTCGCCGCGGGCAGCCTGTGGCGGGTGTCACTGCCGCCGGCAACCGCACCGCTGGCGCTGGCGGGCGAGCCGCTCATCGACTGGGGCGGTGCGCTGCGCTGGTACGCGCAGCCCGCGGAGTCGCCACTGCGTGCGCTGGCGCAGGCGGCCGGTGGCAGCGCGCTGCTGTGGCGCGGCGAGAGCGCGCACGGCCGCTTTCATCCGCTCGCGCCGGAAGTCGAGACGCTGCACCGCCGGCTCAAGGCGCAATTCGATCCACACGGGATCTTCAATCCCGGGCGCCTCCTGCCCGGTCTGTGAGCCGCGCTACGGCGCCGCGCTGGCGTGCGCGAGCTGCGTCAGCTCGGCGACGATCGCACGATGGGCCGCGGCGCCGCGCAGGTGCGCGAGCTGGGCGAGCGTGTGGTGGGCGGCGAGCCGCTGCGCCACGACGTAGCCGACGTAGTAGCCGGCCCGGGTCGGGATACCGTCCTTTTCTTGGTTGTAGCTGAAGTAGCTGCGGAACATGTCAGGATCCTTGGTATCCAGACCCCTCAGCAGCTGCTGTGCCATGCGCAGCAGCTGCGGCCGGCAGCGCTGCTCCAGGTCGGCCGGCAGCATGAGCGCCTGCGCGCGGGTCGCACCCGGCGTCAGCACTTCGCTGGCGTAGGTCGCGAGCCCCTCCGCCCACAGGTTGCGCCAGATCTCCTGGCGTTCCTCGAGATCATCGCTGAAGCCGCCCGCGCGGTAATGGTAGCGGTGGAAGAACTCGTGTCGCAGCAATACCGGCAGCGCAATCTTGCCGGCCTCGTGCTGCACGACACTCACGCCCAGCACCAGCGAACGCTGCCCGTCGACGATGCGTCCGGCTCCATCCATCTCGCCCAGCGTGTCGGCAAAATAAATGGGAAAGTCGCAGCGGAAGTCGGCGAACACCGCGAATGCCGCGGCGCTGGCGCCGATCTCCTGGCGCAGTGTCTCCTTGAAGTCGCTGAGCTCGCCGCTCTTGCGCGCCTGCGCCAGCGAACGCAGGATCTGCCGCTCGAGCGCGGGACCTGCCAGCGTCAGCACGTCCGTGGAGTACAGGCCCGGGTGCGGCTCGATGAGCGCCGCGCGGTAGGCGGCCAGCTGTTCGGCCTCGCTCGCACCCGTGGTCGCCGCAGCGACCGCCGCCAGATGCGTGGTGGCATCGACGATGTGGCACGGCTCGGCGGCGCGCGCGCTCACGCTGACTGCCAGCGCCAGCGCGGGGCCCAGGATCGCCCGCAGGCGGCTCACAGGCTCAAAGCACCGCGGCCCAGTTCGATCACATCCCCGCTCACGAACACCTGCCGCTCTGCATCCACCGCGAGCCGCAGCGAAGACGGTCGCCCGGTGTACTCGCCCTGCGCGATATCAAACTCGCACGGCAGCGTGCGTTGCAAAGCGAGACACCAGCCGCCGAGGTTCGCGGTCGCAGAGCCCGTGGCCGGATCCTCGAGCACCGATGTACCCTTGGGGAAGAAGAAGCGCGCCAACAGCCCCGCACCTGCTGGGGCAAACACGTACACCTGGTTCGGGCCGTTGGCGCCGCGCAGCTGGGCGAGCAGATCGCCGCGCACGTGCACGCGGCGTACCGCTGCCTCGCTGCTGAGCGGGATGATCAGCTGCTCGCGCCCGGTAGTCACCCACAAGGGGCGCTCGCCGATGTCGTGCTCCTCGAGTCCGAGCATCGCCGCCAGCGTCAGGCGCGGCTCCTCGACCTCGCGCCACTGCGGCGCATTCGCCTTGAACGTCCAGCGGTCGCCGTTGGCGCGCACCGCGATGATGCCGGCCGTCAGCTCGAGCGTCAGCCGGTCACCGCCGAGCCCGAGCGCGCGGCAGACGTGTGCGCTGCCCAGGGTGGGGTGGCCGGCAAAGGGCATTTCATAGCCCGGGGTGAAGATGCGCACGCGGGCGCTCGCCCGCTCCGAGGGCAGGATGAAGGTGGTCTCGGAGAGATTGAACTGCAACGCGAGCGCCTGCATTCTGGCGCTGTCGAGGTTCTGCGCGCGCTCGAACACACACAGCGGATTGCCGCTGAGCGGCGCGCGGTCCTGGGTGAACACATTGACGATGCGATAGGCGTAACTGGCCATGGCGGATTGATTCTAACCGCAGCGGGCCCCGTATGAGCACCACTCTGTTGTTCCGCGAAGACGCCTACCTGCGCAGCGCCACAGCGCGGGTCGTCGCCGCCGACCCGCGCGGCATCGAACTCGACCGCACGGTGTTCTATCCGCAGGGCGGCGGTCAGGCGGGCGACACCGGCACGCTGCGCCGGGCCGACGGTGCCCTCATCCCGATCATCGATACGCGCAAAGGCGCGAGCCCGGAGTGCGTGCTGCACGTGCCGGCGGCGGGGACTGCGCTGCCGCAGCCGGGCGAGACACTCACACTCGAGATCGACTGGGCGCGCCGTCACCGCCTGATGCGGCTGCATACTGCCCTGCACCTGCTGTCGTGCGTGGTCGTGGCTCCGGTCACCGGCGGCAACATCGTCGCCGACAAGGCGCGCCTGGACTTCGACATCGAGCTCAGTCTGCTGAACGCGGCGCACATCGAGCAAGCCACCAACGCCCTGATCCGCGCGGGCGCTGCGACCGAGACACTGTGGATCAGCGAGGCGGAACTGGCGGCGCAGCCGGAACTGGTGAAGACCATGAGCGTGGCGCCGCCGCCGGGCAGCGGCCGCGTACGCCTGCTGCGCATCCCGGGAATCGACCTGCAGCCCTGCGGCGGCACGCATGTCGCCGACATCGGCGAGATCGGCGCCATCCGCGTGCTGCGCATCCGCAGCGAGGGCAAGCGCAACAAGCGCATCGAGATCACCCTGAGCGAAAGCGGCTGACCTCGAGTCCCTTGCCGACCGGCAACAGCACCGAGCTCATCTCCGCGGCGGAGCGCACCCGTTCACGGTAGGCGCGCGCGTGCACCCGCGCGCTCGGTGGCTCCAGCATGTTGTCGGCCACCAGGATCGCCCCGGGCGCCAGCTTCGGGTAGACAGACTCGAACACCGGCACGTACAGGTTCTTCCACAGGTCGATGAGCACGAAGTCGAACGGCCCCGGCAGACGGCGCAGCGACTCGAGCGCATCGCCGATCTCGAACCGCACGTAGCCGTTCAGCCCCGCGCGCTGCAGCTGAGCGGTGGCATATTCAGTCTTGGCGGCGACCAGCTCGAGGGAGGTCACCCGCCCGCTGGTGGCGCGCGCGGCTTCCGCCAGCCAGGTGGTGGAGTAGCCGTAGGAGCTGCCGACTTCGAGGATCTGGCGCGCGCCCATCTCTTTGATGAGGAGATTGAGCAGCAGGCCGGAGGCCGGACCGACCGCCAGCAGCATCTCGTCGACGCGCCGCGCGGCCTCTTCGTCCGTCAGCTGCGCGAACAGCTCGTGCTCCTGTTGCTCACGCGCCTCGTAATCGGTGAGCACCGCGCGCACCCGTGCATCGATTGCGGTCACTTCAGCCATGCTCGTCCCCTTTCAGGCCGCGCCGGAGAAATACTGCTGCAGCGAGGCGACGCCGAGGCGTTTGGCCTCGAACAGGCTCTCGAGGTGCTCACGCGAATTGACCAGGCCGCGGGCGCGCAGCACCCCCTGCTCGTCGAGCAGCGCCGCGAACGGCAGCCGGCTCACCTGGTAGGCCAGCCCGAGCGCCGCGGAGACGACGTACGGGACTCCCTCGAGGCCCTGCTCGCGCACGAAGGAGCGCTGCTCCTGGCTGTCGCCGTCGCTCGCCAGGATCACATCCAGCCAGCCACGCTCGCCGCGCCGGCTGGACTTCACTGCCGGCAACAGCGCCTTGCACACCGGGCAGCTCGGCGACACGAACAGCAGCAACGTGCTGCGACCGTCGCTGCGGGCGCTGCCGAGCTGGTGCGCGCGCCCGTCGAGGTCGGCAACCTCGATCAGCGGCGCCGCCTCACCCACGGTGAGCCCGCGGTTCAGCATGAGTGCGCCCGCAGGGGCAATGCGCTCGTGCAGCACCCCGACCTGGCGCACCAGCGCGAGCACCACCGCCGCCAGAGCCAGCACCAGCACCCACAGCACCACGTTGGATACGGCGAGCGCGGTCATGGCGCCGCCCGCAGCAGCGCGCCGCGTGGCGCCACGCGCCCGAGGAGCGTATCGAGACTCATATATAAGAGAGCGGCCACCGTCGTGCCGGCGCCCACCGTGAGTGCATCCGCGGCCCCGAGCGCGCGAGCGCTCCAGGGTGCCAGCAGTGCCGCGAGCAGCAGCGCGAGCGTGAGATTGCGCCCCACCATCCAGGCGGCGATCGGGCGCCGGTCATTCGCGCCGCCGCAGCCGCAGCTGAGGTCGCGCCGGCCGCGCGCCAGATTGACGCCGATGGCGAGCGCATAACCGACGAGCAAGACGGCGCCCGTGGCAGCCGCGCCGCTGCGCGCAGCGCGCAGCAACAGTCCTGCGGCCACCGCCAGCTCCAGCACCGGTACCAGCAGGGCGAGCGGGCCGAGCGCGCGCGGCGCGATCCCGTAGGCACGGAACACTTCCGCGAAGCGCGTCAGGTCCGCGAGCTTGTGCACGGCTGCCGCCAGGAACAGCAGGGCGAAGGCTCCGGCGAACAGGGCGCCGACGGCGGGGTCGATCATAGGGTCCATGATAAACCAGCGCGCGCGCGCGCCGAGCGAGCTGTGAAGTCTGAAGGAGGCAGCTAGCTCAGTGGCGCCAGGATCGCAGCGCTGGTGGGCACGCCACTGCCAGCGGTCACCAGCACGTTTTCGATGCCGGTCACCTGATTGACCGAAGTGCCGCGCACCTGACGCACGGCCTCGGCGACCCCGTTCAGCCCATGAATGTAGGCTTCGCCCAGCTGGCCGCCATGGGTATTCACCGGCAGCCGCCCGCCGAGCTCGATGTTGCCATCACGGATGAAGTCCTTGGCCTCCCCGCGCGCGCAGAAACCGAAGGCTTCCAGCTGCGGCAGCACGAACGGCGAGAAGTGATCGTACAGGACCGCCGTCTGGATATCGGCGGCGCGCAGGTGCGCGCTGGCGTACAGCTGTTCGGCCACCAGCCGCATCTCCGACAGCGCGGCGATGTCGCGCCGGTAGAAACTGGTCATGTTCATCTGCTCATCGGCCGCCCCCTGCGCTGCGGCGCGGATCAGCACCGGCTTCTGCCGCAGGTCGCGCGCGCGCGCGCGACTGACGATCACCAGCGCGACAGCGCCATCGCTTTCCTGGCAGCAATCGAGCAGGCGCAGCGGCTCGACGATCCAGCGCGAGGCCTGATGCTCGGCGAGCGTGATCGGCTTATCGCGGAACCAGGCGTGCGGATTGGTCGCAGCGTGCCGGCGGCAGGCGACCGCGACCCGGCCGAAGTCCTCGCTGGTCGCGCCGAAGTCGTGCATGTAGCGCCGCGCCGCCATCGCCACCCAGCTGGCAGGCGTCAGCAGCCCGAAGGGCACGGTCCAACTCCAGTTGGCGCTCTCTGCATTCGGCACCGGCGGCGGCACATAGCCCTGGCCGAAGCGGTACTGCGAACGCTCGTTCATGGCGCGGTAGCAGACGACGACCTGCGCCACTCCGCTGTGGATCGCCATGGCGGCCTGCAGCAGCGGTGCACACGCGGCGCCGCCGCCATAGTCGATGCGGCTGAAGAACTTGAGTGCGGGCCCGCCGAGATGGCGGAACACTTCGATCTCCGGATTCTTGTCCATGGCGTAAGTGCACAGGCCGTCCACCTCCTCGGGTGCGAGCCCGGCATCGGCCAGGGCCGCTGCGATCGCCTCCAGCGCGAGCTTCAGTTCGCTGCGGCCGGAGTCCTTGGAAAACTCGGTGGCACCAATGCCGGCAATCGCGGCCGCATCGCGCAGCGTCGCGCTCATGGCAGCGCCACGCGCACGGTTGCAGCGACGTGCTCACCCAGGCGGTTGGCGCCGCGTACGGCGATCTCGACCAGGCGCTCCCCGCCGCGTTCTTCCTTACGCTGTACCACTCCGGTGAACTTGAGCACTTCGCCGGCAAAGTTCGGCACGCCGAGGCGAATGTCGATCGCGCGGATCAGCGCCTCGGGCGCCCAGTCGTTCACGTAACGCTGCACGTAGCCGTTGGTGGTGAGGATGTTCATGAAGATGTCGGGCGTGCCGCGCTGCTGCGCCGCCTGCTGGTCATGGTGCACGACTTCGAAGTCGCCGCTCGCCAGCGCGCCGGCGACGATCACCGAGGGGGTGACCGCGACCGTCAACGGTGGCAGCGCATCGCCGACGGCAACAGTTGCGAAGGTGAGTGACTGCGGCATCAGTGTGCAATCCCCTTCAGGTGAATGCCGCCACTTGGCCTGCCGCGAGCAGCGCGCCGACCCGTGCCAGCGCCGCTGTGCCGCCCCCGAGTGCGAGGCTCAGCTGATTGGCAGTGAGGAAGAACGCATGAATCGGATACTCCACGTCCGCGCCAAGCCCGCCGTGCACGTGCTGTACGGCATGACTCACGCGATGCCCGGCGCGCGCGCTCCACCACTTGGCCGCGAGCACCTCGGCAGCGCCTGCGAGCTCCTCGCCGAGCAGCCACAGCGCCCGCAGGTACGCCGAGCGCAACGCCTCGAGCTCGATGTAACAGTCCGCCAGGCGATGCTGCACGGCCTGGAAACTGCCGATCGACCGTCCAAACTGTTGCCGCTCGCTCACATAGAGCGCGGCGCGGCGCAGAGCCTCCTGCAGCACGCCGAGCTGCAGCGCGGCATAGCCGACCTGGGCGCGCTCAAGGGTCCAGCGCACCACCGCATCCGCCGGAGCACCCAACAGCTGGTGGCCCGCCGCGCAGACGTCGCGCAGTACCACGCGCGCCTGGGGTTCGCCGCTGGTGACGGCCTGCGGCTCGATCTCAAGGCCGGGGACGCCGGCTTCGATCACGAACATCTGCGGCCCGACGGTCGTGTGCGCGGGCACCAGCAGGGAGTGCGCCTGGGCAGCGTATGGCACG
This sequence comes from Steroidobacteraceae bacterium, assembly GCA_035487135.1. Classification (GTDB taxonomy): domain Bacteria; phylum Pseudomonadota; class Gammaproteobacteria; order Steroidobacterales; family Steroidobacteraceae; genus 13-2-20CM-66-19. Next base: position 45,763 of record DATHMN010000008.1, on the reverse strand, counting down.
CAGATTTTCTCACCCGACAGATGCCAGCCGTCAGCAGCGGCGCGGGCAGCCGTCGCAGGCTGGGCCGGGTCTCCCCCTGCGCTCTCCTCGAATGCCGCCGTCAGCAGGATCTCGCCCGCCAGGACTCGCGGCAGCAGCTGCTGCTGCGCGGGGCTGCCGAAGCGCTCGAGCGGCAGCGCGGCCAGCGTGCGGCCCTGCTCCTCGAGGAGCAGCGTGAGGCCGGCAAGACCCAGCCCCGAGCCCCCGTGGCGCGCGTCGGCCGCAGCCCCCAACAGCCCCGCCTCGGCGAGCGATGACCACAAGTGCACATCGTAGGGCTGCCCCGAGCGGCGGAACTGCTTGCGCAGATCATCGGAGAAGCGCGCGTCGAACTGGCGTGCGGCGAGTTCCCGCAGGCTGCGCTCTTCTTCGCTGTAACTGAAGTCCATCGCTATGGCACCTGCGGGCGGAAGGCGTAGAGCACGTAACCGGGCTCGACCGCCACGAATTCGACCGTGACCGGCAGGCCGATGTGCACCTGCCCGAGCGATACCCCGATGAGATTGCCGACCAGGCGCACGCCTTCCTCGAGCTCGACCAGCGCCACCGGCAGCGGGTAGTCGAAGCCCGGCAGCTGCGGCTGATGCACGACCACGAAGCTGTGGATGACTCCCCGCCCGCTCATCTCCTGGGCGGACCAGGCGCTCGCATGACAGCGCGGGCATACCGGACCGGGCGGGTGATGCAGGTGTCCGCAAGTGGCACAGCGGCGGATCAGCAGCCGCCGATCGTTGAGTCCCTCCCAGAAGAACGCGCTGTCCGCGGTGATCGAGGGGCGCGGATGAGGCGGCTTCGGCGACGCGGCGGTCGATGTTGCCGCGGCGAGCGCCGACGGCCGGAACTTCAGGATGCGGAAGCGCATGCGCCCGACGGGCGCAGCGTCTTGGTCGGTGAACTCGTGCTGATAGTCGAGGAAGTGCCCGCTGCCGAGCGCCGTGCGCTTCTCGTCCGAGACCCCCGTCAGCGTCACGTGCTCGGTAATCAGGTCGCCCGGACGCAGGTAGCGCAGGTATTCCTGGCTGAGGTTGGTCGCGACCACCGAGGTGAAGCCGGCCGCATCCAGCGCCTCGATGCCGAGGAGGTTGCGGCTGCGGTGGCCGTCCGGCTCGAAGCGCCCCATGGTCCACACTTCCAGCATGGCCGGCGGTGCCATCGCCGTGCGCTCATCGAGGTAGCGCGGATGGCGCTCCCCCATCGCCTCGCACCAGCGGCGAATCATCGGCACGTTGACCGGGTCGGGCGCAGTGCGCGGCGGTGCCGCCTGCGTGCCGATACGCGCGCGCAGCGCTGCAAGCCAGCCGCCCTCGCCTGGCGCGCTCATGCCGGCTTGGCTCCGGGGCGCGGCAGTGCCAGCCCGAGCTGCGCCACCATGTCGCGCAGCACCTCGGTGGCGCCGCCGCCGAAGGTGTTGATCTGACAGCGGCGATACTCGCTCTCGAGGCGTCCCTGCAGGAGCGCACCCGCGGAGCCGGCGCGCACCAGCCCCGCAGAGCCGGTCACCTCGAGCAGCAGGCGCAGCACCTCGATGTAGCTCTCGGTGCTGAAGATCTTGCAGGCGCTCGCCAGCTCCGCGCGCGTGTGCCCGCAGGCGACCTCCCAGGCGACACGGTTGCCGAGCACCTGATAGGCCTGCAGCAATGTGTAGGCCTGAGCGAGCGTCAGCTGCACCCACGGCACATCGATCAGCGGCGCGCCACCGGGACCCGGGGCAGCGCGCGCCCAGGCGAGCGTCGCATCGAAACAGCCCTGTGCGCCGTAGGCGAGCGCTGCCAGTCCCACGCGCTCGTGGTTCAGCTGTTCGGTGATCAGCTGCCAGCCGCCATTCACCTCACCGACGATCATGTCGAGCGGTACGCGCACGTCCTGGTAGTAAGTCACGTTGGTGCGGATACCGCCCACGGTGTGGATCGGTGCGAGCGCGAATCCGGGCAGCTGCGTGTCCACCATGAAGATGGTGATGCCGCGATGCGGCGCCGCCGTGCGGTCGGTGCGTGCCGCCAGCCAGACGTAGTCGGCACCCTCCGCACCGCTGGTGAAGACCTTCTGTCCGGTGATGCGGTAGCCCTCGCCCTCGCGCACCGCCTGGGTCTTGAGGGCCGCCAGATCCGTGCCCGCCCCAGGCTCGGTATAACCGATCGCGAAGTTGAGCTCGCCGCTGGCGATCCGCGGCAGGAGCGCGCGCTTCTGCGCCGCGCTGCCGCGGCGGATCAGCGCCGGCCCGATGGTGTTCACGGTGACGAACGGGAACGGCGCTTCCGCCAGCCACAGCTCCTCGAGCACGATCTTCTGCGCCAGCGGATCGAGCCCGCGGCCGCCGTATTCCGCTGGCCAGCCCGGCGTCAGCCAGCCATCGCGCCCCATGCGGCGGATCAGCGCGCGATAGGTGGGGCCGCTCTCGCGGTCGCGCGTGGCGGCGCGCACCTCTGGCGTCATGAGCTGCGCGAGGTAGCTGCGGAACTCGCGGCGCAGGGCGTTCTGGGCATCGGTGTAGGCCACGCGCACCGGCTTCAATCTCCCGCGAACGGCGCGATGCCGAGTGCGGCAAGCGCCGCTGGGGTCAGCTCGCGGTAACTGCCCGCCGGCGCGTCACGCACGAACAGCGGGTCGGGGCAGCGAGCCGGATCGTAACCGGCACGCTGCAGCTCGATCTTACGCAACTTGAAGGTGCTGGTGAGGTCGGCGGCGGCGGCCAGGCGCACGAACAGCGGCATGGCGTAGTCGGCCAGGCGCGCGCGCGCGAATTCGTGGAAGGCGCGCGCGGCAAACTGCGCCGCTGGCTGCAGGGTCAGCGCCACCATGCCGGCGCGGCCCTCGGTGCCGGGCACGCGCACTCCGTAGACATTCGCCACGGCGACTCCAGGAAAGCGCGCCAGCACCGTCGCCACCTCCTCGGTTGAGACGTTCTCGCTCTTCCAGCGATAGGTGTCGCCTACGCGGTCGACGAAGTAGTAATAGTCATCGGCATCATGCCGCACCAGATCCCCCGAGCGCACCCAGCGGTCGCCCGCCGTGAAGACATCGCGCAGTAACTTCGCCTCGGTGGCTTCCGCCGAGGTGTAGCCTTCGAAGAACCCCGCAGCGCCCGGGCCATCCAGCACTTGGGCGATCAGCTCGCCCACCTCCCCGGGCTGACACAGCAGCCGCGCACCGTCCGGCCCGCGCAGGTGCTCGCCGCTGTCGACGTCGTAGCGCACCACGCGGATGTTGCTGTGCTCCGGGTACGGCAGCCGTCCGACCGAGCCCACCTTGTTGTCGACATTGGTCAAACCGTAGTTGGCCTCGGTCGAGCCCAGTCCTTCGCAGATCATCTCGAGGCCGAAGCGCGCCTGGAAGGCGGCCCAGACATCCGCCTTGAGACCGGCGCCGCTCATGCGGCGCAGCGTGTGCTCGCGGTCATCGGCCCGCGGCGGCTGGTTGAGCAGGTAGCGGCAGATCTCGCCGATGTAATACCAGGCGGTGACCCGGTGACGGCGCACGTCAGGCCAGAATTCGCTCGCGCTGAAACGCCGCCGCAACACGATCGGAATGCCGATGTGCAGTGCTGCGGAGACCACCACCATGCCGCCCGCGCCGTGATAGAGCGGCAGCACGTTGTAGAGCACGTCGCTGTCGCGACTGAGTCCGAGAAACCCGGCGATCACGCCGCCCGCATTGAGAAAGCGCAGGTGGCTCATGAGCGCGGCCTTGGGCAGGCCGGTGGTGCCCGAGGTGAAGATGTAGTAGAGCGGATCGCGCAGCTGCACGTGCGCGCGCAGTGCCGCCGCGGGATCAAGGGCAGAGGCCGCATGCATCGCTGCATCCAGACTGCGGGCAGGCACGGCGCCCGCCTCCGCCTGCAGCGCGGGCGCGCCATCCTGCTGCACGAACATGAGCGGCGGATGCTCGCCCGGCTCGAGGCTCGCGACCTGCGCGGCACATTCGCTGCCGAACACCAGCGCCGCGGCGCGGGTCTGCTCGAGCGCGTGGCGCAGAATGCGGCCGCGCGCCGCGGTATTGAGCAGCGCGGTGACGATGCCCGCCTTGGCGAACCCGAGCCACACCATGGGAAACTCGGGCCGATTCTCCATCAGCAGCGCGACGACGTCGCCCGCCTTAAGCCCTGCGGCGCGCGCGGCGTGCGCCACGCGATTGGCGCCCGCATTCATCTCGCCGAAGCTGACGCTGCGGCCTTCGAACAGGATGAACGGGCGCGCCGCCGCATCCGCGGCGCGCGCTTCCAGCAGGTCGGCCACGCTGTAATGCTGCTCACGCCGGTAGCCGGCGATGAGCGCGTAACCCCGGTTGAGGCGTTGCTGCGTGACTTCGCGGGGAACGACGGCGCTCTCGCTCACGCCCACCTCGTGTGTCTGTCAGATGCTGCGGCAGTCAAGGTTAGCACCGTGCCGCGAAGCGGCGGCTCCCCAGACTGGAGTACCCGCTTCAGCGCGTCTCGCCCGGCAGGTCCTCCTCCCAGAACTCCTGCGGCCGGCGCGCCGGCAGCGGCGGGCGCGCCAGCTCGAGCGCGCGCAGCTCCGCGCGGCGGATCTTGCCGGAGATTGTCTTGGGAAGCGGCGCGAACTCCAGCCGGCGGATGCGCTGGTAGGGCGCCACGCGCCGGCGCACGTGCGCCAGAATCGAGGCGGCAGTCGCGGCATCGGCACGGGCATCGGCGGTGAGCACCACGAACGCCTTGGGGACCGACAGACGCAGCGCGTCGGGGCTGGGCACGACTGCGGCCTCGGCCACCGCGACGTGCTCGATCAGGACGCTCTCCAGTTCGAACGGACTGATGCGGTAGTCGGACGACTTGAACACATCATCGCTGCGGCCGACGTAGCTCAGATAGCCCGCGGCATCGCGCGCCGCGACATCGCCGCTGTGATAGAAGCCATCGCCCATGGCCGCGGCGCTCCGGGCGGGATCATCCAGATAGCCCTGCATCAGCCCGAGTGGCTGCTGCGCAAGATCGATGCACAGCTCGCCCTCCGCGGCGATCTCGCCCGCGGCGTTGAGCAGCACCACCGGACAGCCCGGCAGCGGGCGTCCCATGGAGCCCGCCTTCACCGGCTGACCCGGTGGGTTACCGACCTGCGCCGAGGTCTCCGTCTGGCCGTAGACATCGCGCAGGGTGATGCCCCAGGCAGCCTGCACGCGCGCCATGACTTCCGGGTTGAGCGGCTCACCGGCGCTCGTTGCCTCACGCAGGCGCACCGGCCAGGCGGCGAGGTCCTGCTGGATCAACATGCGCCAGACCGTCGGCGGCGCACACAACGTCGTGACCTGATGGCGCACCAGCTGCGTGAGCAGCGCCGCTGCATCGAAGCGCTGATAGTCGTAGGCCAGCACCGTGGCGGCCGCATTCCACGGCGCGAAAAAGCACGACCAGGCGTGCTTGGCCCAGCCGGGCGAGCTCAGGTTGAGGTGCACATCGCCGGGCTGCAGGCCGAGCGCGTACATCGTCGTGAGGTGCCCGACCGGGTAGCTCACATGGCTGTGCGCCACCAGTTTCGGCCGCGCGGTCGTCCCGGAGGTGAAGTACAGAAACAGAACTTCATCGGCGCGCGTGTGCGCCGCGCTGAAGCGCGCCGGCGCCTCGTGGGAGGCCTCGTACGGCAGCCAGCCGGGCGCGCCGCCGCCTGTGGCGATGCGCACCGGCGCGCCGTCCAGTCCGGCGAAGCGCTCGGCGAGGACGCCCTCGGCGAGGATGCCGCGCACCGCCCCGCGCCCGATCCGGTCGGCCAGATCCGCGCGCTCGAGCAGCGTGCTCGCCGGAATGATCACCAGCCCCATGCGGATCGCGGCCAGCAGGGCCTCCCACAAAGGCACGCAGTTCGGCAGCATGAGCAGCAGGCGGTCGCCGCGGCTGAGACCGTGCGCGGCAAAGTAGGCGGCGACCTGCTGTGAGCGCTGCGCCAGCTCGGCAAATGACCGCCGCTGCTCGCCGCCGGCGTCATTCACCACGCGCAGCGCGGGGCGCTGGTTGCCCGCTGCCATGACATCAAAGTAGTCGCCGACCCAGTTGAAGTGGCTGAAACGCGGCCAGTGAAACTCACGACAGGCGCCGGCCCAGTCCGCGCGCAGGCGCAGCAGCTGATCGCGACAGGCCATGAACTCTTCGCTGTGGGTCACGCTCGCCCCACGGGGCAACCCCGAAGTCGCAAGCTTAGCACCGCGTGCGCCGGCGCCCGCTGGCTGCTGCACGGCGCTCACCTGCCGCAGTGCTTCGCCGCGTGGATAGCCGTAGCATTGCGGTATGGAACCGGCACGGCTCGAAGCGTTCACCGACGGCGTGGTCGCCATCATCATCACCATCATGGTGTTGGACTTTCATACGCCCGCGGGACGTGATCTGGCCGCGCTCAAGCCCGACGTGCCGGTGTTCCTCGCCTACGTGCTGAGTTATGTGAACATTGGCCTGTTCTGGAACAACCACCACCACATGCTGCAGGTCACCCAACGCATCGACGGCCGGGTGCTGTGGGCCAATCTCGCGCTGTTGTTCTGGCTGTCGCTGGTGCCGTTTCTGATCCGCTGGATCGATGAAACCAGCTTTGCACCGCTGCCGACCGCCGGCTACGGCGTCATCCTGTTCGCGGCCGCGGTGTGTTACGGCATCCTCGAACGGGAGATCATCCGCGTCAACGGCGCGGACTCAGCGCTCGCCCGCGCCGTGGGCGGCACGGACCGCAAGGCCAAGCTGTCCGGCGTGCTGTACCTTGCAGCCGTCGGACTGGCGTTTGTGCGCCCCTGGATCGCCGTCGCGCTCTACATCGGCGTCGCGCTGCTGTGGCTGGTGCCCGACCGCCGCATCGAGTCGCTGCTGCGCGGCGGCGCGGCCGCGGACGAGCCCCCCGCCGCTACTTGAACACGACCGTGCGCCCGCCGTTCAGAAACACCCGCTGCTCGATCGCGTAGCGCACTGCGGCCGACAACGCCCGCCGCTCGGAGTCGCGGCCCGCTGCCACCAGCATCTCCGGTGTATAGGTGTGATCGACGCGCTCGACGATCTGCTCGATGATCGGACCTTCATCGAGATCGTGCGTCACGTAATGCGCAGTGGCGCCGATCACCTTGACGCCACGGTCATAGGCCTGGTGGTAGGGCTTGGCACCCTTGAAGCCCGGCAGGAACGAGTGGTGGATGTTGATGGCACGGCCGCGCAGCTGCGCACACAACTCATCCGAGAGAATCTGCATGTAACGCGCCAGTACCACAAGCTCGGTGCGCGTCGAGTCGACCAGCTCGAGCAGACGGCGCTCCTGCTCGGCCTTGCTCGCCGGCGTCACCGGCAGGTGAAAGAACGGCAGGTTGTGCCGCGCAGCGGTGGGCTGCAGCGTCACGTGGTTGGACACCACGGCGGTGATATCCATCTTCAGCTCGCCGGTACGATGGCGGTAGAGCAAGTCCTCGAGACAATGATCGAAGTTGGACACCATGATGAGCACGCGGGTGCGCGCGCGCGTGTCGTGGATGCGCCAGTCGAGCTCCTCGGCCGCGGCGACGCTCGCGAACTCGCGCCGCAGCTGCGGCAGGTCCGCAGTCTCTCCCTGCACCGCGCAGAACGTGATGCGCACGAAGAAGCGCTGCGCGAGCGTGTCGTCAAACTGATGCATCTCCATCAGGTAGAAGCGCCGCGCCGCCAGGAAGCCGGTGATCGCGGCGGTGGTGCCCATGCGGCTCGGACAGCTGGCGGTCAGCACGAACGGGTGATCGGTTGCAAACTGCACGCGCTTTGGACTCCGGCAGACACGACGGGGAGCCAGAGCCTGACAGCGCCGCCCGCGCTGCTGTGATCCAAATGGGACCGCGGCTATCGCGGAAGCGTCACCGGTTCACGCCGTTAGCCGCGCCCGAATACCCGGATGGCCGCCCCGGTGACTGCGCGTGCCTCCTCCGAGGCGAGGAAGGCGATCACATCCGCCACCGCCTCCGCGGAGACCCAGCGGGCGGTATCCGCCTTGGGCATGTCGGCCCGGTTCGCCGGCGTGTCGATCGTGCCGGGCAGAATGGCGTTGACCGTGATGTCCTGGTCCTTAAGCTCGTCCGCCAGCGCCTCCGTGAGGCGCTCCACGCCCGCCTTGGAAGCGCTGTAGGCACCCATGCCGGTATGGCCGCGCGCAGCAGCCCCGGCACCGATGTTGATGATGCGGCCGCCGGCGCGCGCCTTCAGGTGCGGGATCACGGCGCGCGAGGCGACGAGCGCGGTCTTCAGGTTCATGGCGAACATCAGTTCCCAGGTGGCGACGTCGCCGTCACTCACCGTCTGCCAGCGGAATCCGCCGGCGACATTCACCAGGACATCGAGGCCGGTGGTGGCGCCGGTCACCTGCGCAAATGCCGCGGCCGCGGCGCGCTCGTCGGTCAGATCCACACCGCCGACCAGCACGTGCGGTGCGGCAAACTCGTGCGCCGCCCACGGCGGTATCGGGGCATGGTCGATCAGCCCGAGGCGCGCACCCTGGGCGTGGAACTTGCGCGCCACGGCGCTGCCGAGCGCGCCGAAGGCGCCGGTGATCACCACCCGTTGCTCGCGCGCGTTCACCTCAGCACCACTGCGCGGAAGCCGTGGCGGTGTCGGCCTCGCGCACACCGCGGATGCCGCACTTGAGGCGCGCCTGTGCCGGGGTGAGTTCGAACACATCCTCGAAGCGCAGCAGGTAGAGCGGATCGGACTCGCGCCCGACGCGGGCACCGCGCTCCATGGCATCCAGTACCGTGAGCCAGGTCTGCGGGTAGTGCAGTACGGCGCGCGTGATGATGCGCGTCGAGGAGAGAATGGAGAACACCGACAGCTCGCCGGCGAGCTCCGCACTCAGGTGGACGAAGACGTTGCTGAGGCGCATGTAATACGGCACCACCTCGCCGATGAAATCGAAGCCGCCGCCGCCGAGGATGTGCTCCAGATCATGGGTCTGACCGGCGCGCAGAAAGAAGTACTGGTAGTCGTTCTGCGGCTTGAACGGCGGCACGATGTCAACCTGCAGGTCGTTGTCCATCAGCTGCTTGTAGAAGATCCCGCCGACGCTGTCGGGCGGGTAGCCGCTCAAATCCGCGCGTTTGAAGCTGGAGATGTAGCCGGCGCCAAACCAGGCGTCAAGCGCCGGATTGTTGCGCCGCTCGCGGGCGAACAGTTCGTTGATGTGGTCGACGTCCTGCACCTCGCGCAGCGCCAGCACCAGCGGCATCGGGTCGGACGGCGTGGGCGCATCGGGGCCGTTCTTGCGCAGCAGGTGCGTCGCCACCCAGTCACGGATGCGCGGATCGTTCAGGTATTTGGACGAACTCACCAGCGTGCTGCTGTGGGTGGCGACCTTGGTGAGACCCTTCATCAGGTAGGAATAATCGTCCACGTGCATCGCTCCTCGTGAAAGTCTCTGCCCCTCAGGGCACGCCCTGCAGCAGCGTCGCCGGCACTGCCACCGGGAAGCGCAGGAGCAGCTGCGCCATGCCCTTGGCCGCCGGATCGAGCTGGGTGCTCGCGTTGATGCCGCCCTCGAGTGAATCATGTACCACGAGATTCAGGGCGCAGAGCCCGGGAACTTCGTAGCGGTCCACCCGGGGCGGCTCACCACCCTGGCCCAGATGGCGATACCACTCCGCCACCGCCTGCGGGGTGAGTGCCGCCCGCAGCCACGGCAGGAACTCCGGCCGCCGCGCGATAACCGCGACGTTGAACAGGTGGCCCTTATCCCCGCTGCGCGCCCAGGCGAGCTGCAGTAGCGGCACCGTTTCTGCCTCCGGCGGCGGGCTGGCGACGGGCCCCGCGGCTGCGCACGCCGCCGCGGCTGCCACGCCGGGCGCATCCGGCAGCGACAGCGTTGCCCCCTCCTGGGTCAGGCGCGGCGTGACGCTGCGCTTGTCGATGAGGCACAGGTACAGACCGGTCACCGGCAGCACCTGGGTGGCAAGATTGATCGAGGTCCCCACCGACATGCCGGACACCGCCGTCCACTGTTCGCGCGCGAACAGGTCGGCGCCCAGCTTGTCTTGGTGATCGGCCACCAGCTTGACGACCACCTCGCGCGCAGCACCCGGCTGCGCGTGCGCGCCGAAGCTGCGCTCCGCACCGATGATGACGCAGGCTGTGGCGCTGAAATCCGCCAGGCCGCGCGCCTGCAGCAGCCGGCGCGCGCGCGCGAACAGCGCCTGCCCCTGGCGCTCGCCCTTGGCGACGGCGTCCTCGCCGATCAGCGGCTGATAGGCGATGGCGCGCCAGCCATCCTCGTAGGTCAGGCACACCTTGTAGGTATCGGTCGGTGCCCGCCCGCGCGCGCCGCTGACGCGCACCCGGTCGGGGCCAAGCTGCGTGAGTGTCACATCGCTGAAATCGCAGCGCACGTCCGCCACGATGTAGTCGGCGGGATTGCTGACCTCGTACAGCAGCTGCTCGGCCACCGTGCCGACCGAGACCATCCCGCCGGACCCTGGCGGCTTGGTGAGGATCAGGGTGCCGTCGGCATGGCATTCGCCGATCGGGAAGCCGATGTCTTCCCAGCGCGGCACCTCCTGCCAGTCGGTGAAGGTGCCGCCGGTGACCTGCGCGCCGCACTCGAGCAAGTGACCGGCGAGCGTGCCGGCGGCGAGCAGATCGTATTGCTGCGCGCTCCAGCCGAACTCGTGGATCAGGGGACCGAGCGCCAGAGCGCTGTCGACCACCCGGCCGGTGATGACGATGTCGGCGCCGGCCTCGAGTGCGGCGGCGATCTGAAAGGCGCCGAGGTAGGCGTTGGCGCTGATCACCTTGCCCTCGGGAAAGGCAGCGCCGGTGAACATGTCCTGCGGCGCCGCGCGGCGCAGCGCGTCCAGCTGCCCGCGCAGGTCATCACCATCCACGTAGGCGACCTTGAGCTTAAGGTCGCTCTGTGCGATCAGCTGCTGCAGCGCCGCGCTGAGGCCTGCCGGATTCACGCCGCCGGCGTTTGCCACGACTTTGATGCCCTGGCGCGCGATCTCTTTGAGGTAAGGGCCGACGTGCACGCTGAGGAAGTCGCCTCCGAAGCCGCCGGCGGGGTCAGCCGCCTGGAAGCGCCCGAGCAGCCCCATGGAGGCCTCAGCGAGATAGTCGAAAATCAGGTAGTCGAGTCCGCCTGCGGCCAGCAACTGTGGCACGGCGAGCGCGCTGTCGACCAGAAAGGCCGATGCCCCGCCAATGCGCACCACTTTCTGAGCGTCCGCGCGACTCATGCTGTCCCCTCGTGCGGTCAATGTAGTACGCGCGCTTGCGGGAGATTGTCACCCAAGTTACTTTGTTGCCATGAGTTCAGAGCGCGACACGGCGCGTGCAGTGCTCGGGCAGGCCGAATGGCTGCGCGGAGAACCGCTGGCACTCGTGGATGCATTGATGGCCCACGGCCGGCTGCTGCATCTGAACGCCGGTGAGTGGGCCCAGACCGAGGGCGATGAGCACCGCGGCCTGACGGTGGTCGTGGCCGGTGTGGTGCACGTGTCCTGCCAGGCCTACGGCACGCGCAATGTGCTCATTGGTCATTGCGAAGCGGGCGCGGTGCTCGGGCACGCCACGCGTTACAGCGGCGGCCCGCGCGTGGTGACCGCTGTGTGCGCCAGTGCCTGCACGCTGCTGGCGGTTTCGGAACGGGGTCTCGAGGAAGTCGCGGCCGCGTGGCCCACGCTATGGCGTGCGCTCGCGACCTCGGCCTATGCCTACACCCGTCGCACAGTGCGCGCGCTGGCGGAGCTGATCGCACTGCCGCCGCGGCAGCGCCTCGCGGCACGGCTGCTGCTCATGGCCTCCGCCCAGGCCGGCGCGCAGGCGCCGGTGGTGCGCCTCGGGCAGCAGGCGATCGGCGAGATGATCGGTGTCAGCCGCAAGACCATCAACGGACATCTGGCCGACTTTGAGCGCGCGCAGCTGCTCGAGACGAGTTACAACCGCATCGTGCTGCGCAATCTGGCAGGTCTGCGGCGCATCGCCGAGAGTTGACCGTTACGCTGCGCGCGAGCCTCGCGCAGCGACGGCGGATTCAGGCCGTGGCACCTGAGGTAATCCGTGCCACGTAGATGTCCCCGGCTACCGCGGCTGCCGCGCTCAGCTCACAGGCTGTGACCTGGGTGAGCTCGGCGGCATCGAACGGCGCCAGCGCGTGCACCTGTCCGCCGGCGCGCAGGCGCGCGTGCGCCAGCGTCATGATGACGCTGGTGTCCTCAGGCGCAAGCGCGAGCGTGCAGCCGAGCGCATGGCGTGTGAGCTCGCCGCTGCAGCGGCCGCGGCGCGTCATGAGGTTGAGATCGCGCACCGCACCGCCCAGCGGCTCGGCGCGCGCGGGCGTTTCTCCGGCGAAGCGCAGCGGTGCGCTGTGCCGCGACAGAATCACGGCTGGCTCATCCGCGAGCGTGAAGGCAAGCTCCCCGGCGATCACCGCCATGACGCGTTCGATCCCCGCGAACTGCGAGAATGGGCCAGCGCGGCTGACCGCGGCCAGACTCACGCGCCAGTTGAAGGTGTCGAAGCTGCTGCCGGCGGGAGAAGCGCTCACTTCCTGCGTCGTGCCGCCGCCGTTCTTCCAGGGCAGCGCGACGCGCGCGGCGGCGCGATGAATCAGGACCACGGCACCTTGGCATCACCGCTCACCTGCGGCGCGGCGTCCAGCACCTCGTAGTAGCCGCCTTTGTCGGCGACGAAGATATGACAGGCGACCGTGAGTCCGGTGGAGTCATCGAGCGAGCCTGCGGTGATGCTGACGTAGTCGCGCCCGGCACCCTCCCAGAAGAGCGAGGAGCCGCAGCGCCCGCAGAAGCCGCGCCGCGCCGTGGCGGACGAGTCGAACCAGCGCAGCTGCGCAGCGCTCAGCAAAACGAAATCGCTGCGCCGTGCGGCGGTGGCCGCCATGAAGTGCCCGGTGAAGCGGCGGCACTGCTGACAGTGGCACATGGCAATGGGCCGTAGCGGGCCGCGCACTTCGTAGCGTACTGCGCCGCACAGGCAACCGCCGCTGCGCGGAGCGCTGGTGTGCGTTGCCATGTGTCTACCCGTGGTCCGCGCCCGTGAGTTTCTGTTTTAGATACACGAAGCTGAGTGCCCACATCTCCGCCGCCTGTTTGTGATCGGCCGCCGCCGCATGACCGCCGTCGGTGTTCTCGTAAAACAGCACGTCGTGCCCCTGCTCTTCCATGAGTGCGGCCATCTTGCGCGCGTGGACCGGTGTCACCCGGTCGTCGCTGGTCGCCGTGACGAACAGCACCGGCGGATACTGCGTGCCACGCTTGACGTTCTGATAGGGCGAGTACTTGAGGATCCAGGCGCGGTCGGCGGCCTGGGCGGGATCGCCGTATTCGGCCTCCCACGAGGCTCCGGCACCGATCTGCGTGTAGCGCAGCATGTCGATGAGCGGCACCTGGCAGACCACGGCGCCAAACAGCTCCGGCTTCTGCACCATGTTGGCACTCACCAGCAGACCGCCGTTGGAGCCGCCCATGATGCCGAGCTGTCGCGGGGTGGTGATGCCGCGCCGCACGACATCGCGTGCGACCGCCTGGAAGTCATCGTAGGCCTTCTGGCGGTTCGCTTTGACCGCCGCCTGATGCCAGGCCGGTCCGTATTCACCGCCGCCGCGGATGTTGGCGAGCACGAACGCCCCGCCGCGGCTCAGCCACAACATGCCGAAGTTGGCGGAGTAGCTCGGCGTCTCGGAGACTTCAAAGCCGCCGTAGCCGTACAGCACTGTCGGTGCGGGCCCCTGCAGCCTGCGCGAGCGGGTGACGAAGTACGGCACGCGGGTGCCGTCCTGCGAGATCGCGAAGAACTGCTCGGTGGAAAGATTGGTCGCATCGAAGCGTGCCGGCAGCGACTTGATGGCGACCGGTTGGCCGGCGCCGCCATCGGCGTACAGCGTGGTCGGCGTGGTGAAGCTCTCGTAGCGGAAGTAGGCTTCCGGACCCCAGGAATTCGCCGAAACGATGTGAGTCGAACCACCGGCGGGCAGTGCCAACCGGCTGTCGCTCCAGCTGCCGTCCGCCTGCGGACGGAAGGCATGCACACTGCCGGTCACATCGTGATAGACGGAGGCATACACCGCATCGCGGCCACACACCACCTCATCGACCGCGCTGCTTGCATCCGGGGTGAACAGGACCGCGACCGGGTTGGCGTGCGGGGCGGCCGCGCTCACGCGATACGCGATCAGCGATCCCTTGGGGATCGCGCGACCCCCGGAGGGGGTCCAGTCCTCGCGCAGCGTGAAGATCAGATTGCCGCCCTGCGCACCCTTCAGATCCGCACCCAGCGGCAGCGGCAGATGGCGCGTCTCGCCTTGGGGGCTGAGCGCATAGTACTCGGCGGTGAAGAAGCTGAGATCGCGCTGTACCAGCGCGATGGTCACGCCCGGCTCACGGAACACGACGCCGCTCGCCGCGACATCCGCGCTCTTGCCCTCATACAGCGTGTGCGCACTGGTGAGCGCTTCACCGCGGTGCCAGCGCTTGACGATGCGCGGGTAGCCCGAGGTGGTCATCGAGCCCGGGCCGAAGTCGGTGCCGAACAGCACCGTGTCCTCATCCAGATAGGTAATGGCGGACTTCGCTTCGGCGAGCTGGAAGCCGTCCGGCAGGAAGGCGCGCGCCTGCGGATCAAACTCGCGCACGACCACGGCATCGCCGCCGCCGCGCGACAGACTCACCAGACAGTGCTTCAGTGAGGGGGTGCATTCAGCGCCTTTCCACACCCAGTTCTCGTGTTCATCCGCCGAGAGCTTGTCGAGGTCGAGCAGCACCTCCCAGTGGGGTTCGCTGCTCGCGTAGTCCGTAACGCCGGTGCGGCGCCAGATGCCCTTCGGGTGCGTGGCGTCCTGCCAGAAATTGAACACGTACTGGTGGTCGAGCTCGCCGTAGGGGATCCGGTCAGTGGCATCCATGACCGTGAGGATCGCCTGGTAGTCCTTCTGATAGTCGGGATCGGCCTGCAGCACCGCGGTGGCCTTGGTGTTCTGTGCCTTGACCCATTCCAGTGACTTCTGGCCGTGGACGTCCTCCAGCCACAGATACGGATCGCTGCCGTCCATCGCCGCTCCCATCGCCCAAGTGCCACTCATCGCACCCAGAATCAGCCACCAGCCCGTTCGCACACGCACGAAAGATCACCCCGCCGATCGACCTCAGGAATCAGGAAAGGATAGCAGGCCCTCGGCGAGGGCCGCAGCTTCAGCGGCCGGCGTGCCCCTGCAGTGCGGCCTCCACTGCCGGGAACAGCGCACGCAGGCCGAAGGAGACGTCCTGGATGTGACCGTTGATGAAGAAGGTCGGCGTGCCGCGCACGCCGCTGTCGAGTCCGCCGCGCATCTGCTCACGCACCCGTTGCAGATACACCTCGTCGTCCGTCTCCGCCGTGTAGCGCGCCATGTCGAGCCCGAGCTGCTCGGCATAACCGCGCAGGTGCTTGGCATCGAGGTGGGTCTGGTGGTCGAACAGCAGGTCGTACATCTGCCAGAACTTGTCCTGTCCGGCGGCGCATTCGGCGGCCTGCGCCGCCTGCAGCGCATGCGGGTGCACGTCCTCGAGCGGAAAGTGGCGGAACACGAAGCGCACGCGCCCGAGGAAGCGCTCGAGCAGCAGCTTCACCGCCGGCTGCGCCTGCTTGCAGTTGGGGCACTCGAAATCGCCGTACTCGATGACCGTGACCGTCCCGTGCGGTGCTCCGGTGGCGTGATCGATGGCGCTGACGGGCACGCTCAGTTCAAAGGGCTTCATGGGGGCTCCTGCCAGGACTCGGTGGGAATGTTGGGCGGCGGCGCGAGCGAGCGCAGGTAGGTGACCAGCGTCCACACGCCCTCGGCCCCGAGCACACCGCCGAAGGCCGGCATGCCCTTCGGTCGTCCATAGTAGATCGAGCTGAACACTTCCGCGTCCGCGCCGCCGTAGCGCCAGCGGCCGTCGCCCAGGTTCGGGGCCCAGTTGCCACTGGCATCCTCGCCGTGGCAGCCGTCGCAGTTCATCGCGTTGAACAGCTGCGCACCGCTCTTGGCGACCGCGACATCGCCGGCGTGTGGATTCCTGAGGACGGCGCCGGGCGGCAGGAGTCCGCCGGCCGCCAGGTGCGACTCGTAGCGTACGGCGGGCGGCGTCGCCGGCTGCGCGGGTGCCGGCGCAGGCTGACGCGTGCAGCCGCACAGGAGTGCCGCCATCAGCACGGCTGCGAGCGCTGCGACCGGCACGTTGGCGTTCACAGTCCGAAAATCCAGATCATGCCGCCCTGACTGGTGTGGCGGGCGATGTCCTTCATGTAGTCCGCCGGTGCGCGGACATCGCTCGGATCGTCCGAGCGGATGTCTCCCGAGAGCAGCGCCCAGTCCCCGCCGAGGCCGGCGTAGACCGCCACGTACTGCTTGCCGTCCGGCGCGCGGAAAGTGATCGGATTGCCCACCACGCCCGAGCCGACCTTGAAGCGCGACAGCTCCCGCCCGCTGCGCGCGTCCACTGATTTGAACCAGCCATCGAGTGTGCCGTAGAACGCGACATCGCCCGCCGTCACCAGCGCGCCGCTCCAGGTGGGGTAGGCCTCCTTCGCTTCCCACACCTTGCGACCGCTCGCGGCGTCCCAGGCAATGAAACTGCCGAGGTAGCCGCCGGGACCCGGGTTGTAGGGACTGTTGATGCCCATGTAGGGCGTGCCCTTGAGATAGTTGGCATGGGCTGCTTCGTAGTCCATGCACAGGTTGTTGGTGGAAGTGTAGAAGAGATGGGTGCGCGGCGAGTACGCCGGCGGCGAGGCCGGGCTCACTCCGCCCTCGAGACTCGGGCAGATGCCCTTGACGTTGCCCTTGGAGACGCCGGTCTGCTTGCTCGGGTCGAGCCGCGGCCGCCCGGTCGCAAGATCCACGCCCTGCGCCCAGGTCACCGGCACGAAGGGTTGCGCGACCAGCAGCTGGCCGTTGCTGCGATCGAAAGTGTAGGCGAAGCCATTCTTGTCGAAATGCACCAGTGCTTTGACCGGCTTGCCCGCAATGCTGAGATCCGCAATCACCATGGCGCCGGTGGCGTCGTAATCCCAGCTGTCGTGCGGGGTGAATTGATAGGCCCACACCAGCGCCCCGTCGGCGGGGCGGCGCGCCAGCACACTGCTGCTCCACTTGTTGTCGCCGGGGCGCTGCTCGGGGTTGTAGGGCGCGGCATTGCCGGTGCCGTAGTAAATGAGATCGAGCTGCGGATCGTAGGCCATCCAGCCCCACACCGGCGCGCCGCCGGTTTTCCAGCTGTCGTTGCCCCAGCTGCGCGTGCCGAGATCCGCACCGTGGTCGTAGAAGGGACGGAAGGTCGCGGCATTCACGTGCATGTCCGCGTCCGGTCCCATGTTGTGAACGTTCCACAGAGTGCGTCCGCTGTTGAGATCCAGCGCCTTCAGCCAGCCGTAGATGCCGAACTCACCGCCGGCCGCACCCACGATGACGCGCTCGCCCACGACCAGCGGTGCCATGGTGGTGGTCTCGCCGCTGCCGAGATCGGCGATCTGGCTTTTCCACAGCTCGCGGCCGCTGCGCGCATCCACGGCAACGGTGTGGCCATCGAGCAGGTTGTAGATGAGCTTGCCGTCGAGGTAGAAAGCACCGCGATTGACCGTGTCGCAGCAGGCGGCGCCGATGGCGTTGGAGCTCACTTCGGGCCGGTATTTCCAGCGCAGCGGATAGCCCTCGTGGGCCAGATCGAAGGCGTAGAGCACATTCGGCCAGGGGGTCACCACATACATGGTGTCGCCGACCACCAAGGGCTGGCCTTCGTGCCCGCCCAGCACCCCCGTCGAGAAGGTCCACAACGGATGCAGTCCCTTGGCGTTCTGTGCGGTGATCTGCGTGAGGTCGCTATAGCGCGTGGCGGCGTAGTCTTTGGCCGGCATGCTCCACTGCCCGTCCGCGGCGGCGACCGCCTGGACAGCGATGGCCGCAAGAGCAGCCACTTGCGCGAACTGCGCGGCACGCGACATCCCCATCCCCTTTAACACGCAAAGCCCGCGGTGCGGTTAATGTCAGACCCGTAGCGCCGCAGGTCAAGTCCCTGACCACGGCGGCGGGCCGGACGCGCCGCCGTCAGGTGGGCGGATGGAACTGGTAGAGCCAGGTTTCCGACAGCGTCTGCTGGCCTTCCTTCAGGTACAGCCGGATGTCGACGCTGTCGCCGTTCGCGGGCGTGAAGTCGAACTGTGCGCGCCAGTGCCCGGGGATCCCATCGGGGACCGCCTCGGTGAACACGTAGGAGAAGCTGCCGCTGGCGGCCGACAGCATCGCCTGGGGTTTGACGCCGAACGGCAGCGTGCGCAAGGGGCCGCCGAGGAATTCCACCATGAACTTGTACACGCCCTTCGGCCGCGGCCGCCCCGGCTCGCCCCCGCGCCCCAGGCGCGTGGCGACGCAGCGCGCAAGATTGCTGCCGTGCGGCTCATCCGCGCTCCAGTAGAGACGGTAGCGCAACCGCAGCTGACTGCCCGCAGTGACGCGCGCTTTCGGCACCCACATGGCCACGATGTTGTCGTGAATCTCATCATCAGTTGGAAACTCGATCAGCTGCACCGAGCCTTCGCCCCAGTCATCGAGCGGCTCGACCCACAGACTCGGGCGGCGCTCGTAACGCACGCCATCGAGATAGTGATCGAACAGCCTGTCCCGCTGCAGCAGGCCAAAGCCGCGCGGCGAGCGATCCGCGAACGCGGAGGCGGCGATGCGCTCGGGATCATTCAGCGGCCGCCAGATGTGCTCACCGCTGCCCGTCCACAGCGCCAGTCCGTCGGAGTCGTGCACTTCGGGGCGCCAGTCGACCAGCGTGGGTTTGAGGGTTTCGGAGAACCAGTACATCGAAGTGAGCGGCGCGATGCCGAGCCGCTCGATGTCACGGCGCAGAAACAGGCGCGCCTCGACCTCCATGATCACCGCCTGTTCGCGTTGCATCACGAAGCGGTAGGCACCGACCACGCCGGGACCTTCGAGCAGCGCGTAGACGGTGACCGCGTGCGAGCCATCGGTCTCGGGCACGAAATAGAAGCGCGCGAAGTTGGGAAACTCCTCGGCACGGTCGGCCACTGCGACGTCGATCGCGAGGCCGCGCGCCGACAGACCGTACTGATACAGCTCGCCGATCGAACGAAAATAGGAAGCGCCGAGGAACGCCACCCAGTCGTTACTCACCCACGGCAGCTTCTGCTGGTCACCCAGGCGGCTCTCCTGGAAGCGGAAGCCGGCAAAACCGGCGCCCTGCGGCAGTTGCCGCGCCGGACTGTCGGCCGGTGTGACGAAGTAGTTCGGGTCGTACAGAATCTCGCGCGCCGTGGTGGCCTCGCTCGCGGTGCTCAGCAGGTACATGTGCACCGGCACGGGAAAGAAATGTCCGAGATGGAAGAACGTGACCGGATAGAACCCCGGCCCATCGCGGAACAGCGCGTAATCAGTGTTGAACTTGATCTTGCCCCAGGCCTCGTAGTCGATGCGATCGAGGATCTGCTGCGGCAAGGCAGTGGCGCGCTCGAACGGCCGGCCGGCGCGCGTCTCCGCCTCCTTGGTGAGCGCGTCGAAGGAGAAGTCTTGCGGGGGCCCGAACTTCAGTCCGGCCGCAAATACGGCGGGAGAGATTCCGAGGGCGGCGGCCAGCACGGAGGCGCCGGCCCCCTTCAATACCGAACGACGATCGGGCATGCGCGGCAGCTTTCCTGTCTCGGAGCGAGTCTGCGAAGACTACCCGATTCGAGTCAGGCGCGATTTCCGGCAGTGGACGCTACCGCCAAGGTTCAGTCTGCCGCGATGTCTCCTCACTCGCCGGCGTTCGACACCTTGCCGAATCGGTAGCTCAGTCTCAAACCATAGACACGTGGCTCGTTGGTGGTCTGGCGCAGATCGAAGTTACCGGTATTGGTGTAGATGATGGCGTTCTTGTTGGCGAGGTTGGTGATGTAGAACTCGGCCAGCCAGCGCGAGTCGACGCCGTTCAGGCCGAAGCGCACGTTCTGTATGTCGTAGGGCGACTGCAGGAAGCGCGGAAAGCCGTTGCCGGTCTGCGAGCTCAGGCCGTTATACATGTCACCCTTGTAGGCGATGTCGTACTGTGCGTACCAACTCATACGGTCGGACATGCGCGCCTCGTAGCGCACGTTGCCGCTCCAGTTGAAGTACGGCGAGTACGGCAGCCGCGAGCCCGGCGGCACCTCGAAGTTGGGATTCAGGTAGCTGTTGGAAGTCAGTTCCGCGTCGTTGTAGTTGGCCGCCGCCTGCAGCGACCAGTGATCGTTCAACTTCAAGTCGATGTTCGACTCGACACCGTAGTCGCGCGCATTCCCCAGGTTCGCGTTGTAGCTGCTCGTCGTACAAATATCGGGGTCGTAGATCGTGGTCTGGAAGTCCTTCCAGTCCATGAAGTAGACGGCACCGTTCCAGATCAGATGGCGGTCGAGCCAGCTGGTCTTCCAGCCAATCTCGTAGTTATTCATGTAATCCGGGGTGTACTGCTGCGGCACACCGGCTGCGTAACAGCCCTGCGTGAAGCCGGGGTTGACGCCACCGTCACGAAAGCCCTGCGAGAAAGTCGCATAAACCATCACGTTGTCGACAACGCGATAGTTCAACCCCAGACGCTTGTTCCACTTGTGCGATCCGCCCGACGATGAGGTGGGGCCGCCGACATCGCCCGGACCCGTGGGCTGATACGAGTATCCGGTGTAGGGGTCAAAGGTGGTGAAATCGGAATGGAAATGAACCGCGCCGACCTCGATATTCAGTCTGTCGGTGAGATCGAAATTGATGTTGGCAAATTCAGTAGTCTGCAGGTAATCGAAGTACTCCAGATACGAGAACCACTCCTGTGGTGGCGGCGTCGCGATGGGACTGTAGTAACTTGCTGCCAGCTGCCAAGCCTGACCGTCGTACCGGATCCCGGGCATCACGTAGGTGTTGCTCGACTGATCCTCGGTGTGCTCCCAGTAAAGGCCCGCCAGCCAATGCAACCTGCCGCCGGGCTTCGACTGCAGCCGCAACTCGTTTGACCAGCGCCGGGTGTTGTCCTGGTAGTTGTAGTAAAGAATCGGAACGTTGCAGCCGCTGAAGGGCTGCGGACCTCCCGGGTTGTTCGCTGAAGAGACGGGATCCGTCTTACAGGTGAACCCCTGCAGGTATTGCGGGTAGAGCGTCGGCGTATTGGCGTACTGCATGTACTCCGAATACTCGTTCAGCTGCCGCTCCGACAGGTTCCAGTAGGTGCTGGCAAACACCAGGTCGCCGATGCCCACATCGCCGTCCAGATGCGCATCGACGAGCGAGGCGTCGTTGTGGTGTTCCTCGGGCCCGAAGCGGGCGACCGCGTCCTCGCCGTAAGGGTTCACCAGCTGATCCCACGCGCCGAAGGCGATCTGCTGCTGCACGCTCCAGGTGATGGACGCGCTCCATTTGTCGTTGAAATCGGCCTTGAGGGCGACACGACCCCCCTTGGTGTGCTGCGTGTTGTAGTCGTTGCCCGCCCACTCGGCGTTGTTGGAGACCAGACCATTGGCCCAGTCGCGCGTCACCAGCTTGTTGTCGACGAAGCCGCCGTGAACGGAATCGAAGATCGATGCACGAAACCCGAGGATACCGCTAATGATGGGCAGGTTGACGAAGGCCTCTTCGGTGTAGTTGCGCCCGGCGTGCTGAATCTGGCCGCCGTCAAAATCGACGCCGGCGCTGAAATTGTTGACGTCCGGCTTGTTGGTGATGATGTGCACCGCGCCGGACATTGAGCCGGCACCGTAAGTTGTGCCCTGCGGGCCCTTCAGGACTTCGATGCGCTCAATGTCGTACAGATGCAGGTCGGGCTGCACGCCATACCAGGACACCGACATGTCGTCGATCAGAAATCCGGTGAGTGAGGTATTGGCTTCGTTCGGGTTACTGCCGTCGGAGGCGCCGCGGATCACCAGGGTTTGCGTCCCGGGACCGGCGCTGATGAAGGAGATGGAGGGATCGCGGGTGGCGTAATCCTCGAACTGGGTGATGCCGAGGTTCTTCATATCTGCAGCGGAGAACACGCTGACACTCACCGGCACGTTCTGCAGGTTTTCTTCGACCTTGCGGGCGGTGACCACGACCTCCGCAATGCCACTGCCGCTTTCCGCTCCAGAAGCGGAAGTGCCGGCGGCGCTCGCCGCATCGGCCCACGCCGGCGGCGCGTGCGGCGCCGTGATGCCGGCGAGAGCTGCGGCTACCGCGAGGCCGATGCGTGATCGCGCCGGATGGGATTGATGACGAACTCCATGAACCGCACCCAATCTGCGCTCTGCCCGCCGCATGCATGACTCCCCTTGAGGTCTAAGCCCGCGGTCGCGCCTCGGTGCGCGTTTCTCGCGGTACTCCGATCATCCTTTGAGCGGACGGTTTTAGTCAAACGATCGTTCAACAGTGGTGCCGCGGGGTGAAGCGCGCGCCCTTACTCGAAGCGCTGCAGGCTGTCGCCCAGAGCACGTCGCAGCGGTTCAAGCTGCACTTCGAAATGACGCCAGTAGCCAACGGCCGACGAATACAGGGGCTGGCGCACCTGCTCGGCACTCGCCGTGCGGACCGGGCGCTTGGTCTCATGGAAGGCAAGACAGGCGCTCTCGTAGGCGAGCCCACAATGCGCCAGCAGCCTGCGGATCTGGGCTTCCGGTTCGCGCACCAGGTCCTCGTAGCTCACGTGGAGCACTTTGCCGGGCAGCACCTCATCCCAGTGGTCCATGAGCTCGAGATAGCAGCGGTAGTAGCGCCCGAGATCCTCGAGGTCATAGCTGAACGACTGCCCTTCCGCGAAGTACTGCCTGAAGGTGCTGAAGCAGGAATCGAGCGGGTGGCGGCGCACGTCGATGATCGTGGCGTTCGGCAGGATCGCCTGGATCAGCCCCACATGGCTGAAATTATTGGGCATCTTGTCGATGAAGCGCGCCCGCCCAGCGCGCAGTGGCGCGGTCTCGTCGATGTAGCGGCGGCCGAGCGCGCTCAGCTCGGCCGCCGCTGTGGCTCGCACGCTCTCCGGGTAAGCGTCCCACTCGGGATTGCGGCGGTCAAATTCGCGCACCAAGGCAAGAATGTTCTGCAGCTCCATCGTGCCCTCGACTTGCGAGTGGCTCGCGAGGATCTGTTCAACCAGTGTCGAACCCGAGCGCGGCAGACCCACGATGAAAATCGGCGCGGCATCCGCCCAGCCCGCCCCGCGACGCTCAGTGAAGAATGCCGCATCAAAAGACGCCCGCACACGCGCCGTCTTGCGTTCGAATTTGCTGCAGTCGAACGGCGCATCAAGCCGCCGCAGGGCATTGCCGCGGGCGTAGCATGCGAATGCTTCCGCATATTGTCGACGCTGCTCCAGGGCCTTGCCGAGCGCAAAATGCAGCTGCGCCTCGCTCGAGCGCTCGCGCCCGTCCTCGGCGCTCAGGCGCCGGATCTCGGCGACCTCCGCGTCACTGAAGCGGTAATTCTTGAGATCCGCGAGGCTCCAGTAGGCTTCCGCATGTCCCGGCTGGAGCAGCAGCGCGTCCCGGTAGGCCTGTTCGCATTCCTGGCGCCGGCCGGCGGTCTTGTGCAGGTGACCGATCGACATCCGCAGCCGCACCTCTTTGGGATTGAGGCGGGCGGCCTCGCTGTAGGCCCGCAGCGCTTCGTCCTGGCGCATGAGGCGCGTCGAGATAGACCCGAGCATCACCCAGTTCTGTGGATTCTCAGGTTCGATCTCGAGCACCTGACGGACCGCGGCATCGGCCTGCGTGAGAAGCCCCAGATCCTGGAGCACTGGCGCGAGTCCGCGCCATGCCAGCGGCAGGTGAGGCGACTGCGCCAGTGCATGCCGCAGCAGTCGCTCGGCATCCCGAGGCACGCTCGCTGCCTGCGACAGAGCGGCAAGACCGCAGAGCGCGGCGACGTGCGCGGCGTCGAGCTTGAGAACCTCACGGAAGATCTCCTCAGCCTTCCGGCGATCGCCGTCAACGAACGCTGCGGTCGCCGCTTCAATACGCGCCCGGTGAGGATCAGTGAGGCGGGCGCGCTCGTACGCCACACGCGCGTCGGCGTACTGCTTCAGGTCGACGAGTACATCGCCGTAGGCGAGCCACGCTGCGTGGTGGGCCGGCAGCCCCTCAAGTACGCGGCGGAGCTCGGCACGCGCCTGCGACAGGCTCCCAGCGGCGCGATAAGCGCGCGCCAGATCGACGCGCGCGCTGGCGTAGTCCGGACGGGCTGCCAGCGTGCGCTCGAGACTCTCGATGGCTGCACTGAGCCTTCCCTGGGCCAGGAGCGCGGCGCCGATCAGCCACAGACAATCCACATTGCCGGGCGCCTTGGATTCGAGCACGCGCAGCCAGCGCTCGGCGGTCGCAGCCCGGCCGGCGCGCAACGCCGCGTGCGCCTGCCGTAGGCTGTGATCGAACGTAAGCTGCGAGCCGGGTGCAAGCATGCGCACTAGTCTGCCCGCCTGGCCACGCTCAGGCTACACTTGCGCGCCGCCGGGCCAGCCGCTGTACGAAAGATTCGCCTCAACCGTGCATTCCTTACGCCTCCTGCGCATCGCAGTCCCGCTGATCGTCTGCGCCATCCTGCCCGCCGCGCTCGCAGCCCGACCTCTGGTCCCGGCAGACTGGTACCGGTTCCAGTCGGTCTCCGATTTGCGCATCGCGCCCGATGGCAGCGCACTCGTCTACCTCGTCACGCGCAACGACCAGGTTTCGGATGAAAGCAACGCGCAGCTGTGGCTCGTCCCCTGGAGCGGTGGACCCGGCAAGCAACTGACGCACGGGGCAAGTGTCGACGACCCGCGCTTCAGCCCCGACGGACGTTACTTGAGCTTCCTGTCCGCACGTTCTGGCGGCGATGAGCAACTGTGGACGCTCGCACGCGGCAGCGGCACGCTGCGCCAGATCAGTCACCTCCGCGGCGAGATCGTCGGCTACGCGTGGTCGCCGGATTCGAAGCGCATCGTTCTGTCCATGCGTGCCGGGGAGGATAGCGCGCGGCCGCTGGTGCTGAACGCACTGCATTTCAAGGACAATAAGATCGGGTATCTGACCGCTAACGCGCGCGCGCATCTGTTTGTGCTCAACGTGGCCGATGGCGGGCTGAAACCGCTCACCGCCGATCCGGCGCGCTCCGACGAGTTGCCGCAGTTCTCCCCCGACGGGCGCGCCATCGTTTTCGTCGGTCACAGGTTCGACACGGCGCAGGAGCTCGGCGTTGATGAGCTTTATCTGGTCTCGACCGCCGCCGATGCGAAGCCGCGCCTGTTGCTGTCCTTGTGGGCGCCAAACTACCAGCACCTGAGTTTCAGTCCCGACGGCACGCTGCTCGCCTTCCTCAAGGGCGATGAGCTCAAGTACAACGGCTACATCCTCGACCAGCTCGGCGTGATCGACCTCACTTCCGGCAAGGTGCGCCTGCTGACCGCAGCGCTCGACCGTGCGGTCGAGACGCCGGTTTTCACGGCCGATAGCCGCGCTATCGCCGTCACCGTGGAGGACGATGGCTATCAGTACCCGGCGCGGGTCAGGCTGGCGGACGGGCAGCTGGAGCGCTTGGGCGGCCCGATGGTGGCAACCGAGCTCGCCTCCGCAGCGGGCCACACCGCCGTGCTGGTCTCGGACGACCGCTCGCCGCTCGAGGTCTACGCGCTCGAGCAAGGGAAGCTGCGTGCGCTGAGTGCCCATAATCAGGCGCTGCTCGCCGAGCTCAGTCTGGGGCAGGTGGAGGAGATCTCCTTCAAGAGCCGCGACAGCACCGAAATCCACGGACAAATGGTGAAGCCGGCGAATTTCTCAGCCGGCCAGCGCTACCCGACGCTTTTGTGGATTCATGGCGGGCCAGTCGGCCAGGACGATCACTCGCTGCAGTTCGACACTGACAGCACGCAGCTCGAGCGCCAGCTGTTTGCCTCCCATGGCTACCTCGTGCTAGCGGTGAACTACCGCGGCGGCTCCGGACGCGGGCTGGCCTTCGCCCGCAGCATCGCCGGGGACTGGGGCCACAAGGAGGTCGAGGATCTTTTGGCCGGAGTAGATTTTGCGGTGGCGACCGGGATCGCCGATCCGGCGCGCCTGGGCGTCGGCGGCTGGAGCTACGGCGCTATCCTCACCGACTACTGCATCGCGAGCGATGCGCGCTTCAAGGCGGCGATCAGTGGCGCCGGCAGCGGCAATCAGCTCGCGACCTACGGCACGGACGATTCGATCGAGCAATACAACGCGGAACTCGGGCCGCCATGGAGTGCGCAGTCGACCTGGCTCAAGGTCTCCTACCCCTTCTTCCACGCCGATCGCATCCACACCCCTACCCTCTTCATGAGCGGCGCGCTGGACATGCGCGTACCGCTCGCAGGTTCCGAACAGATGTATGCGGCGCTGCGCACGCTCGGCGTACCCAGCGAGCTCGTCGTCTATCCCGGGGAGTGGCACACGTTATCGCGGCCGAGCTTTCTGGTGGACCAGTACGAACGCTACCTCGACTGGATGGATCGCTATCTGCAGCACTGAAGCGCGCGCCGCCCTCATTCCAAGCGCTGGTACACGGCGCGCGCGTCGGCGAGCTCTTGGAGAACGCCCGCCTTCTCGCGCGCTGAATTCCAGTCCGGGTAGGCGGCCGTCACCTGCGCCAGGTGATCGATCCACGCTTCGAAGTAGCGTGCATCCTCGGCAGAGCGCGGCCGGCGGCCGGCAATAGTCACGTACACCGGGCTCGTCGTCGCATACACGAAATTATCGAGGATCGGATATTCCGCCCTGGCGGTGAACGCGCGCAGCACGCACCAGCCGCTCGATTGCACGCGCACTGTGGCCTGTAGCTCGAGCGCAGTACGCGTGCGGTTGAGCGGCAGCTCGCGTACGACGGCGCCATTGCAGACGATCTGTGCGTGATCGACCGGCACGATCGAGCGCAGACGCGCACTGAACGACACCGTAGCGGCGTCGGGCAAGGCGAGCGCGCCCCCGATCGGCTGCCCGCCGAGGGCGAAATCGAGCAGCGGTCCGTTGGTGGCGAAGCTGCGCCCCTGTCGCAGCGCCTCGAGCCACGCGGCACTGTCGAGGGGCCCGTCGGCCACCGCGGCATATACGCGGTTGAGGCCCACAGGTCCGCGCAGGGTGGCGTAGTCGGCCATGGCATCGGTACCGCCGGCTGCCGGCAGCCGGAAACCGAGATTCAGCAACCGGTACCACACCGCCGCGCTCGCCTGGTGGTCGGCGAATGAAACGATCTCCATGTAGTCGACCTTGCCCAGTGCCACATCGACCGGTAGTTCGTCGGCATCGGTGTGCGCCGGCCGGGTGAGGGGTTGCGGTGGCTCCTCGAACGGATGCACGTAACCCACGAGTGCGCCCTGGGCGTGGGCGAGATCGGCGACGTCGGCGTTGGTGGGATAGAGACTCGCTGCGGCGGTGTTGGGATAGCCCGCGTACCCGGGCAGCAGCGTCGGGCCGTGCTGACCGAGCAGACCCAGGTGCCCCCAGTAACTGGTATGGAATTCCTGGCCGTGTACCACGAGCGCCGCCGCGGTTGAAGCCGCGTCCACCCCGTGGCCGCTGTAGGCGATATCCGGGATGCGCTGTTCCTTGTTGACGATGAGATTCTCGACGATGTCGAGGCCCTCAGCCTCGGCCTGAAAGGCCAGGTGCGCCGGCGTGTTGCGGTAGTGGCCGCCGTAATTCATGTGCACGTGCACGTCGGCGCTCACCCAGCGTTGCGCGGGACCCGCGCGCCACTCGCCCGCGGGCAGTGCCACCGCCACCTCGGCGGTGGCGCCCGCCCTCACCTGCACGCTGCGGCGCACCGGTGCGCGCGCCAGACCCTTCATCACCTCGACAGTGACTGCGCCTGCGGGCACATCGATCACATCATCGCCGCGCGTATGAAAGTAGCGCGCCTCGAACGGATACTCATGGCGGTCGAACTCGGCATGGTGCATCCAGGCGTCCGCGGGTGCGTAGAAGCGGCCGCCGGCATTGACCACCACGCGCGCCGCGGTAGCTACTCCGTGCTCATCCCGCACCAACAGATGCAACCGCCCATAGGGTTGCAGGCGCACGCGCTGCGTCACCTCGAGCACCCGTGAGCTGCCACCGGGGAATTCGAGCACGCGCAGCTGCAGACCGCCGTCGCGGTTGGAGATGTAGGCGATGTGGCGGCCATCCGGCGCCCAGCGCGCGCCGGTTTCGTCCCAGTCGCCGAAGGTGAGCGCAAACGGTTCGCCGCCGTTGGCCGGCATGAGCCACAGCTGCAGGCTGTTGCGGCCCAGGTACGAGCTGTAGACGATGCGTTGGCCGTCGGGCGAATAATCCGGACGCGCGCCCCAGTTGGTTTCTTCGTAGTGCAGCTCGACGGCCGGTGCGGCCGGTTGCGCCGCCATGCGCCAGAAGCCGCCGGTGCCGTGGATGCGCCCGCGGTTGGAAACCAACAGCACCGACTGACCGTCGCGTGTCCAGGTGGGATTGATCTCGTGATCGTAGGGGCTGTAGTAGTAGCGTGGCAGCGGACTCTTGACCTCCGCCACGAGTTGCTGCGGCGTACCGAGCACGCCCTCGCTCAGCGGCGCGACGAACACATGAAAATGTCGCTGGCTGGCGGTCGAGACGTAGACCAGGCGCCGGCCGTCGGGCGAGAAGCGCGGCTCCACGTTGACCGCACCCCCGTGCGTGAGCTGGACGCTGCGGCCGGAGGCGAGCTCCAGCAGCCGCAGTTCGATCGCAGCGCCGTTGCTCGAGGCATAGACGATGAAGCGACCATCGGGCGAGCAGTCCGGCTGATAGTCGTACCCGGGTCCGTCTGTCAGCTGCTGAGCGACGCCGGAATCGAGCCGCTGCCGCCACAGCGACCCTGCCATCGAGTACACCACCTCGCTCGAGTCCGGCGCCCAGCAGAGACTGCTCGGTCCGCTGGTCAGCTGCGGCAGGTACAGCTCGTTGTAGTAGTAGGAATGCGGTGCATCGATCGACGGCGCGGCTGGAGCGGTTGCAGCCCCCGCTGCCGTCACGCCAGCGAACCACAGCGCCCCACGGCAGAGGCCGCGCAGCAGTGCGCGCCGGCTGCTCATGGGGGGCTGCCGCTGCGCGCGGCGGTGGCGTGCAGGCTGGACTCGATGCGTGCGGCACCCGCACGCAGCGCCGGCAGGACCTGTCTGAGCGCGTGGCTGCGCGCGCCCACGCGATAGGGCATGCCGGCGTTGAGCGCGGCAATCACTTCCCCGCCCGCAGCGCGCACCGGCACGGCGATCGAGCACAAACCCTCCTGCAGCTCCTGTTGCACGTAACAGTATCCCTGCGCAGCGGCACGGCGCACGGCGGCGCGCAGTGCTTTGCGGTTGGTGAGCGTGAAGCGCGTCCAGGCCTTGGGCCGCAGGTCCGCCAGCCAGTGCTCGAGCGCCTGCGGCGCAAGCCCGGCGAGCAGCATCCGCCCCATCGAGCTGCAGAACGCGGGCAGCCGCGCCCCGACGCCGAGCGATACCGTCATGACCTTGCGCACGGCGATGCGCTGCACGTAGACGATGTCGTAGCCATCGAGCACCGCGAGCGAGCAGGACTCGTCGATCTGGCGCGACAGCTGCTGCATCACTGGCTGCGCGAGCTTGGCCACCGTGAGCGAGGCCAGGTAGCTGAAGCCGAGTTCCAGCACCTGCGGCGTCAGCGAAAATTGCCGCGCGTCGCGCCGCACGTACCCCAGATGTTCGAGTGTCAGCAGCAGCCGGCGCGCCACCGCGGGTGACAGCGCCGCGCGTGCGGCGACCTGGGTCAGGGTGAGGAGCGGATGTGTGGCATCAAATGCACAGATCACCGCAAGGCCACGATGCAGCGACTGCACGTAGTCGGGACTGGCGGTGAAGGCAGGCGACGCGTTTGACGGCCGAGCCACGTGCGCTTCATTATTCGCTATTCGAATTGATGTTCGATAATAGCACGACGCTGCAAAGTTCCATGTCCGCAGCCGCGATACCTACCGAGCGCACTACCGTCCTGCACAGCTGGTGTGTGCAGAACCAGTGGGACGCGCCCACCATCGTCGGTGGCGCAGGCGCACGGCTGTTCACCGCCGACGGACGCACGATCCTCGACATGAGCAGCCTCGCCGAGTGCAGCAACCTCGGCCACCAGCATCCGCGCCTGGTGGCAGCTCTCGAGGCGCAGGCACGCCAGTTGTGCTTCGTCACCAGCGCCTGGGGCGCGCAGCCGCGTGCGCAGCTGGCGGCCATGCTGCTGGAGACTTCCGGCTTCGCCGATGGGCGGGTGTTCTTTACCCTCGGCGGCGCGGATGCGAATGAGCATGCGGTCAAGTTCGCGCGCCAGGCTGCCGCCAAACCGCACGGCTGGATGATCACGCGCGAGCGCTCGTACCACGGAGCGAGCTACGCGGCGATGGCGCTCTCGGGCGACAGTCGCACACAGCAGGGTGATCCGGAAGCCTTTCGCGTGCTGCACGTGCCGCCGCCCTACGCCTTCCGCTGCCCGTTTGGCGCGCGCAGCGACGATGCCTGCGCGGCGGCAGCGGTCGCGCACATCGCCGCACTCATCCGCGAGCGCGGGGCCGCCGCGGTTGCCGCGGTGCTGATGGAGCCGAACGCGGGCACCAACGGCATCATTGCACCTGATGGCTTCTGGCCGGCGCTGCGCGCGGCGACCCGTGCCGCGGGGATCTACCTGATTGCCGATGAAGTCATGAGCGCCTTCGGCCGCTGCGGCGAGTGGTTTGCCTGGCAGCGTTACGGTGCGGCGGCACAGCCCGATCTCATGACACTCGCCAAGGGGCTGACCGGCGCTTACGTACCGCTCGGCGCGGTGGTGCTGTCGGCGGAGATCGCCCGCGTGCTCGAGCCACAGATGCTGTTCACTGGCCTCACCTACTGTGGCCATCCGCTCGCCTGCGCGGCGGGAGTCGCGGCGCTGCAAACCTACCAGGAGGAGCGACTGATCGAGCGCTCGCGCAGCCTGGGCGCGCAGCTGCTCGAGCACGCCCGGCGGCTGCAGCAACGGCATGCGCTGATCGGCGACGTGCGCGGCGGCCAGGGCCTGTTCGTGGTGCTGGAACTGGTGCGCTCACGCCTGACGCGCGAGCCGCTGGCGCCCTGGCCGCAGATGCATCCGGCGCTGCGCCGGCTGCTCGATGAGGCGCTGCGTCAGGGCGTATCGTTCGCCGCCCGCGGCAACCTACTGTTGCTGGCACCCCCTTTGGTGATCGGCGAGCGCGACCTGACCGACGCGCTTGACCTGCTCGACCGACTGCTCGGTGAGCTGACGCGCGCCCTCGGTCCCGACGAGATAACCGCATGAGTTTCAAGCTGACCTACGCCACGATGTTCGATCCTCCCGAGGAGCTGCATCAGAGCTTCGATTCCGCGCTCGCGCGCGCCGTTGCGGGCCTGGGCAAGCAACATGCGCTGCACATCGCCGGCGCCGAGCGCCGCACGCGCGCACTGCTGCGCAAGCGCAACCCCGCCAACGGCGATCAGGAGCTGGGCGAGTTCGCCGCCGCCGGTGCGAGCGAGGCGGATGAGGCGCTGCGGGCCGCACACGAGGCCTTCCCCGCGTGGCGGCGCACCCCGCTCGCGCAGCGTACGCAGCTGCTGCGCCGCGCCGGCCAGCTGCTCGCCGAGCGCGTCTACGACATCGCCGCAGCGCTCACACTGGAGGTCGGCAAGAACCGCATGGAGGCACTGGGCGAGGCGCAGGAGGCGGCCGATTTCTTCGCCACCTACTGCGATGACTTCGAGCGGCAGGCGGGGTTCGAGCGCGGCCTGCCGAACGATCCGCTCGCGCGCTTCAGCTCGCGCAATCGCAGCGTGCTCAAACCGTACGGCGCCTGGGTGGTGATCACCCCGTTCAATTTCCCCATCGCGCTCGCCGCAGGTCCGGTCGCGGCGGCCCTGGTCACCGGCAACACGGTGGTACTGAAGGGTGCGAGCGCCACGCCCTGGGCGGGCCGACTGCTGGCCGACTGCCTGCGCGATGCCGGGCTGCCGCCCGGAGTTTTCAATTATCTGAGCGGCTCGAGCAGCGAACTCGGCGCGACGCTGGTGGAACATCGCCTGACGGCGGGTGTGACCTTCACCGGTTCCTACGAGGTCGGCCGGCAGATCTCGCTCAAACTGCAGAGTGGCCGCTACACGCGCCCCTGTATTGCCGAGATGGGTGGCAAGAATGCCTGCATCGTCACCGCCGCAGCGGACCTGGAGCGCGCCAGCGCCGGGATCGTCCGCTCCGCGTTCGGCATGGGCGGTCAGAAATGCTCGGCGCTGTCACGACTGTATGTGCATGCCAAGGTGGCCGACCGCCTGATCGATGCGCTGCTGCAGCAAACCGCGGCGCTCGCGATCGGTGATCCGGCGCAGCGCCAGAACTGGCTGGGTCCGCTGACGACCCCGGCGGGTTACGAGGAGTACGCGCGCTACAGCGCAGCGCTGCGCAGTGGTGCACACCTGCTCGCCGGTGGCGAACAGCTGAAGAGCGGCCCCCTGGCACGCGGTTTCTTCGTGCGTCCGACTCTTGCCGAAGCCCCCCTCGAGCACCCGCTGTGGCAGAAAGAAATGTTCCTGCCGATCTTGATGATTCACCGCGTGAGCTCGAACGCGGAGGCGATGCAACTCGCCAATGCCTCGGCACTCGGACTGACCGCAGGTTTCTACGGCGCGGCGGACGAGATCGCCTGGTTCCAGGAACACATCGAGGCGGGCGTCACCTACGCCAACCGGCCGCAGGGGGCGACCACTGGTGCCTGGCCCGGATACCAGGCTTTCGGCGGCTGGAAAGGCTCCGGCAGCACCGGCAAGGCGATCGGCTCGTTCTATTACCTGCCCCAGTACCTGCGCGAGCAGTCTCAGACCGTGGTCGACTAGCCGATGCAACTGCTGCCGCTGCGGGATGCGATCGCGAGTTACGTCCGGGACGGACAGAGCATCGCGCTCGAAGGGTTCACGCACCTGATCCCGTTCGCCGCCGCACACGAGATCATCCGGCAGCAGCGCCGCGATCTGCACCTCATCCGCATGACTCCGGATCTGATCTACGACCAGATGCTCGGCATGGGCTGCGCCTCGCAGCTCACCTTCTCCTGGGGTGGCAATCCCGGGGTGGGATCGCTCCACCGGCTGCGCGATGCGGTCGAGCACGCGTGGCCGCAGCCGCTGCAACTGCACGAGTTCACACACGCCGAGATGGCGATCGCCTTTCAGGCCGGTGCCAGCGGGCTACCGTGCGCACTGATGCAGCACCATCTGCCGAGCGGCCTCGAGGAGCTGCCGCAGCCGCGGATCCGAGTCATCCACTGCCCGTTCACGGGAGTACCGCTGGCAGCCGTGCCCGCCCTCAATCCCGACGTGACGATCGTGCATGCCCAGCAGATTGATGCCGCCGGCAACGTGCTGCTGCGCGGTATCACCGGCGCCGCCAGGGAAGCAGCCCTGGCCGCGCGCTGTGTGCTCGTGACCGCGGAAGAACAGGTCGAGCAGTTGAACGCCGGACCCAACTCGGTAGTGCTGCCCTCCTGGACGGTCAGCGCCGCCAGCATCGTGCCCGGCGGCGCGCACCCCTCCTACGCGCTGGGTTACTACGCGCGCGACAACTCCTTCTACCTCGCCTGGGACGAGATCGCGCGCGAGCGCGCCAGCTTCCTCGCCTGGATGCAACGCCACGTGCTCGCAGCGCGCGATCACGCGGCGCTGCTGCGCGGCCTGGGAGTCGCGGCGTGAACGCGCCCTGCACACGCGACGAACTCATGACGGTCACCGCTGCGCACGCGCTGCGCGACGGCGCGGTGTGCTTCGTCGGCATCGGGCTGCCGAGCGCGGCCTGCAATCTCGCCCGGCTGACGCACGCACCGCACATCGTGCTGATTTACGAGTCGGGCACGCTCGGCACGCGGCCGGCGGTGCTGCCGTTGTCGATCGGCGACGGCGAGCTGGCCGAGACCGCCACTGCGATCGTCTCGCTGCCGGAGACCTTCGCCCATTATCTGCAGCGCGGACGCGTCGATGTCGGCTTCCTCGGCGCGGCGCAGATCGACCGCTTCGGCAATCTCAACAGCACCGTGATCGGTGACTACGCGCATCCGCGCGTGCGCCTGCCCGGCGGCGGCGGCGCCCCACAGATCATGACGCACGCGCGCGAGGTGCTGGTGGTCATGAAGCAGTCGCCCCGCAGCTTCGTCGCGCAGCTCGAATTCCGTACCTCCTGCGGCTACCTCGCCGGGGGCGGTGCGCGCGCCGCCAGCGGTTGTCCCGGCCAGGGTCCCAGGGCCGTCGTTACCGACTACGGGATCCTGCGACCGCACCCGCAAACCGAAGAGCTGCAGCTGACCGACCTCTACCCGGGAGTGACGCCGGAGGAAGCGCGCGCGGCCACCGGCTGGCCGCTGCAGATCGCCGAACCGCTGAGAGCGCTGCCGTACCCCACCGCCGCCGAACTTGAGATCTTGAGAGACCTGCACGCGCGCACGCGCAGCGCCCATGCGGGTCCGATTCGCATTACGCTGCCCGCTTGAGCTCCACGAACGCCTCAGGTGCCGACATGACGACCGCCGCGAACACCCCGCCTCTCCCCGGGCCGAACGCACAGGCGCTGATGGCGCGCGACCGCCTGGTCACGACTCCCTCGTACCCGCGCGACTATCCGTTCGTCATGGCCAAGGGACGCGGCGTTGAAGTGTGGGACGTCGATGGCAACCGCTATCTCGACTTCATGAGCGGCATTGGCGTGTGCAGCACCGGGCACGCGCATCCGCAGGTGGTACAGGCAATCAAGGCCGCGGCCGATGATTTTCTGCACATCTCGTCCGACTACTGGCACGAGCGCATGACGCAGGTGGGCGAGCGCATCAACGCGCTCAATCCGCTCGGGCAACCCGCACAGGTGCTGATCTGCCAGAGCGGCACCGAATCGGTGGAAGGCGCATTGAAGCTGGCGCGCTATGTGAGCGGCCGGCCGCGCTTCATCGGTTTCCTGGGCGGCTTCCACGGCCGCTCGATGGGCTCGCTCGCCTTCACCTCCAGCAAGTACAGCCAGCAGAGCGGCTTCTTCCCCACGATGCCGGGCGTGACCCACGTACCCTACCCCAACCTCTACCGGCCGCTGCTCGCCGGTGCCGACCAGGGGCAGGCGGTGCTCGACTACATCGAGAAAGTGCTGTTTCAGAGCAACGTGCCCGCGCGCGAGGTGGCCGCGATTCTGGTCGAGCCGATCCAGGGTGAAGGCGGCTATCTGGTACCGCCCGATGGCTTCCTCGCCGGGCTGCGCGCCCTGTGCGACCGCCATGGGATTCTCTTGATCTTCGACGAGGTGCAGTCCGGGATCGGCCGCACCGGTCGCATGTTCGCCTGCCAGCACTGGGGGGTGACGCCCGACATCATGACGCTCGCCAAAGGACTCGCCTCGGGCCTGCCCATGGGCCTGGTGGTGGCGCGGCGCGAGCTCATGCAGAAATGGCAGCGTGGCGCGCACGGCAACACCTTCGGCGGCAATCCGCTGTGCTGCGCGGCGGCCCTCGCGACGCTCGAGCTGGTGCAGAACCAGTACGCCGCCAACGCGGCCGCGGTGGGCGAGTATTTCATTGGCCGACTGCGCGCCCTGCAGCAGCAGTTCGCCTGCATCGGCGACGTGCGCGGCAAGGGCCTGATGATCGGCATGGAGCTGGTGACCGACCGCGCGACGCGCGAGCCGGCGCGCGAGCTGTGCCAGGCGGTGCTGACCCGCGCCTTTCATCACGGCTTGCTGCTCTTGTCCTGCGGCCAGAGCACTGTGCGCTTCATCCCGCCGCTCATGGTTGAGCGCGCGCATGTGGATGAGGCACTCGAGCGCCTGCAGTTGGCGCTGCGCGACGCGCTGGCGGCCTGACGCGCATGGCGGCCAACGGCGAAACCCGCGCACTCGGCGTGATCGTGTGCACCGCGCTGGTCGTGGGCAACACGATCGGCATGGGCATCTTCATGATGCCGGCATCGCTCGCGCCGTTCGGTCTGAACGCCCTGCCCGCGTGGCTGATCACCGCCGCCGGCTGCATTTTCATTGCCTGGGTGTTCGCAGGCCTCGCACGCAGTTTTCCCGACGATGACGGTCCCTATGCCTACGCCAGCCGTGCCTTTGGCAATGGCATCGCCTTCATCCTGCTGTGGTGCTACTGGGTTTCGACGTTTCTCACCAACGCGACCATTGCCATTGCCCTGTCGGGTTATCTGTCGAGCTTCTTTCCGGTGCTCGGCAGCAACCGCTGGCTCGCGGCCATTGTGGCGCTGGCACTGCTGTGGCTGTTTGTGTTGATCAACCTGCGCGGGGTGCGCACCGCCGGTGGCGTGCAGGTCGTAAGTACGGTACTCAAACTCCTGCCACAGGTGGCCATCGTTGCGCTCGGCGTCTGGGAACTGCTGCTCGCCCCGCACGCGCGCCAGCATCTGCAGCTGCCCACCACGCCTCTGTCGCTCAGCGGCCTGATGGGTGCCTCGGCGGTGGCGCTGTTCGCCATGCTGGGCGTGGAGTCAGCCGCGATGCCGGCGGGACGTGTCCGCGATCCGGCCCGCACCATTCCGCGCGCCACCTTCGCCGGCACGTTGATTGTTGCGGTGATCTATATCTGCATCTCGATGGTGCCGCTCCTGCTGATCCCGCAATCGGAACTGGCGGTTTCCAACGCGCCGTTCGCCGACCTGTTCGCGCGCTTCGGTGGCGCCGGCTCCGGCAAGCTGCTGGCGGCGTTCGTGATCATCAGCGGGCTGGGCGCGCTCAATGGCTGGACGCTGATCCTGGGCGAGCTGACCGTCAGCTTTGCGCGCCACGGCGGCTTTCCACCGTCGCTCGGTAAACTGAACGCGCAGGGCGCGCCGACGCGCGCCCTGGTGCTGACCGGCTTGCTTGCGAGCGCGATGCTGCTCATCAACTGCAACGACTCTACCGCCGGGATCTTCACCTTCCTCAGCGAAGTGGTCACCGCCGCCAACCTGCCGATGTACATCGGTTGCGCGCTCGCCGTGGTGGCGTTATGGCGCAGCGGCCGGATCGCGCAGCCGACGGCGCGCGACCTGCGCTGGATTGCTGCCGCGCTCGTCGCGACCGTGTACTGCATCTGGGTCTTCATCGGCATGGGCGCCAAGCCGTTTTTGTGGGCCCTGCTGCTCGGCGCCGCCGGGATTCCCGTGTACTGGTGGTATGCGCTGCGGCGCGAGGCCGTTGCTGCGCCGAGCACTTAGGGTGACATGCATGCTGCGCCCGTTTCACCTGCTTCTCGCCTCGTGCCTGCTGATGGGCGCTGCGCTTGGATGCGCGCAGGCCGCCGACAACGCCCGCCCGCGCGCCCGCGATCTCGGTGTGCCGTTCGACGGGACACCCGGACCGTTCAACGCGATCACCGACGTTCAGGGCGTACTGGTCGGTCACACGACCCTGATCGAAGGCAGCGGCAAGCTGGTCGTCGGCCAGGGGCCGGTGCGCACCGGTGTCACGGCAGTGCTGCCGCGCGGCACGGCCTCGCTGCAGCAATTCTCATTCGCCGGCTGGTTCGCACAGAACGGCAACGGCGAGATGACCGGCACTACCTGGGTGGAGGAATCCGGGTTCCTGGAAGGTCCGGTGTTGATTACCAACACGCACAGCGTCGGGGTGGTGCGTGATGCCGTCATCGCCTGGCGCGTCGCCCACGGTCCGCCCGATGCCACCGACTCGTGGTGGTCGCTGCCGGTGGTCGCGGAAACCTGGGACGGCTGGCTGAACGACATCAACGGCTTCCATGTGAAGCCCGAACATGTGTTCCACGCACTCGACAGCGCCCACAGCGGGCCGGTCGAGGAAGGCGCGGTGGGCGGTGGCACTGGCATGATCTGCAACGGCTACAAGGGTGGTATTGGCACCGCCTCGCGCCGGCTGGCGCAGAAGGACGGCGCCTACACGGTGGGGGTGCTGGTGCAGTGTAATTACGGCACCCGCGACAACCTGCGCATCGCCGGTATCCCGGTGGGGCGCGAGATCCCGAGCGAGGATCCCTATGCGTTCGTGCCCTCGGACCTCGCGGAGCGCGGCTCAATCATCGTGGTCGTGGCGACCGATGCACCGCTCCTGCCACACCAGCTGAAGCGCATTGCGCGCCGCGTCTCGCTCGGGCTCGGCCGCGACAGCAGCATCGCCGGCAACGGCTCCGGGGACATCTTCATCGCGTTCTCGAGCGCCAATCCGCAGGCAAGCGAACTCGGCCACCTCGCGCAGCTGCAGATGGTGCCGAACGACTCGCTCGACCCGCTGTTCGGCGCCACCGTGCAGGCGACCGAGGAAGCCGTCATCAATGCGCTGGTGGCCGCTGTCGACATGACCGGGATCGACGGCCATCACGTGCGCGCGCTGCCGCACGCCGAGCTGCGCGCGGTGCTGAAGAAATACCACCGCCTGACGAACTAGGCGGCTCGTCAGTGCGCGCCCAAGAGGGCGCGCCAGTTGATAATCGCGTTCCACAGCAGGCGCTGATCGCCGCGATTGAGGTCACGGTGCAGCGGGTTGAAATTGAAGGCGATCACATGACCTTTGCCCGAGCGCAGATCGAGGATGGCAGGCCGGCCGAGCAGATTCTCCTCGCCCCAGGCCTGACCGCTCACCACGAACGGCTGGCCGTCACGGTCGCCCCACTCGAGCACCACACTCGAGGGATCGAGCGGTCCGTCCAGGCAGGAAGTGCAGTACGCCATGCGCAGCCAGGCGCGGGGTAGCGAGTAGAGCGGAAAATTCTGGCGGAACACCCAGGTGCGCGTGGGGTAGCCGTACGCGAGCGGATGGTCGGGGCGCGCGAACGTCACGCGCACATGCGAGCCCGGCGTGCGCGTCTCGGCCGCCTGGGCGGCCGCGGCGGCCGCGGCGCCGCCGCCCTGACTGCTGCGCGGCACGCCGCCGGACTCACGGCGCACGCCGCGCACCAGACCCGCTTCCAGCGGCAACATCGAGCCGCTGCCGAGTGTGATCAACAGGCCGCCGCTGTCGATGAAGCTCTGCAACTGCGCGAGGCCCTCACCGCCGATGCCGCCGGTGATGTCATCCGAGGACGCCGGGGTGCCGAACGCCGGGGTGGTCTTGGTCTTGCGGAAGGCCATCGGACCCCACGCCTTGGGGATCCCCTGGATCTGCTCGGCGAGCTCCAGGTCCACATGTCCATACAGCAGCACGTCGTACTTGTCGTGCAGCTTGCCGGCACGGATGTCCTCATCGCGCACGTAGACATAGGGGATGTGCCGCTGATCGAGCGCGTAACGCGCCCAGCCGATCGTGTCGGTATCGGCCCACGGCACCCATAAGCCCAGTCGCGGCGCCGGTGCTTCGTGCAGCGCGACCTGCGGTGCCTGCGCGACGCTGACGAAATCCACTCCCAGCCGCGCAGCGACCTCGCGCAGCGCGCCATCGAGACCGGCCTGCTGCGCGATGATCCAGGACCCGGCCGGGTAGTCGCTGCCGTTGGCGCTGAAGGCGTGCTCGGCAATCGACAGGCGAAATCTGCTCAGCCGGTAGCGCGCCTCGAGGAGACCCTCTTGACCGGTGTCCTTCAACAGGTACACCGGTCCGGTACCCTGTACGTGGCCGGCGGGCTCCGGCGCCTCGCTGAGCGCTGCCAGCGCCGCCGCGCGCACCTGTGCGTCGGCCGACGCAATGACGCTCAGGTGGTAGTGCGCCGGCAGCGCCCAGGACACATCGTCGTACGGCTCGCCGGCATCCTTGGGGTAGAACTGCGGGGTCAGCAGATCGACCGCGTAGTTGCGATACGGCTGATCGAGACGCACCACGTAGGTGCCGGCGGGGAAGCTGCCCTCCTTCACCGTGAAGGCCGCGCTCGCGCGTTGCACCTCGATGCCGAGCGACAGCAAGCGCGCGACCAGCTGCGCCACGCGCATCGGGTCACCCTGGTCGTCCGGGATGATGAACGCGTACGGCGCCTGCTCCACGCCCTTGCGCCAGGAATGCAGGCCCTTGAGATAGAAGTTCTTCAGCAGCGCCTGCGACTCCTGGGCCGCATCATCGAGCGCCGCCAGCGCGCCACTCTCCGCATAGTTCAGGTTGTCGCGCGCCGACCAGCGGAAGTCACCGGACGGTGGCGGCAGCGGCCGGTACCAGTCGCGCGTGGTTTCATCGGTCGGCACCCGCTGCAGCAGGGTCTCCGCCGTGC
This sequence comes from Steroidobacteraceae bacterium, assembly GCA_035487135.1. GTDB lineage: Bacteria > Pseudomonadota > Gammaproteobacteria > Steroidobacterales > Steroidobacteraceae > 13-2-20CM-66-19. Next base: position 5,681 of record DATHMN010000008.1, on the reverse strand, counting down.
CGTTGCCGAAGGTCTCGTAACCGCGGCCGTCGGCGTTGTGATTGGTGGCGATCGAATCGAGGTACAGGTGCGCCCAGTCGTCGCCGAAGTTCCAGCTCCACACCCCGGGCATGCCCATCGCGGTCAGTGCCTGCACCTCGTGAAACGACAGCTCGAGGCGTTCGTCATAGGAGAGCGGGTCGATGGATTCGCTGGTGGGTCCGGTGCCGTTCCAGCTCACCAGCAGCGCCACACTCTCGTGCAGGTCGTGCACCACCTGCGGATGCCAGTCGACGAACATGCGCCAGACCGCTTTGGTGGACTCGTGCACCAGCTGATGCGCGTCACGGTTGATGTCGACGAACGCGTACTTGGACCAGTAAGGAGGCGCCTGCCGCGGCAGCGTGGCGAGATCGGTCTTGCCCTTCAGATAGGTGTAGAACCACTCGACCTGTTTGTCGCGACCGTCCGGGTTGGACACCGGGTTAATGAGCACCACCAGATGCTCGCGGATCCGTTTGATCATGGGCTGCTCGGAGACCGCCAGGCGATACGCGAGCTCGAGCACCGTTTCGGTCGAGCCGGTCTCGTCCGAGTGCAGTGCGGCATTGAAGTAATAGATGGGGCGCGCACCGGCAATCAGTTGCTCCGCCGCGGCCGCATCGGTGCGGCGCGGATCAGCGAGCGCGGCGGTGGCCGCCTTGAGGCGCTCGAGGTCGCCGATGCCGGCTTCATCCGCGATCGCCAGCAGCACGATGTCACGACCCTCCTCCGAGCGGCCGATGGTGAACAGCCGCACCCGCGGCGAAGAGGCAGCAAGCGCGCGGCAGTAGGCGTAGGCGCTGGCCGAGTCCACCAGTTCGCCCGCTGCTCCGGGAATGCGATGCAGGAAGCTGCGCGGCGAGACCACACTCGCCGAGGCCGGCAGGTAGGCGACCCAGGGCGACAGGAAGCGTGGCTCGGTGGTGGCGCGGGCAATCTCCTCGACCGAACCGGGCTCGGCGCTGTCGGGGGCAATCGCCTCCGCCCACAACGGGGCAGACAGCACCCCCAGCAGCAACATCAGCGGCAACTTCATGCGCATGCGGGACACCTTTCTAATCAGTGCGCTCGGCGGCGGCTGCAGCATAACTGCAGCCGCGCTGGCGCGGCACTTTGCACGCTATTGAACATTCGCTCAAGTACGGGCAGACTGCCTGCGGCCATGGCGCGCAACTCGCGGTACGACGTCCTGTTCGAGCCGGTCAAGATCGGACCCGTCACGGCGCGCAATCGCTTTTACGCTGTACCACACGCCGCCGGCATGACCAACGCAATGCCGCGCATGCGCGCGCGCTTCCGCGAGACCAAGGCCGAGGGTGGCTGGGGCGTGGTCTGCAGCGGCTATGTCTCCATCGACCCCAGCACCGACGATTCTCCCCTGCCCTTCGCCACTCTCTGGGACGATGACGACGTGCGCTCGCACGCGCTCATGACCGAGGCGGTCCATCGTCACGGCGCGCTTGCCGGGATCGAGTTGTGGCACGGCGGCGGCTCGGTGATGAACCGTACCAGCCGTACCCCGCCGCTGTCACCGTCGGGTACCTCGTGGATGGCCACACACGTCAACTTCATGGGTAACCAGCGCGCCAAGGCGATGGATGCCGGCGACATCCGCGCACTGCTGGCCAGCCAGGCACAGGCAGCCGCGCGCGCGCGCAGCGCCGGCTTTGACATCGTCTATGTCTACGCCGGCATGGGCTATCTGCCCTACGAATTTCTGCTGAGCGAATGGAACCAGCGCAGCGATGGCTACGGCGGCAGCGTCGCCAATCGCGTGCGCCTGGTGCGCGAGCTGCTGGAAGTCACGCACGAGGCGGTCGCCGGCAAGTGCGCGGTGGCGCTGCGGATCAGTCTCGAGGAGCTGCGCGCGCGCCCGAGCGATAACGCGCCCTCGGAAGCGCACGAGGTGGTGCGCCTGCTCGCGGACCTGCCCGATCTGTGGGACGTGAAGCTCGATTCCTCGCCTACCGACTGCGCGCCGTCACGCTTCGCCGCCGAAGGCAGCCACGAGAGCGTCATCGAGTTCGTCAAGAAGACCACCGCCAAGCCGGTCGTCGGTGTCGGCCGCTTCACCTCGCCCGACACCATGGTGAGCCAGGTACGCCGCGGCATCCTCGATCTGATCGGCGCGGCCCGACCCTCGATTGCCGATCCGTTCCTGCCGAACAAGATCGATGAGGGCCGCGAGCAGGACATCCGCGAGTGCATCGGCTGCAACATCTGCATCTCCAGCTGGCACGACGGTGTCCCGGTGCGCTGCACGCAGAATCCCACCATCGGCGAGGAGTGGCGCCGCGACTGGCATCCGGAGCGCATCGCCGCCGCTGGCAGCAGCGCCTCGGTGCTGGTGGTCGGCGCCGGACCTGCCGGACTCGAGTGCGCGCTGGCACTCGGCCGGCGCGGCTACGAAGTCTCCCTCGCCGAGGGCGCGAGCGAGCTCGGCGGCCGGCTGCGCTTCGAGACGCGTCTGCCCGGGCTTGCCGGCTGGGGTCGGGTGCTCGACTGGCGCCGCGGGCAGCTGCAGCGGCTCAACAACGTCAACGTCTACCGCGGCAACCAGCTGAGCGCGGACGATGTGCTCGGGCTCGGTCACACGCACGTCGTGATCGCGACCGGCGCGCACTGGGCGCGGCTGCTGTACTCGCCGCTCGAGGTCGCCTGCGGGACGCTGACCGCTGCGCACGTCTACACTCCCGATGACATCGCCGCCGGGGCGCGTCTCGAGGGCCCGATCGTGGTGTATGACTTCGACAACTACTACATGGGCAGTGTGCTGGCCGAACACCTGGCACGCGGCGGCCAGCAAGTCAGCTATGTGACGCCTGCCGGCCATGCCGCCGCGTGGACGATCATGAGCAACGAGCAGCCACAGGTGCACCGCGCGCTGTTCGCCTGCGATGTGAGCCTGCATACGCTCACGCGCGTCACCGGCTTCGACGACGGCGAGCTGGTCCTCGCCAGCCATTTCACCCAGGCCACCCAGCGGCTCGCGTGCCGCTCGCTGGTGATCGTGGGCGCGCGCTTCGCCAACGACGAGCTCTATGGCGCACTCAGCGCGCGCGCGCAGGAGCTGCGTGATGCGGGCATCAGCTCACTCACCCGCATCGGCGATGCGCTGGCACCGGGTGCGCTGGTGCACGCGGTCTATTCCGGTCACCGCTACGCACGCGAGCTGGACGCCGCTCCGGAGCAACTCGCTTACCGGCGCGATTTCCCGCTGGAGCGGCGCGTGTGAGTGCGCCGTTTGCGCCTGCCAAACTCGGCGGCCTGGAGCCGACCTTGCCCTCCAGCTGGTACCGCTCGGACGAAGTGTTCGCGCTCGAGAAGGAACATATCTTCTGTCGCGAGTGGTTCTGTGTCGGCCGCGAGGAGGAACTGGCGCAGCCCAACGCCTCGCGGCTGCTCGAGGTGCTCGGCGAGAGCATTCTCCTGCTGCGCAACCGCACCGGCCAGCTGCGGGCTTTCTATAACGTGTGCCGACATCGTGGTACACGCCTGTGTCGCGACAACAGCGCGCAGGGCGCAGCGCTGCGCTTGCCGGGCGGCATCGGCGGTGGGCGCATCACCTGTCCGTACCACCAGTGGACCTATGACTTCGACGGCTGCCTGATCGCCGCCCCGCACTTGAGCGGCAGCGCCGACTTCGACCCGGCGCTGTTCAGTCTGTATCCGCTCGCGCTCGCGTGCTGGGGCGGCTTCGTGTTTCTCAACCTCAGTCGCGCCAGCCCGGCAGCGCTCGCGCAGCAACTGGGCGCCGTGCCGGAGCGCGTCGCACGCTATCCGCTCGCGCAACTGCGCATCGGTCATACCATCCGCTATCAGGTGGCCGCCAACTGGAAGGTCATCTGCGAGAACTACAACGAGTGCTACCACTGCGCCGGCGTGCATCCGGAGCTGTGCGAAGTGGTGCCCGCGTTCCGCGAGCGCGGCGGCGCGAGTCTCGACTGGGAGCGCGGCATACCGCATCGTGCCGGGGCTTACACCTTCACCAGCAGCGGCACCACGCGCCGCCGACCCTTTCCAACCCTGAACGAAGACGAGCGCGTGCGCCACAAGGGCGAACTGGTGTACCCGAACCTGTTCCTGAGCCTCGCCTGCGATCATGCCGCGGTGTTCATCCTGCAGCCGCGCAGCCCCACGCGCACCGATATTGACTGCCATTTCCTGTTCGAACCGTTCGAGCTCGCCCAGCCCGACTTCGATGCAACTGACGCGACGGCTTTCTGGGATCTGGTCAATCGCCAGGACTGGGCGATCTGCGAGGCCGTGCAGCAGGGCATCAGCGCGCGTGTGCACGAGCGCGGCTACTACGCACCGATGGAAGACTTCAATCTCGACATCCGTCGCTACGTGCTGGAACGCATTGGTCATGCGGTCGGCATGACGTGAGCGGCGCCGCCGTCGCGGCAGGACCTGCGGCCGTGGGCGGCGTGCGCGTCCGCTGGAAGATCTTCGCCTTCCTGTTCGGCTTCGGGTTCATCGGCTATCTGGAGCAACGCGGCATCACGGTCGCGAGCGTGCAGCTGATGCCGCAACTCTCACTCAGCCAGATGCAGCTCAGCTGGCTGGAACAGGCGTTCCTGGCCGGCTACACGATCATGCAGTTTCCCGGCGGCGTGCTGGGCCAGCGCCTGGGCGCGCGCGCCATGTTCGTGATCATCGGGCTGCTGGCACTGGCGGCGACCCTGGTCACCCCGCTGGCACCGCTGTTGCTTTCCGGGGCCGCGCTGTTCGCGCTGCTGCTCGGCGCGCAGCTGCTGCTGGGTGTCGCCCAGGCGCCCATCTTTCCGGTGTCCGCAGGCGTGTTCGAGGCCTGGTTCACCGCCGACCGCTGGCCGCTCGTGCAGGGGCTGCAGAGCATGGGACTGGGCCTCGGCAACGCGGTCACCCCGCCGCTCATCGCCTGGCTCATGTCCTCCTTCGGCTGGCAACGCGCGCTCGTATGGACCGCCCTGCCCGCCTTGGTGCTCATCCTCTGGTGGGCCTGGTACGGGCGCGACACCCCGGCGGAACACCCGCAGGTGAGCCCCGCCGAACTCGCCGAGCTCGGCGAACAGCGCAGCGCCACGGTGGACCGCAGCATCTCCTGGTCGCGCATCTGGGAACTGCTGCGCGATCGCGACGTGCTCGTGCTCACCGGCTCCTACCTGTGCATGAACTACGTGTTCTACCTGCTGACCAACTGGTGTTTTCTGTACCTGGTGCAGGAGCGCCACTTCACGGTGCTCGAGAGCGGTCTGCTCGCGGGCATTCCGCCGCTGGCGGCGGCCATCGGCGCAGGTCTCGGCGGCAAGCTGGCCTGTAGCTTTTCCGCCCGTCTGGGCATTCGCGCCGGTCTGCGGCTCATCCCGCTGGTGTCGCTCCCGGCGGCGGGAGTGTTGCTGCTCATCGCCGTCGGTGTCAGCAATGCCTACCTCGCCGTCGCGGCGCTCGCGCTGTGCTACTTTGCCGTGGAGCTCAACGAAGGCCCCTACTGGGCCACCATCATGCACGTCGGCCGCGCCGACTCGATGGCGGCATCGGGCCTGCTCAACACCGGCGGCAATGTCGGCGGACTGGTCGTCACACCGGCGGTCGGCTACCTGTCCGGCCAGCACGCGTGGACCGCGGCCTTTCAGATCGGCGCCGCCTTCGCGTTGCTGAGTGCGGCCGCGTGGCTG
>DATHMN010000007.1:0-20186 GCA_035487135.1 Steroidobacteraceae bacterium | reverse complement strand
GGTCGTGCGCCGGATCTTTCGGCGGTATGCCGATGGCGCATCGCCGCGCCGCATATGCGACGAGTTGAACCGCGACAGCATCGCGGCGCCCGGCTCCTCCTGGGCGCGCACAGAGCGGCGCCAGAAGGGATGGGTCTCGAGCGCGCTCAATGGTGACGGGAAGTTGAACGGGATCCTGCACAACCCGCTTTATCGCGGCCAGCTCATCTGGAATCGAGTGCGGTGGGTGAGGAGCGCGGCCAACTCGCATAAGCGTCGGCGCGTTGAGAACCCGCGCACAGAGTGGATCGTTCGCGAAGATGAGCGGCTGCGCGTCGTGCCGCAGCCGCTATGGGACGCCGTGCAGGTTCGCCGCCGCGAACGCTCGCATGAGGTGGGGCGACGCGTGGCGCGCGGCTTATCTCGTACCACAGCGAACCATACAGGCCGCTCGCCTCACTACCTGCTCTCTGGTCTGCTCAGGTGCTCCGAATGTGGCGCGCTATACACCATCGCTGGCGCCAAGCATTACGGCTGCTCGACATACGTGAACGGCGGCTCGGGCGGCTGCTCGAACAGCGCGCGGCTGCATCGGGAGCGAGCCGAGGAGGGCGTCCTGGCCGGCGTGCAGCGGCAGTTCCTCGACCGGGCAGTGCTCGATGAGGCGAATCGTCGGGCGCGCGCTCTCATCCGAGCGCGTGCAGCCAAGCCGACGCAGTCGCATGCGCCGCGTATAAAGGAGTTGCGGGCGCAGATAGCGAACCTTGCCGAAGCCATTGCGCAAGGGGCGCTGCGGGCCTCGCCTTCAATAGCGGCGAAGCTGCGCGAGGCCGAGGAAGAGTTTGCCCGCCTGGAGGCTCAGGAGCGCGCGCCGGCAGCGGATCACATCGAGCGGTTAATTCCTAGGCTCGTTGGGGAGATCGAGCGGGCCATCATGGAGTTGCCGAAGACGCTGGCTGCCGGCAACGTCGACCTAGCGCGCCAGGAGCTGAAGGGGCTGGTCGGCAGCATCAAGGTAGTCGCCGAGCCGACGGAAATGCGGCTTTACGCGGAGACCGGATTCGTCCAGGCAGCTCTGAAGCGAGCTGCCGGAGGCATGGCAAGTATTGTTGGTAGCGGGGGCAGGATTTGAACCTGCGACCTTCGGGTTATGAGCCCGACGAGCTGCCAGACTGCTCCACCCCGCACCAGGAGGGCCGCGCATTCTACAAGTGTCCGCCGACAGCAGCAAGGGTGATGCGCGTGCGCACTGATCAATGGCTTGCGAATCGATCAGCGGATCGCCCCGGCGATCTTGCTCGCCAGGGCGGCGCCAGCTTCGCGGTCGAGAGAGCCGGCCGGCCAGGCGATCCCGAGTCCCTGGTTCGGGCTGGGTTTCGGAATGATGTGGAAATGCACGTGCGGGATCGCCTGATGAGCGCCCGGGCCATTGTTCTCGAGCACGTTGTACTCGCGGGCACCAGTCGCAGCGAGCACGGCGCGGCACAATCGCGGCAAAACGCGCCCCAATGCTGCCGCCGATTCATCCGACAACCGATCCAAAGTCTCGGCCGGCTCTTTGCTGATCACGAGCGTATGGCCGTGGCTTAGAGGATTGATGTCGAGAAACGCGAACACCTTGTCGTCCTCATAAACCTTGTGACAGGGAATCTCGCCGCGCAGGATCTTGCCGAATACTGTATCTGCCATGGCCGCAGTCCTCTCGATTGCCGCGCTCAAGCCCGCATTCTCGCCCAAATGTAACCGATTGGAGCGGTTTGCCACCCGCTCTGGCCCAGCGGGTACACTGCCTGCTGAGCGCGCCCACCGGCAATTGGCATGAAGACCAAGGCACTCATCCGTAACCTGTCGTGAGCGTGTGGCTAAAGCCGTCCGCGGCATGCCTGGGGACTGCCGCGCCGAGCGGAAATACTCGGTCCCGCAGTGGGCCCCCGAAACTTTGTGACTCAGGAGGATATTCGCGTGATCGATCGCCGTCAGTTTGTACTTGCCAGCGGCTCGCTGGTCGCCGCCGGCGTGGCCGGTGCTTTGCGCCCGGTATTCGCTGCCACCGCCCCCGCCGCGCCCGGCAGCGCTGATGTCACCACGCGCCTCGATGCGCTCTTCGACGTGCTGGTGGACGAGCGTCTGAGCAAGAGCCCCGAGGAGCTCACCAGTCTCGGCCTCGACAACGGCAAGTACGCCTGGGCGAAGTCGCAGCTGAACCAGCAATCGCTGGAACGGGCACGCGATTTCAAAAAGGAGAACGCCGGACGCCTGCAGCGCCTCAAGGCCTTCGGGCGCGACTCGCTCTCCGGGCGCGATCTCGCCAACTACGACACGGTCATGTACACGATGGAGACCATCGAGCGCACCGTACCGTTCCAGTTCGGCGATCTGACGCGACCCTACGTCGTGAGCCAGCTCACCGGCTCCTACCAGAGCGTGCCGACCTTCCTCGACCGCCAGCACAAGATCGCCAGCAAGGCGGACGCCGATGCCTACCTGGCACGGCTCCGCGCCTTCGCGGTGGTGCTCGATCAGGAGACCGAGCGGCTGCGCCACGATGCAGGTCTCAAGGTCGTGCCGCCGGATTTCATCATCGAGCGCACCCTCGAACAGATGCACACCCTGCGCAGCGCCGCCCCGGCAGACTCTATCCTGTGCACTTCGATCGCGCGGCGCACCCACGAGCAGAATATCGGCGGCGACTATGGGAGCGAGGCCGTCAAGATCGTGACCGCCGAGGTGTACCCGGCCCTCGATCGCCAGGCCAAGGCGCTCGCTGAACTGCGCCCGGGCGCGGTCCACAGCGCAGGCGTCGGCCGGCTGCCGCAGGGGGCGCAGCTCTATCAGGTGGCGCTGCGCCAGAGCACGACCACCGACATGACCGCCGAGGAAGTGCATGCGATGGGGCGCGAGCAGGCGACTGACCTGACGGCGCATCTGGACACCCTGCTGCGCTCGCAGGGTCTCACCTCCGGCAGCGTTTCGGAGCGGGCGCAGCTCTTGGCCAAGGATCCGAAGTATCTCTACCCCGACACCGATGCCGGGCGGCAGCAGATCCTCGACTATTGCAACGGGCTCATCAAAGCCCTGCAGCCGCATCTGCCGCGCTACTTCCGCGTGATGCCCAAGGCGCCCGTCGAGATCCGTCGCGTCCCTGTCTACATCGAGGCCGGCGCCCCGGGCGGCTACTACGAGCGCCCCGCGCTCGATGGCTCGCGTCCCGGCGCCTTCTACATCAATCTGCGCGACACCAGCGAGTGGTCGCGCTGGAAATTACCGACGCTCGTGTATCACGAGTCCGAGCCCGGACATCACTTCCAGCTGGCACAGGTGCTGGAGATGCCTTCATTGCCGCTGATCCGCAAGGCAGGCGGCGGCTTTTCCGCCAACACGGAGGGTTGGGCGCTGTACGCCGAGGTGCTGTGCGATGAGATGGGGATGTACGACAACGATCCGCCCGGTCGCATCGGCATGCTGCAGTCGGCGCTGTTCCGCGCGGCACGCTGCGTGGTCGATACCGGCATTCACGCCAAGGGTTGGAGCCGCGAGCAGGCCATCGACTACATGGTCGAGACCACCGGCGACAACCGCAGCGCCATGACCACCGAAGTCGAGCGCTACTGCACCTGGCCGGGGCAGGCGACCAGCTACAAAGTGGGGCAGACCCGCTGGCTCAAGCTGCGCGCGGACGCGCAGCGGCGCCTGGCAGGCAAGTTCGACATTCGCGACTTCCACGACGTCGGTCTCACCGCGGCGCCGATGCCCCTGGCCGTGCTCGAGCGCGTGGTCGACGAATGGCTGCAGAGCCAGGGCGTATGAGGATCCGGTGCAGGCTCGGGGTTGCGGCGCTGGCGGTGCCGCTCGCCCTGAGCGCACCGGGCGTCCGGGCCGAGCAGCCGGCTGCCTATCCGCCCGCCTTGGAAGGCGACTTCCTCAGCCGCGACTTCCACTTCACTTCCGGCGAGACGCTGCCGCAGCTGCGCATTCACTATCGGACTTTCGGCACGCCGCGGCGTGATGCGCACGGCGTCGTGCGCAACGCGGTGCTCATCGTGCACGGTACCGGCGGAACCGGCGCGAGCCTGGTGCGTGCGGAATTTGCCGGTCAGCTGTTCGGTCCGGGGCAGCCGCTCGATGCCAGGCGTTACTACCTGGTGCTGCCCGATGGCCTCGGCCACGGCCAGTCGAGTAAGCCCAGCGACGGGCTGCGCGCGCATTTTCCGCACTACGGCTACCTCGACATGGTGCAGGCGGAGTACCTGCTGCTCACCCAAGGCCTGAAGGTGAATCACGCGCGTCTGATCATGGGAACTTCCATGGGCGCCATGCACACCTGGCTGTGGGGCGAAGAGCACGCGGAATTCATGGACACGCTGATGCCGCTCGCGAGCCTGCCGACCCAGATCTCGGGCCGCAATCGCGTCTGGCGCAAGCTGATCATCGATGCCATCCGCAACGATCCGGACTGGCACGGCGGTGACTATCAGCGCGAGCCGGCGTCGCTGCGCACCGCCATCCAGATGATCTGGCTCATGAGCAGTAACCCGGCGCTGCGCCAAGCGGAAGCACCGACACGTGCCAAGGCGGATGAGGTCATTGACGCCTACGTCGACCAATACCTGAAGATCGATGATGCCAACGATGTCCTCTATCAGCTGGACGCCTCACGCGACTATGACCCGGGCCCGGCGCTGGAGAAAATCGCGGCGCCGCTGCTCGCGGTGAACTCGGCCGACGATCTGGTCAACCCGCCGGAGCTCGGCATCCTCGAACGTGACATCAAGCGGGTGCCGCACGGACGCGCGATCGTCATCCCTTTCAGCGAGAACACCCACGGGCATGGCTCGCACACCTATGCGGTGCTGTGGCAGCAGTATCTTGCGGAACTGTTGCGCTCGCCGCAGCGCTGAGCGCGCGTCCGCTCAGTCGCGCCGCACCAGCTGCGGTGTGAGATCGGCGAGGCTGTTGCAGCCGAGCTGGCCCAGCGCGCGGTCGATCTCGGTGGTGAGGATGGTGAGGGCTCGGCTCACGCCGGGCTCACCGCCGGCGATCAGGCCATAGAGGGTCGCGCGTCCGAGCATCACCGCCTGCGCGCCGAGTGCGAGCGCCTTGAGCACGTCGGTGCCGCGGCGAAAGCCACTGTCGATGATCACACTCAGGCGCGCGCCGACCGCGGCGACGATTTCCGGCAGCACCTCGATCGGCGCCACGCAGTAATCGAGCTGGCGCCCGCCGTGGTTGCTCACCACGATGCCATCGCAGCCGAGCTGCGCGGCGCGCAGCGCATCGGGGGCACTGAGCACGCCCTTGATGATCAGCTTGCCGCGCCAGTGCTCACGAATCCAGGCGATGTCGTCCCAGCAGATGGTGGCATCGAACAGCCGCGGGATGACGGTGCTCGCGCCCATGGGGGTGAGCCCTGCGGGCAGAAAGGATTCGAGATTGCGGAAACGCGGGCCGCCGCCGCGCAGCAGCACTTGCCACAGCCAGCGCGGGTGGCGCAGCGCATCGAGGGAGGCGCGCCAGGTCGGCTGCCCCGGGCGGCGGTAGCCGCGCTGATCCCACTCGCGGTTGCCGAACACGTTGGCATCGCTGGTGAACACCAGCGCCTCGAAGCCGGCAGCGCCCGCGCGCTGCATGATGTCACGGGCAATCGCCCGCTCCTTGACCACATACAGCTGCATCCACAGTCGCCCGCCGCCGCCGCGTGCGGCCAGCTCCTCGAGGCGCGTGGTCGAGACGGTGCTGAGCGTGAAGGGGATGCCGGCCCGGGCTGCGGCGCGTGCCAGCAGGACATCCCCATCGGCGCGCAGCAGGCCGTTGAGCCCGGTGGGTGCAATGATCAGCGGGGCACTCGCCGGCATGCCGAGGAGGGTGCAACGCTGCTGCCGTGCCGAGGTATTGACGAGTGTCTGCGGCTGCAAGCGCAGCCGCTCGAGCGCGTTGCGGTTGCCGCGCAGTGTCGCCTCGTCCTCAGCGCCGCTCTCGACGTATTCGAACGCGAAGCCCGGGATGTTGCGTTGCGCGATGCTGCGCAGGTCGGCGACATTGAGTGCCCGCGCGAGGTCGCGCGAACGGAAGGGTCGACGTTTCCAGGGCATCGCGCTGTTCCAGTACGTCCGGCGGCGCTCAGGACGTCGTGGCGGTCGTCTCCTGCAGCGCCAGGTAAATACGCGTGGCGATGAAGCGATTGCTGGCGCTGTCGTACTGGCCGTAGGCCACCAGCCGGTACAGCCGGGCGCTGCCGGTGAAGGTGTTGCGCACCGCTGCGATGAACTCGTCGGTGTTGTTGAACACCGAGATCCCGGTGGCCGGCACGGTGGCACTGCCGATCGCCAGCTGCAGATTGCTCTGATCGGCGCCGACCCAGGTGATGAGCGGGCTCGCCGGCAGACTGTCCAGGTCCACCTTGCGCGGTCCGGTGCGGATGTTGTGGGTAAGTGAGAGGTCGGATTTGCTTAAGTCGATCACCAGGCCGTCGGCACTGATCGATGAGAACGGGTAGTTGTCACCGAGTTCAGTGTCGGTGGCCCATTCGACGACCAGCGTCTGTGGGGTCGAGTCGGCCGGGGTGATCGTGGTCGCGAGATAATCCGGCGGCGCGCTGCCGAAGGACGCCACGATGCCGGTGAACTGGAACAGCGCGTCCACCGGGTTGCTGCTTAAGTCCTGCGTGCCGGTATTGACGCGATAGTTCAGATAGCTCGCATCGTTGGCGGTCGAGGTTCCGGTGCCGGCGAAGTTGAAGGCGACCGGGTCCCAGTTATCGAGCGAAAACATGCCCACCGTGGCGCTGCCGGGCGTCGCGGAGGCAAGCGTCGCCCACAGCGTCGTCTGTGCCAGGCGCGCCTGCGCGCCGACGGTATCGGCTCCGGTCGCATCCAGGGACAGCTGCAGCGTGGTGCTGATGGTGGCGATGCCCGAAACACTGATTTGCTGGCCGGGGGAAAGTGCGCTGATGCTCAGGTTGCTGGCGGGCACGCCGTCAATGCTGACGATGGTGGTGTCGTCGACCGTGACGGTGGCGGTGCTGAAGTATTCGACGGTTCCACCGACGTCAAACAGGGTCGCGCCGGTCAGGGTCAGGGTGTTGTCAGTGCGCGCGCTCACGGTGCCCAACACCGAGTCGAATTCCTGACTCTCCTGGCTCGTGCCGACGTAGACCGAGGTGGCGTTGAAGCTCGGGGTGATGCCGGAGAGACTGCTGAGGGTCCCGTAAGCCACGACCGGCAGGTTTGCCTGATTGCTCGGCAGTGCCTTCAGGCCCGCAGCGCCCACGAAGGTCGAACCATTGATGTTCCAGTAGGTGCTGGCGTCGGTGTTGACGATGAGGGCACCCAGCTGCGAGAACAGATCGAAGAACGGCCGGGTATTCATGAAAAAGCCGCTCGGGATCGTCTGCGTGGTGACGAATACCCCGCGTGCGCGCATCACGCTGTTATCGAGCGGCGCGGGTGAGGCGATGATGAACGGCTGCACCAACAGCGTGCAGGGATCGCCGTTTACCGAGACCGAGTTGGAGGCCTCCAGATTGAAGTCGACATTCAGCCGGACCGACTCGCCCTCAGTGACCACCAGCGGATTACGCGGATCAAAGGTGACGGTCACGGCGAGGGTGGTGAAGTCGGTGTCGAGATAGTCCACCGGCACGCACGGAATGGACAGGCCCTGCTTGCTCAGCGCGATCTGCGCGGCCGAGTAGTCGACCGTGATGATCGCGTTGGTGTAGGTCCCGGAGGGCACCGCCGGGGCCTCCACGAGCTCGGTGAAATTGTTGAGCCGGGTGAGATCCACCGTCTCGGCGGAGATCAGCGGCGTGACAATGGTGCCATCGTTCTGCGTGAAGGAGATGCTGTCGATCGAGATGATGTAGCTGGCGTAGTCGGTGCGGTCGGTGGGCTGACTCATGGTCATGACCGGCGTGCCCGGCGGGGCGGTATTGGTGCTGTGGCAGGCACCGAGCAGCACGGCGATCGCGCACGCCATGGCGTAGAGCGCACGGGGTGCACGGCCCCCTCGTGGGCGGACAACTCTCATCTGGGACATCCCCTTCTTTAAATTCTCGCGGGCGCGGCCCGGCCGGCGCCCTCGGTTAGAGGCGGCCGCGGGCAATACGTTCCCCGCATTTACAGCGACTTAAAGCGACGGCGGCCGCGGAAAGCCGCGTAGTGTACCGATTTTTGGCGGGTTCAGTTGATCGTCAGCTGGATCGAGCCGGTGCTGCTGGAGCGCATGTCGACCGGGCTGTCGTACCACTGGCGCTCCATCGAGCCCCCGTTGGGTGAGTTGGCCGGGGCGGGGTTGCTCGAGTTCCACACACGCACCGATACGTAGAACAGCGAGGAGGGCGTGCCGGCCGGCAGGCCGCTGACGGTGACGCTGCTGGCGCCGTCCTGTTGCAGGGCGCTGCTGATCGAAGCCTGACCCACCAGCGTGCCGTTGTTGCTGACCAGGATCTCGCCCTGGTCGTACTTGCCGGCCGTCGCCGGCGTGATCGTCGCGGTCAGCTTGCCCGAGCTGCCGCCCGAAGGCAGTGTCAGGGCCGGGACCGTGAACGTCTGGGGCGGCACGGGGGTGGTGGGGGTCGTGCTGGTGGTGGTCGCAGTGGCGGGCGGGGCGCTCACCTTCGAGGTGAGTCCACCCTCGGCGTAAAACGGCGCGCTTGGGGTCACGATGTAGGTTCCGGCACCCTCGAGCGGCGCTGCGCTGACGACGCTGATCGGTGCGCCGGTCGCAGTCCAGGTGCCCGAGTCCACCGTGCCCGCGGACAGCGTCTGCACGTTGAACATCACCTGGTTAAACGGGTCGACGGGGTTTTCCTCGATCACGTACGGAACGCTGCCCTGGGTCTGCAGTGTCTGATCGAAATCGATCACCGTGCCGGCGGGCAGGCCCGCAAGCGGCGCGCTTGCGAGCGTTGCGGTATAGGCGATGGCCGAGCGCGGCGTGAGGGTGCCGATCGCCACGACGTTATTGGCGCTGACCGATGAGGTGCCGCTGGTGGTGCTCGAAAGAGTGCTGCTGGCGGTCGTGCTCGGGCTGGCGGTGCTGGTGGTGCCATCGGTGGTGTTCGAGAGCGAGTTGCTGCTGCTCGCCAGCTGCACTTCCACGTTCTGGATGATAATGGTGGCGATCCCCGGGCCATGAATCACCACGTCGTACCAGTTGCCGTTGGTGCTGGCCGCGAGCGGATACAACATGAAGCTGCCGTCGGACTGCACCGAGGTGGTACTGACGATCTGGTGGCGCGAGCCGTCCGCGCTCAACACCTCGGCGCTCACCTCGATGTTGGGCAGACCGCTGGTGCTGGTGCTGATGTTGGTGAGCGTCAGCTGTCCGGAGATGCCGCCGGACTTGGACAGATCGTAGGCACTGGCATGCTGGTTGAGCAGGATGCCGCCGGTGGCGCTGCCGCCGGACTGGGTGTTGTAGTTGAACGGCAGCAGATCGGTGTTGCCGTCCACGAACACCGCAAACTGATTCGCCGGCGTCGACGAAGTGGAACTGCCGGTGCCGATGCCGATCCCGGTGGTGCCGGTGGTCGTGGGGGTGCTGGTTGTGCTGCTGCCGCTCAAGTCCTCCGGTACGCTCGAGGTACTGCTGTTGGTGCCCGTGCTGCTGCCGGCGAGCCCGCCCGCGAGCGCGGCGCCGATGTTGCCGATCGGCACTTTGAGAGCGGTCGCAATGCCGATGCCCTTATCGGGGTTGAGCACTTCCAGCGGCAACTGATGCGTGTTGCCGTTGCCGTCGACGTAGTCGGCCTCGAAGTTATAGAGCGCGCCGAGGTTGGAGGCCGAGGTCTGCAGCGCTGCGCTGGAATCCACCGGGATCAGGCGCACCTGCGAATAGCTGCCCGGCAGCAAACGCAGACTGCTGATGAGGCTGCTCAGGTTGCTGCTGTTCGCGGCCACCAGGTCGACGGTGGTCGGCGAGGAGAAGCTGAACTGCGACCAGCCGCTGTCATCGGGACCGGCGGTGGAATTCTGGTTGACCCACACAGCCTGGATGGTGACGTACACATGCGAGTACTGCGCCGGGGTGTTGCCGGTCAGCGACACCTGCGTGCTGCCGGAACAGCCTGCCAGCAGGCACAGCAGCAGGCCGCAGACGGCGGTAAGGGGCAGGACGCGGTGGATCATGCAATTCCCTGTGCGAAGCTTGCGCCTGATGATGCTACGGGGACGACAGCGCCGCAACGCGCGAAATCAGCGACAAGTGTGTCGAATTGTCCCCGCGTGCGCCGTGTCGCAGTTCTGCCCGCGGCGGCTGCGATTGGACGTGCGGTCGCAATGCCGGTACAGTGCGCGCCGTCAAGCGTCCAGGTGTTCGGTCAGTACCTGCTGCGCACCTGCGATTTACCATTAACTCCCAGCCTCGCGTCTGACCGCCGCAGCATGTCAATGACTGCCGGGCGAGCATAACGGCAGAGGTTTGCTTCCATATGTCATTCCAGGATCTCGGGCTTGCGCCCGGGTTGTTGCGCGCGGTCAGCGAAAAGGGCTACACCGAGGCGACTCCCATTCAGCGGGCGGCCATTCCCGCCATTCTCGCCGGCCGCGACGTGCTCGCCGGCGCGCAGACCGGCACCGGCAAGACGGCTGCGTTCGTGCTGCCGGTGCTGCAGCGGCTCGCGAGCGGCACGCACCAGGCACCGCGCGCACTGGTGCTGACGCCCACGCGTGAGCTCGCGGCGCAGGTCGCCGAGAGCGCGCGCGTCTACGGCGCGTACATGAACCTCCACAGCGTGGTGATCTTCGGCGGCGTGAGCGAGAAGCCGCAGATCGAGGCACTGCGCCGCGGCTGCGACCTGCTCATCGCCACCCCCGGGCGGCTGCTCGATCTGGCGCAGCAGCGCGTGCTGGATCTGTCGCAGGTGCGCACCCTGGTGCTGGATGAGGCCGACCGCATGCTCGACATGGGCTTCATCCACGCGATCCGCCAGATCATCCGGCTGCTGCCGCGCGAGCGGCAGAACCTCATGTTCTCGGCGACCTACTCCGCGGAGATCCGCACGCTGGCGGACCGGCTGCTCTCGGCACCGGCCACCATCGAGGTGGCCCCGCGCAACGCCACCGCCGAGCGCATCGCGCAGGACGTGTACCGCGTACCGCGCGAGCACAAGCGCTTCCTGCTGGCGCATCTCATTCTCGACAATGACTGGCAGCAGGTGCTGGTGTTCACCCGCACCAAGCACGGCGCCAACCGCCTGACGCAGCAGCTGCTCGCGCACGGTATTCATGCCGCCGCCATCCACGGCAACAAGAGCCAGGGCGCGCGGGTGCGCGCGCTCGAGGACTTCAAGGCCAACCGCATCACCGTGCTGGTCGCCACCGAAGTCGCCTCACGCGGGCTCGACATCCGCGACCTGCCGCACGTCGTCAATTACGACCTGCCGCATGTGCCCGAGGACTACGTGCATCGCATCGGCCGCACCGCGCGCGCCGGCGCCTCCGGGGCGGCGGTATCACTGGTCGCGCCCGAGGAGACACCGCTCCTGCGCGATATTGAGAAGCTGCTGAAGCGCACCCTGCCGGTCGCGGCGCTCCCGGCTTACCCGCTGCAGCTCCCGGCGCGGCGCGCGGCGGTGTAGCCTTGCGCGGCATGAAGCCGCCGCGCCTGCTCCTCACTATGGTGCTCAGCGCTACCGCGACGCTCGCCGCCGCGCACGCGCATCTCGAAGAGGCAAGTCCTGCCAACGGGGCGGTGCTGCACGCGGCGCCGCGCGAGCTGGTGCTGCGTTTCACGGAGCCGGCGCAGCTCACCGCATTGACGCTCGCCCGCACCGGCGACACCCCCGTGCCGCTGGCGCCACTGCCGTCCGCGCCGCAGCAGCGCATCGTGGTGGCGCTGCCGGCACTGGCGCCAGGCAGCTACCAGGTGAGTTACCGCGCCTTGAGCGCCGACGGACACATCGTTCCCGGGCAGCTGCGCTTCACGCTCAGTCAATGACCGAGGGCTTCTGGCTGCTGCTGCGCGCGGCGGGCCTGATGCTCACCCTGCAGGCCGCTGGTGCCGCTCTCACCCCGCTCTGGGCACCTGCCCCGCGAGCGCCTGCGTGGGCGCCGCTTCTTGGCGCGCTCGGCGTCATTCTCCTGCAGCTCGGATTCGAACCGATCCACATGGCGGGGGAATGGTCGGGGATCGGCGCGGCACCACTGTGGCGCCTCATGGCACATGATTCCGCGGCGCAGGCACTTGCGCTGCGCGGCGCCGGAGTGGCGCTCTTGTTTGTCGCTCACGGTGCGGGCCGCCGCGGGCGATGGATCGTGTGGGGCGCGTTCCCCCTCGTGGTGGGCTCGTTTGTGCTCACCGGCCACACGCGCAGCGGCGGCCGCCCGGGCCTGCTCGGTGCCGCACTGGCGCTGCACGTCGCGGCGGCGGCTTTCTGGTACGGCTCACTGCCACAGCTCATGACGCTGCTGCGCACGCACGCGGCGCCCGCGGCCCTTGCGGCCATCACGGCGTTCTCACGTGTGGCGCTCTGGCTCGTGCCGCTGCTCGCGGGCGCGGGCGCGCTGCTCGCCTGGCTGCTGCTGCCCGACCTCGCCGCGCTGCGCTTGCCCTATGGTCAGCTGCTGCTCGGCAAGATCGCGCTGTTCCTCGCCGCCTTCGCGCTCGCCGCGCGCCATCGGCTGCGGCTGACGCCTGCGCTCGCTGTCGGCGCTGCGGACGCCGCAGCGCGCCTGCGGCGCTCGATTCTCATTGAGTTTCTGCTGCTGAGCACGCTCCTGGCAGTGACGGCCGTGATGACCGGCCGGTTCTCGCCGGCGGGCGACTAGGAGGCAGGCGTCCCCGGTGCGCGCATGATCGCGCGCCGCACCGCGGCGAGCGGCGCGGTGTCATTCAGGCGCAGCGTGCCGCCGTCCATCACGATGCCAAGCTGGCGCCACAGTCCCTGCAGGTCAGGCGCCATCGCCTGGTCTTTGACCTGGGCATAGAGGTCCTCCAGGGAGTGCGTGCCGACGGCGGCATCCCCGGTGCGCAGCACCCGCTCGATCGGCCAGTCGCTGCCGAGACCGCCGCTCTCGGCCAGCACCGCGCGCAGCGCGTCCTCGAGTCCGAAGCGCAGCTGCGTGCGCTTGCGGATGTCCACATCGGCCAGCAGGCAGAACATGGCGCCGCCCCAGTAGGTGCGTCCCCAGGTATGGGTGTGATCGAGTCCGCGGTCGCCCTCCTGCGGCAGGCCGCGCGGCATCTCGCGCAGCTCCTCCGCCCACACATCGGTTTCGGCGCGGTTGCCGGCCTGCACCCGCGCCACGCCCTCGACGTAGGTGGCGATCCCTTCCGACAGCCAGGCGTGGTCTTCGCCCACGTCCGGGAGTGCCAGGTGGGTCATCTCATGCACCAGTACCCAGTCGTTCAGCAGCTGCGGCTCGGTGATCTCACGCCCCACCCGCACGCGGATCAGGGCAGCGGGGGCGCCGAAGGTCTGGCCGCCCTGCACGCCCGCGCCACTTTCGGCGATGAGGCGCAGCGTGGCCGCGTGCACGGGGAAGCGCCCGTAATAGCCGGCCACGATGCGCGCGGCGCGCCGCACCCACTCGAGTAGCGCCGCTTCGCCCGGCTGGAAGGCATCCGTTTCCAGCTGCACCGCAAGGCTCGCGCCGGCCACCTCCACCGTGGTCTCATGTGGTGCCGCGACGCTCATCCCCGGCAGGGCGAGCGCTCCGCACAGCAGCAGGGGGGCACAGCGGGGCTGCCGCGGCGAGTGCGCCACTTCAGCGCGCCGTCGGGCTGACGAGCCTGCGCCGTGAACGGGTGATCTTGTGCCTGCTCGGCGTAGTCCAATAATAGAGCTTGATCATCGGCTTCTCCGCTCATCCGCGCCCGGGCTGAAGCGGGCACGGTACGCGCCCGGCGGCGCTGCTGCGAGGGGTCACCGGGGGCTACGCCTGCTGCGAGTTTGATATGTCACTCGAGCGCTCACAACTGCTGCAACGGCTGCGCACCGACGGCTACGCACTGCTCGATCCGCAGCAGGGGCGGGCGGTGCTGGGACTTGATCTCACCGCGCTGCAGGGCCTCACCGGCAGCTGGGAACAGCTGCCGCGCGATGCCTACCTGAAAGATGGCGGCCACTACCGCGCGCGCCGCCACAGCTGCTTCACGCTGGAGCCGGGCAGCGCTGCGCTCGCGGCGGTTGAGCACCGCGCCCACTGGCAGCCGACCGAATACAACGCGCTGCACGGCGGACTGCTGCGCTGGTTCGAGCCGCTCGAGCCCGCGCTCGGCGCCGCGGCGGCGCTGCGCCAGCTGCTGGCCGCGCTTGGCGTGCTGTTCGCGCAGCTGCATCCGGTGCGCCGCTGGTACATCGAGGCGCACCAGTTCCGTATCGATACCGCGGGCGGCATCGGCCGCCCGACACCCGAGGGCGCGCACCGCGACGGTGTTGATTTCGTGGCGGTGGTGCTGGTGGCGCGGCGCGGCGTGCGCGGTGGCGAGACGCGCGTCTTTCAGGCCCAGGGGAGCGCGGGCGTGCGCTTCACCATGGAACAGCCCTGGTCGATGTTGCTGATGGACGATGCGCGCGTGATTCACGAGACAACACCCATCCAGGCACAGCAGCAGCTCGGCCTGCGCGACACCCTGGTCGTCACCTACCGCGAGCAAGGCTTCCAGGCGCCCCCGGCCGCGGCCGAATGAGCGGCGGGCGCGCCGAAAAGGACCCCTGCCGCGCTGCAGGGAGCTAGAATCCGCCGCTAGTGGCGGGCGCTGGCTAATTGAACGGACGTTCGGCTAGGAAGATCGCGGACTTATGGCGGGAACGTTCAAGCCATGCGCTAAAAATGCACGCTAAGATTTTTCTTTGAGCCGTTTTCCGCGTACTCTCGACATAAAAATGATGCCAGGGAGCGAGACCGCGCAGCGTGGGGTAGACCTAAAACTAGAACGGTAGAGGACAAAGGAAGATGCTTATTCTCACACGACGGGTCGGCGAGACCGTCATGATCGGTGACGACGTGACCATCACGGTGCTGGGGGTGAAGGGGAATCAGGTCCGCGTCGGCATCAATGCGCCAAAGCACGTCGCCGTGCACCGCGAAGAGATCTACGAGCGGATCAAGCGTGAGCAGCAGCCGGACGATGTGAACGACAAGCCCAGGGAAGCCGCCGAGTACGCCTCGGCCTGACCCGCGCCGCTTGAGTGGCGCCAGCGCGGAGGCTGGCGTCGGCTGCGTCCGGCGGATGCGCGGGCATTCCTGCAAATGAAAAACGGCCGCCACTCACTCGAGTGGCGGCCGTCTGATCTCACGATGACCTGTCGGGCGGGAGGCTACTCCTGCGCCTGTCCCTCCTTGTGAACGGTCACGTCACCCGGGTTGCTGATGACGTGCATCACGACGCGGCGGTTCTTGGCGCGACCCTCGGCGGTCGCGTTACTGGCGATCGGCTGAGTCTGGCCGTAACCCTTGGCGCTCAGCTGAGCACGCGGGACGCCCTGGCTGACAAGGTAGTCCACCACCGAGTTGGCGCGCCGGTCAGACAACTTGAGGTTGTATGCGGCCGAGCCCGTGCTGTCGGTGTGGCCCTGCACCTCGATCGTCAGACGGTGATGTTCCTTGAGCCCGTCCGCCACCTTGTCGAGCACCGGCTTCGAGTCGGCAGTGAGGTTCGCCGAGTTGGTCTCGAAGTTGACGCCCTGCAAAACGACATCCTGCGGTATCGGGCAGCCGTCCGCATCGACCGGGACACCGGCCGGCGTGTTGGGGCACTTTGACACCGGTGCCGGAGGCGGCGGCGGTGGCGGAGGCGGCGGCGGCGGCGGCGGCGCTGCTGCCACCGGAACCGGGGTCGGCGGCCCGAAGGTGAACACGAAACCCAGAGTGTAGAGATAGTCGAAGTAGCTCGGCTGCTGGAACGGTCGGTCGAAGCGCACCTTGAGATCCGGCCGCAGCATGAAGCTGCGCGAGCCGTCCGCACTCTCCCAGAGCTTGATGAATGCGCCGATTCCGGTCTCGGCGAGCAAAAAGTTGTGGCTGTTGCCATTGCCGGAAGGGTTGACATCCAGATCGCCGACACCGGCTTCCAGGTACGGCTGGAAGGTGGCGCCGCGATTCCAGACGCGCAGCGCATCGAGCGAGGCCGCATAGAGGCCCAAGTGCCCCGAGCCCACCAGATAGTTGGGGCGTGCACCGTTCAGGTTGAGTTCAAGGTTCCAGTCCGACGAGACGATCTTGCCGATGGCGAGACCGTAATCCAGGTTGACGCCGCGCTTCACATCCCAGTCGGCGTCAGGCGTGATTCCGCCGACGTAGGGGTCCAGGTACCAGTGCCCGACCTCATCTCCGGCCTGAGCGAGCAGCGGTGCGCAGCATAAAAGGAGACCGACAAAAAGACGCCTCATGATTCATCCCTCCGAGTTGACAATCAGTTGTTGCACTACAGCAACACTGAATCCCACATCCTTATACGCAGCCCAGTATAGCTGTCGCCAAAAGACCGCGCGAGGACAGACCTGACACTGCTTCAGGAGTCAGCGAAAGCTCGGCAACAGCGCGCGCGCGAGCGACTGCACTTCTTCGAGGCGCACGGCGGCAGCGGCCGCTTCGATATCCGGCGCGAGCAGCCGATCGGTCGCCGCAAAAGGTACGCGCAGCCGCAGCGCGCTGTGGGCGGCGGCGAGCGGCTTTGACGTGGTGAGCGGTGCGCGCAGGTCGATGCCCTGGCAGGCAGCGAGAAACTCGATCGCAATGATGTTGGCGGCGTTGCCCGTCATCGTCAGCAGCCGGCGCGCCCCGTGCGTCGCCATGCTCACGTGATCTTCCTGGTTGGCAGAAGTTGGAATGCTGTCGATGCTCGCGGGGTGGCAGAGCATGCGGTTCTCAGCCACCAGGGCCGCCGCGGTGACCTGTGCCATCATGAAGCCGGAGTTGACGCCGCTGTCGGGGGCGAGGAACGGCGGCAGGCCGCTCATCTTGGGATCGACCAACAGAGCGACCCGCCGCTCGGCGATCGAGCCGATCTCGGCGCAGGCGAGCGCGAGGATGTCGGCCGCGAATGCCACCGGCTCGGCGTGGAAGTTGCCGCCGGACAGCACTTCACCACTCTCCGGAAAGATCAGCGGGTTGTCGGTGACCGCGTTGGCCTCGGTCGCGAGCATCTGCGCCTGCTGCGTCATGAGGTCCAGACACGCGCCCATCACCTGCGGCTGGCAGCGTAGCGAGTAAGGGTCCTGCACCCGCTCGCAGGTGCGGTGTGATTCGCGGATCGCGCTGCCGGCGAGGAGCTCGCGGTAGGCCTGCGCCACGCGTGCCTGACCGTCGTGGCCGCGCAGGTGATGAATGCGCGGATCGAAGGGCGCATCGCTTCCCTGCAGGGCATCGAGCGACAGTGCGCCGCTGACGACGGCCGCTGCGAACACCGTCTCGAGCTCGAACAGTCCGGCGAGTGCGAGCGCGGTGGAGACCTGGGTGCCATTCAGAAGAGCGAGTCCCTCCTTCGGTCCGAGCGTGAGCGGGCTCAGGCCCTCCTGCGCGAGTGCTTCGGCGGCGGGCAGCACCTCGCCCTGCCGACGAATCTGGCCGAGCCCGAGGAGCGCGAGCGACAGGTGCGCGAGCGGTGCCAGATCCCCCGATGCCCCGACCGAGCCCTGTGCCGGCACCAGCGGCAGGAGCCCGGCGTTGATCAGCCGCTCGAGGAAGCGCGCGAGCTCGATGCTCACTCCGGAGAATCCCTGCAGCAGACTGGTGAGCTTCAGCACCAGGGTGAGGCGCACCACCGCATCATCGAGCGCCGGCCCGACGCCGCTCGCGTGCGAGAGGATGATGTTCCGCTGCAGCAGCGTGCGCTGCGCCGGTGCGATGCGCGTGTGCGCCAGCAGGCCAAAGCCGGTATTGATGCCATAGGCGGGCGCATCGGCTGCCGCCAGGCGCTGCGTGACCGCGTGCGCCTCGCGCACCGCGGTGAGCGCGCTGCCATCGAGGGCGACTGTGACCGGACCCTCGTACACGCGCCGCAGGTCCGCCAGGCGCAGCGCGCGCGCACCGAGTTTCAGGGGTTCTGATGCGGCCATCGCAATACCTCAGCGGCGCGCACCACGGTGCGCCTCGGGTTGAAGCCAATCCAGTAAGTGAGCTCCTCGGGCGCGCGCACATTCCAGACGACGAAGTCCGCGGCCTGCCCGGGGCTGAGCGTGCCGCGCTCACCGGCAAGGCCGAGCGCCTGGGCGGCATGGCGCGTGACACCCTCGAGGGCCTCTTCCGCGGTGAGCCCGAACAGCCGGGTCGCCATGTTCATCGCCAGCAGGAGCGAGGCGCCCGGGGCCGAACCCGGGTTGCAGTCGCTCGCGACCGCGATCGCAGTCCCGGCCGCGCGCAGCGCTGCCACCGGCGGCGGGCGCGAGGCGGCCAGACAGTAATAGGCGACCGGCAGCAGCACCGCCACGGTACCCGCAGCTGCGAGCGCCTGCGCTTCGACGGTGCCGGCGTACTCGAGGTGATCGCAGGAGAGCGCGCCGTGACGACTCGCCATGCGCGTGCCGCCGATGTTGCTCAGCTGTTCGGCATGCATCTTGACCGGCACACCGGCCGCCCGCGCGGCCGCGAACAGCCGCTGCGCCTGCGGAAGGCTGAAAGCGATGTTTTCACAGAAGACATCCAGCGCATCGACCAGCCCCTCGGCGAGCAGCGCCGGCAGCCATTCGCGCGCGATCAGGTCGATGTAGTCATCGGCGCGGCCGGCATATTCCGGCGGCAGCGAGTGCGCGGCGAGGAGTGTGGTGCGCACCGTGACCGGAAAGGCGCGGCCGAGCTCGCGCGCGACCCGCAGCATCTTCGCCTCATCCTCGAGGGTGAGTCCGTAGCCGGATTTGATCTCGACCGTGGTCACGCCCTCGGCCATCAGCGCCGCCAGCCGCGGCGCGCTTTCCTCGAACAGCTGCTGCGCGCTCGCTGCGCGCAGCGCGCGGACGCTGGAGAGAATGCCGCCGCCGGCGCGCGCGATATCCTCATAAGTCGCCCCGTGCAGCCGCTGGGCGTACTCCGCCGCGCGGTTGCCGGCGAACACCAGGTGGGTGTGACAGTCGATGAGACCCGGGGTCACCCAGGCCGCGCCCAGGTCATGGACCTGGTCGGCGCTGACCTCCGGGAGCGCGGCCTCCTCGCCCACCCATTCGATGCGCGCACCGCGGGTGATCAGCGCGCCGCGCTCGATGCGCCGTCCCGGCACATCACAGGGCGCGAGCCGCGCGTTCTTCCACAGTCTGATCGTCTCGCCCATCGTGGCTAGCCGTGGCTCAGAAAGGGGAGGTTCAGGCCTTTATCGCGCGCACAGGCGATGGCGAGCTCGTAGCCGGCATCTGCATGGCGCATCACGCCTGAGGCCGGATCGTTCCACAGCACGCGTTCGATGCGGCGCGCCGCTGCCGCGCTGCCGTCGCAGACGATGACGACGCCGGCGTGCTGCGAGAAGCCCATGCCGACGCCGCCGCCGTGATGGATCGACACCCAGGTGGCGCCGCTGGCGGTATTCAACAGCGCGTTCAGCAGCGGCCAGTCGGCTACCGCGTCCGAGCCGTCGCGCATCGACTCGGTCTCGCGGTTGGGACTGGCGACGGAGCCCGAGTCGAGGTGATCGCGGCCGATGACGATGGGGGCTTTCAGCTCCCCGCGGGCCACCATGTCGTTGAAGGCGAGTCCCAGGCGGTGACGGTCACCGAGCCCCACCCAGCAGATGCGCGCCGGCAGGCCCTGGAACTGGATGCGCTCGCGCGCCATGTCGAGCCAGTGGTGCAGGTGCGGGTCCTCGGGCAGCAGCTCGCGCACCTTGGCATCGGTGCGGTAGATGTCCTCGGGATCACCGGACAGTGCCACCCAGCGAAACGGTCCCATGCCACGGCAGAACAGCGGCCGTACGTACGCCGGCACGAAGCCGGGGAAGGCGAAGGCGTCCTTGAGACCCTCATCGAGGGCGACCTGGCGGATGTTGTTGCCATAGTCGAACACCGGAATCCCGTTCTTCTGGAACGCGAGCATCGCCTCGACGTGCGCGCGCATCGAGGCGCACGCGGCCTGCGCGACCTGCTGCGGGTCCTCGCTGCGCAGCCGGTCCCACCGCTCCAGCGACCAGCCCTGCGGCAGGTAGCCGTTGACCGGGTCGTGGGCGGAAGTCTGGTCGGTGACCGCATCGGGGCGCACGCCACGGCGCAGCAGCTCGGGCAGCACCTCGCAGGCATTGCCGAGCAGTCCCACCGAGACCGGTTGGCCGCTCTGGCGCGCGCG
>DATHMN010000006.1:0-12463 GCA_035487135.1 Steroidobacteraceae bacterium | reverse complement strand
CTCCGCAGAACACACTGGTCGTGGTGGGCGCCCTACACCTGGTGGGCGCAGGCGGCCTGCTCGAGCTGCTGCGCCGGGACGGCTTCGAGCCACAGCCGGTACCGTGAGCGTGCCGCCGGAGGCTGCGCAACTCATTCAGCGCGCGATCGCGGCCGTGCAGCGCCAGGCGTGGGACGAGGCGCAGGCACTCGCCAACACGGCGCTGCAGCGCTTCGGCGCGGAAGCAAACATCCTCATGGTACTCGGCAGCTGCCAGGCGCAGCGCGGTGATCTGCCGGCAGCCATCCAGCTGTATGAGCGCGCCCGCGCGCTCATGCCGACGCACCTGCACGTGCTGGTGAGCCTCGCTGCGGCCTACCGCAGCAGCGGACGTTTGCCCGAGGCACGTGCCACGCTCAGCGCCGCGCTGCAGATCAACCCGGGCTTTGCGATCGCGCACAACAATCTCGGCAACATCCTGCTCGAGCAGGGCGAGCGGGCCGCCGCTGAACGCTGCTATCAGCGCGCGGCCGCGAGCGATGCGCGCTATGCCGACCCGCTGGCGAATCTGGCGCGGCTCGCCGAGGAGGAACACCGGCTGGAGGATGCGCGGGCTCTGGCCGAGCGCGCCCTGCAACTGGCGCCGGGCTCACCGCTCGCTCTGCTGACTCGCGCACGCGTGCGTCTGCGCCAGGAGGATGCGGCGGGCGCGAGCACGCTGTTGCAGCAGCTGCTCGGCGGCACCAGTCTGTCGCCGACCAACCGCATCGTTGCCCAGGGATATCTCGGCGAGGCTTATGACAAGCTCGGGCGTTACCCCGAGGCATTCGCGGCGTTCTCGGCGGCCAATGCGCTGCAGCACACTGAATACGCGCACCAGTACGCGCGCGACCGTGGCCCCTTTTCGCCGCCCGGCATCGCGCGGCTGACGAGTTTCGTAGAGGCGAGCGACCCGCGCGGCTGGCAGGCGCCGCCCGCGGCGGTGAATCCGGTGTTCCTGGTCGGGTTTCCGCGCTCGGGGACCACCCTGCTCGACCAGATGCTGGCCTCACACCCGGAGGTCACGACGCTCGAGGAGCGCGATACGCTCACCGACGCCCTCACCGAGCTGGTCGAGAACCCGCACGGCTTGGAGCACTGGGCGTTGCTGGGGACGCCAGAGATCGAGCGGCTGCGCACGTGTTACTGGGAGCGGGTGCGCGCGGGCTTATCGGGAGCGCCGTTACAGCGCGTATTCGTCGACAAGCAGCCGCTGAACGCGGTGCTGCTGCCGCTCATCCACCGCCTGTTCCCGCAGGCCCGGATCATCCTGGCACTGCGCGATCCGCGCGACGTCGTGCTCAGCTGCTATCAGCAGCGCTTCGGTATGAATGCCGCGATGTACCAGCTGCTGCGCCTCGACACGGCCACTGCCTACTACGCTGCGGTGATGCAGCTGGTGGAGCTGAGCCGCGCGCGGCTGCCGCTGCGGGTGCACACGCTCAGGTACGAAGAGCTGGTGACACAGTTCGAAACCACGCTGCGCGCGCTGCTCGGCTATCTCGAGTTGCAGTGGCACGAAGGGGTGCGCGACTACGCGGCAACGGCGCGGCGGCGCAGCGTCGGCACTCCGAGCGCCGCCCAGGTGGTGCGACCTCTGTATGGGAGTGCGCGCGGCAAGTGGCGCCACTATCAGAGCTTCCTGCAGCCGTACCTGCTGCAGCTGGCTCCGTGGGTGCGAACCTACGGCTACGAGGCGTGAGCGCTCCTAGTCGCTGCGCAGGCGAGCACTGCGCGCGGCGTACCAGCGCCACAGTGGCACGGTCAGCAGCAGCGTCCACAACAGCACCAGCCAGCCGATGAAGCCGTCGAAGCGGCTGAGCAGAAAGCCGAGCGGCGCGGCGCGATTTGGCCGCGTGAGTTCGTGCGCCACCAGCATCACCCAGACCCAGCCGGAGTGCAGTCCGATGCAGGCGGCGATGTTGCCGGTCGCAGCCCGCACCAGGCCGAGTACGACACCCACCGCCACCAGCGCCAGGAACGCATCGGCGATAGCCAGCGGCCGGGCGAATGCCTGCAGCGTGCCGGCGAGCAGTGTGATTCCGCTGTGCGGCGTGATCTGCTCGGCGGCGATGTGGTAGCTGGCGAAGAAGTGCGTCGCGGCGTAGATCAGTGCGGTGGCGCTGATGGCGGTGCGCGTCCCCGCCTGGCGTGTGATCGCGGTCTGCATAGCACCGCGCAGGAAGGTCTCCTCGATGAACCCGACCGCCAGACCGCTGAGCGCGCGCAGCGCGATCAACTCGGCGAGCGCGCCGGCGCCGAGGCGCGCGCCGCTGCTCCAGTCGAGCAGCCCGAGCAGCGTCATGATGCCCACCACCGCCAGCATCGTGATCACCCCGAGCGCCAGCCCGAGCGCCAGCTCGCGCACGAAGGCGCGGCGCGGCAGTCCGTAGCCGAGACTCACCCGGTCGGCAAGACCGAGACGGCGCGCCACGGCGATGAAGCCGAGCAGCAGCGCCAGCATGGCGATGCGCTCGCCGATGCGATGGAACGGGAAGTTGAAATGCGGATGCAGCAGCAGCCAGGCGGGGTAAGTGAAAACTGCGATTGACGCCAGCGCCAATACCATCAATCCGAGAAACCACAGCAGTGCACGCATGGTCGGGTATGCCTCGCTTGCCTTCGCCTGGCGACCGCGCATAGCTTAGGGTGGTTGCGATTGCCTGAGGAGTCAGGTTGGCCGCCCGCGTGCAACCGATCGTCATCTGGTTCGGCCGGGTCGGCGACATGATCCTGCTGTCGACGCTGCTCGATATCCTGCACCGCCGCTACGGCGCACCCTGCCATTTGGTGGGCGCCGGACCCTGGCCGGCGGAGCTGTACGCGAGCCACGCGGATGTCGCGCGCGTCTCCTGTCTGCATCGTTACACCGCCTTCCTGTTCGATCCCGCCTGGTGGCGCACGCTGCGTGCGTTGCGCGCGAGCCGCGAGGCCCCGGTGTATGTGTGCGAGTACGACCCCCGCAAGCTCGCGCGCATCCGCCGGCTGCTCGCCTGCGCCGGCATCGATGCGCGCCGCTGTCTCTACATCACCGACGATCCGGGCTTTGCGCGCGCGCGCCACTGGGTCGACCGCCTGGTGAGCTTCGGCAGACTCACCCCGCCGGCATTCAGTGCCAGCGACTATCCCTGGCCCGAGCCGCCGCCGCGCTGCGCGCCGCGGCTTGAGGTCTCAGCAGCGGCGCGCAGCGACTGCGCACGCTGGATCGCAGCACAGGGCTGGCAGCAGCGGCCGCTGGTGCTGGTGCAGCCGGGCAACCGCCGCACCATGCGCGGCAACCGGCTCAAGCCCTCGGCGCAGGACGACAAGGCGTGGCCGGTCGAGCGCTGGGCGGCGCTGCTGCGGCAGGTGCACCGGCAGTTGCCGCAGGCGGTGATCGTGCTGTGTGGCGCACCACGCGAGTCGTTGCTGCTGGGCTGGATTGCATCCGCGACCGCCCTGCCGGAGGTGGTGGCGGCAGAGCTGCCGCTGCCGCGCCTGCTGGCGCTGTGCGCGCGCGCTCATAGCATGATATCGGTCGACACCGGGCCGGCACATGCGGCGGCGGCCCTGTCGCTACCGCTGGTGGTGCTGTTCGGCGCGCACGCGCAGGCGGAATGGCTGCCGCGCAGTGCCGCAGGCTCGGCCGTAGTCGGCATCGGCGGCCCGCCGCAGTCGACGCGGCTCGATCAGATCGACATGCAGACCGTGTTCGCCGCCTGGTGCGCGCTGCCGCTACGGCCGTTGGCCGCCGGCAGCGACGACGCGCTGCCGTTCACTCCCCCAGCAACGAGCGCCACTGCGCCGTGACCACGCTCAGGCGGAAGCGTGCATCAGGTTGGGCGTGCGGCCGCGCACCGCTGCGCCAGGCGCGCAGACGTTCGCCGTAGGCGTCGAACAGGCCGGCCGCCGCAGCGAGCCGTGCGGGTGCGCGGCGCCAGCCGCGCGGCAGCACACGCACTGCGCTTTCATACAGCCGGTAGGCACGCCGCAGCGGCAACACTTGCTGCGGGTCGGCGACTACTTCCAGCGCCGCGCCACAGTCGTGCGTCAGCACCGGCGTGCCGAGCGCATGCGACTCGGCAAACACCAGACCAAACGTTTCGGGAATGACGAAGTTGGGGCAGAAGGTGCACAGCGCCGAGCGCACCTCCTGGTGCACGCGCGCCTGCGGCACCGCGCCCAGCAGCTCGACCCCGGGCTGCATGCCGCGCCGGTCGGCCTTGTAGCCGGGATTTGCCACCAGCAGACGCAGCTCGGGCTGGGCGCGGCGCAGCGCCGCGAACGCATCCAGCGAGAAATCCAGACCCTTGTTGGGCGAAGAAAAGAACACCAGCTTGCGGTCATCGACCGGCGTGCCATCGGGCCGCAGCGCATCCTCCACCGGATTGTAGATCGTGAGCGTGCGCACGTGCGGCAGTGCCAGGCGGTGCAGCGTCGCCTGCACCTGGGCGCGCTGCCAGTCGGAAACGCACACCGCGGTCAGCGGTTGGCGCCGCAGCAGCGGTGCGCTCTCGCCGAGCCAGCGCGCCCGCCTCGAGCCCGGGCGCAGGCGGTCGTGCAGCCACAGGTAGAGTTGGGCCTGCGGGAAGTTTTCCAGCACAAAGGGCAGCGCGCGCGCGTCCCGATTGATGACCACGGCGCGCACCCCGGCCAAGGGCTGCGGCCGCAGATAACGCCCACTGTCGGCGCTGCGGTTGTGCTGCATCACCCAGGCGCCGAGGGCATCTGCGACGCGGACCAAAGTCGCCTCGGTGCCGCCCAGCGCGCGCTCCTGCAGCGTGCGCGTGTCATAGGGCTGCTGACAGAGCGGGTCGTAGAACAGCAGCGCGCTCATGCGCCGGTGGCTCGCACGTGCATCCCCTCAGGTGCCCGCATGCGCCGGCGCGCAGGCGCGCTAGCTGCGCGCCGCCCGCGGCTGCCGCGCCGCCCAGGCGGCCACCCGCCGCAGGCGCACACACGGATCATCGAGCTCGAGCAGTTCCTGGCGCTCGCTCATCGCGAGCGGCAGAAGTTCCGCCCAGCGGTAACCCACCCAGGCCGCATCCTCGTAGTGTGTGTCGAGGTCTCGGTACTCGCTCAGCTGCGGCAACAGCTCCCGCAGCAGCGTACTCAGGCTGGCGAAGTCGGCCGGCAGCGCCTGCGGCGCCTCCAGCGGCAGATATTCGACCGCGGCGAGGTTGAGTCCGTCGCTCTGCTGGCGGCGCTCGAGGATGCGGAAACGCTGCTCGCCGCGAGCGTGCACGCCGAGCACACCGTCGGCGCACGGCTCGAAATCGGTGAGGCGCGCGGTCGTGCCGGTGGTGGCGATGGCGGCGACCGCGCCCACCTCGCCGCCGTCCTCGATCAGCACCACCCCGAAACAGCTCTGCTCGCGGAAGCAGCGCCGCACCAGATCGAGATAACGCGTCTCGAAGATGCGCAGTGCCAGCGGCCCCCCCGGCAGCAGCACGCAGGACAGCGGGAACAGCGGCAGATCGCTCACCGTCATGCGCGCTTGCGCGCGGCGAGTTCCGTCAGCAGCTTGCCATGCAGGCCGCCGAAGCCGCCGTTGCTCATGATGAGCACCTGATCACCGGCACGCGCCGCCTGCGCCACCGCGCGCGCCAGCGCGTCGATGTCGCCGCTCGCATGACCGCGCGGACCGAGCGCGCTGACGACGCCCGCCGCATTCCAGCCGAGATCGGCCGGGGTGTACAGCCACACCTCGTCGGCGCCGGCGAGCGCCGGTGCCAACAGGTGCTGATGCACGCCCATGCGCATGGTGTTGGAGCGCGGCTCCAGCACCGCGAGGATTTTCGCGGTGCCGACCCTGCGCCGCAGTCCGTCGATGGTGGTGGCGATGGCGGTGGGGTGGTGGGCAAAGTCGTCATACACGCGCACGCCGCCGATCTCGCCGCGCAGCTGCATGCGGCGCGCGATGCCGGTGAAGCTGGCGAGCGCCTCGAGCGCCTGCGGTACGTCGACGCCGACGTGGTGCGCGGCTGCGAGCGCCGCGAGCGCGTTTTCCAGGTTGTGCAGACCGATCAGCGACCACTGCACGCTGCCGCGCGCGCGACCGTCTTCCAGCACTTCGAAGCGCGAATAGTCCTGGCTGCCCTCGAGCGCGCGTGCGCTCCACTTGGCAGGCGCCGCGCCTGAGCGCGCAAACCCCTCGAGCGGGGTCCAGCAGCCCATGGCCAGCGTCTCCTTCAGTTGCGGGTCGAGCGCGTTCCAGATGATGCGGCCGCTGCCGGGCACGATGCGCACCAGGTGGTGAAACTGGCGCTGGATGGCCGCGACGTCCGCATAGATGTCGGCATGGTCGTACTCCAGGTTGTTGAGGATGACCGTGCGCGGGCGATAGTGGACGAACTTGGCACGCTTGTCGAAGAAGGCGGTGTCGTATTCGTCCGCCTCGATGACGAAGAACGGCTCGGTGCCGAGGCGCGCGCTCACGCCGAAGTTCTCCGGCACGCCACCGATCAGGAACCCCGGCTTGAGACCGGCGCACTCGAGTATCCAGGCGAGCAACGAACTGGTCGTGGTCTTGCCGTGGGTGCCCGCCACCGCCAGCACCCAGCGCTCCTGCAGTACTTCGCGCGACAGCCACTCGGGACCGGACACATAGGGAATCGCGCTCTCCAGCAGCGCCTCCACCACCGGCTGGCCGCGCGTCATGACGTTGCCCACCACCACCACGTCGGGAGCCGGCTCGAGCTGTGCGGCATCGAAACCCTCGGTCACACGGATGCCGAGCGCCTCGAGCTGCGTGCTCATCGGCGGGTAGACGTTGCGATCGGAACCGGTGACGGTGAAGCCGGCGGCGCGCGCGATCGCCGCAATGCCACCCATGAAAGTGCCGCAGATACCCAGGATATGGACGTGCATCGCTCGAGTCAGCTCTTACCGGGGGGAAAGACTGCAAACAGCACCAGCCAGCTGGCCAACATCTGCAGGATCACCAGTGCCACGCTCGCCGAACCCGACCATTCCAGCGCCGCCTTCACGACGTGGCTGTAGGCGGCGATCAGCCAGGCGAGCAGCAGCAGGCCAAGGAAGGTGACCGGGGCATTCCAGGTGGCGTCCTCACCGTAACGCCGCAACAGCCACTCCGTGCCGATCAACAGCGGCGACAGCACCGCCTGCACGCCGAATACCGCGGTCACCGTCTGCAGCGTGCGCTCCGGGCGCTTCACCAGACGCAGCAGCACCACGTACCACAGCAGGATGAACAGCGAGTCCACCAGCAGCGGACCCTGCCAGTGTTCGTCCGGCCAATGGCGGTCGACCGGCAGCGCGCTGGTGATGAGGAAGTTGACCGCCAGATACCCGAGCAGGGTCAGGGCGAGCAGCAGCGCCGACACCGGCACGTCCTGCGGACCTTTGCGCAGCACGGCGATCTGCGTAAATAACCGGACCAGCTCCCTCATGTCTTTCGATACCGGCGCGGCACTCGCATAATGGGTCGGGTTCGATTGTACAGATCATCGTCACGCTCCGTTTGCACCCCATCGTCACCACCGCCGCGGCACTCGCCGAACTCGCCACGCGTCTGCAAGCACAGCCGCGCATCGGACTCGACACCGAGTTCCTGCGCGAGCGCACCTACCGCGCGCAGCTGTGCCTGCTGCAGATCGCCAGCAGCACCGAAGTGCTGTGCGTGGATCCGCTCACGCTCACGGAGCTGGCGCCGCTCGCCGCGCTGCTCACCTGTGGCACCGTCACCAAGGTGATGCACGCCTCGCGCCAGGACCTCGAGGTGCTGCTGCCGCTCAGCGGGCTGGCGCGGCCGGTGTTCGACACCCAGATCGCGGCAAGCCTGACCGGACTGCCAGCGCAGGTGGGCTACGCCGAGGCAGTGCGACGCCTGCTCGGCAAGGAACTCGCCAAGTCGCATACCCGTACGGACTGGTCGCGCCGGCCGCTGTCGGCCGAGCAGGTCGAATATGCACTCGATGACGTGCGGTACCTGCTGCCGCTCGCGGCGGTCCTCGAGGAGCAGCTCGAGCGCCTCGGCCGCCGCCCGTGGCTGGACGAGGAGCTGCAGGCGCTCGCGGACGTGCGCACGCTCACGGTCGCACCGGAAACTGCCTGGCTGCGCCTCAAGGGGTTGCGCGAGCTCGATGCGGGGCGCCAGCGCCTGGCCCAGGCGCTCGCCGCCTGGCGCGAGCGCAGCGCGGTGGAGCACAACCGTCCGCGCGGCTGGATCCTCGACGATGCGGTGCTGCGCGAGATCGTGCTGCAGGTGCCGCGCACGCCGGAAGCACTCGCGCAGATCGCGGAAATCCCCGCGGGACTGGTGAAACGACGCGCCGGCGAGCTGCTCGCCTGCGTCGCCGCGGCGCAAGTGCCCGAGCCACCACCGCTCGCGCCGGCACGTGCGCGCCCCGACCCCAGCCGCGCGGCACTCGTCAAGAAGCTGAGCGCCATCAGTCAGACGGTAGCCAACGAACTCAAGCTGATGCCGGAAGTGCTGGCCACGCGGCGCGACCTGGAGCAGCTCGTCGAGGGACGGCGCGACGGCGCGCTGCTCGAAGGCTGGCGGCGCGACGTGCTGGGTGTGCGCCTGCTCGCCGCGCTGTAGAACTCAGCGGCGGCGCGCGCGCTTGACCGGCGCGCGGCGCGCGCGCTTGGGCTTTGCGGACTTGGCACGCTTGCGCGCCGGCGCTCGCCGCGGGCGCACGTCGCCGCGCTTGGACTTCGGCCGCGACAGCGGTTTGCGCTTCTTGCGCGCCGCCGGCCGGGCGCGCTTCGGGCGCAGCGCACGCGCTGCCGGTGCCGTCAGCGCCCGGGTGAGCCGTTCAGTCACCTGATCGACCTCGCCCTCGGCATTGATGACGCGCAGCAGGCCGCGCGAGCGGTAGAAATCGATCAGGGGCCGGGTCTTCTCATCGTAGACGCGCAGCCGCTCAGTGACCGTCGCCTCGTTGTCGTCGGGGCGCTGCATCAGGCGGTGCGGCGCACCGCTCGTAGCACAGACCGCGTCCGCTCCCGCGGGCGGGGAGGTCAACAGGTTGAACACCCGGCCGCAGTCCGCACAGGTGCGCCGCCCGGCGATGCGCTTGACCAGTTCGCCGTAATCGACCTCGAGCTGCACCACGACATCCAGCGGCTGGCCGAGCCTGCGCAGCAGCTCATCGAGCTCGTGCGCCTGGGCGAGGTTGCGCGGAAAGCCATCGAGGATGAAGCCGTTGCGGGCATCGGGCTCGCCGAGACGCTCGCGGATCATGCCGAGCACCAGCGCATCCTCGACCAGGCGCCCGTTGTCCATCGCCTGCTTGGCCTGGCGACCGAGCTCGCTGCCGCGCGCCACCGCGGCGCGCAGCAGATCGCCGGTGGAAATCTGCGGAATGGCCAGCCGCTTGACCAGACGCTGGCTCTGCGTCCCCTTGCCCGAACCGGGCGCCCCCAACAGGACGATGCGCATAGTGCTTTTGTCGAAACCGCTGCCCAGGAGCAGCCCGAAGGCGGGCCACGTTACCGGTGACCCGGGGTCAGGTCAAACCGCGCGCTGCTGCCGCCGTCGCGCCGCGCGCGAGCAGTGCGCTATTCTTTGGTCATGAAGAAAGCTGCCCAGAAAAATGCCTTTTACGCCCAGTCGGGCGGCGTGTCGGCGGTCATCAATGCCTCGGCCTGCGGTGTCATCGAAACGGCGCTGCGCTCCAAACACATCGGCAAGGTCTACGCCGGTCGCGACGGCATCGTCGGTGCACTCACCGAGGATCTGATTGACGTCGGCCGTGAAAGCGCCGCCACCATCCGCGCTCTCAAGCACACCCCCGCCGGTGCTTTCGGTTCGGCGCGTTTCAAGCTGAAGAGCATCGAGCAGAACCGCAGCGAGTACGAGCGGCTGATCGAGGTGTTCCGCGCGCACGAGATTGGCTACTTCTTCTACAACGGCGGCAACGATTCCATGGACACCGCGCTCAAGGTGTCGCAGCTGGGCGCCTCGCTCGGCTTTCCGATCACCTGCGTCGGCGTGCCCAAGACCGTCGACAACGACCTGCCGCACACCGACTGCTGTCCGGGGTTCGGCTCGGTTGCCAAGTATGTCGCGGTCTCGACCCGCGAGGCGGCAATGGATGTCGCCTCCATGGCGCGCACCTCGACCAAGGTGTTCGTGCTCGAAGTGATGGGCCGCCATGCCGGCTGGATCGCCGCCGCCGCCGGCCTCGCCGGGCGCAGCAGCGCCGAGCCGCCGCACGTGATACTGCTGCCGGAGGTGCCGTTTGCGCAGCAGCGCTTCCTCGAGCGCGTGCGCGCCTGCGTCAGCGACTACGGTTATTGCGTCATCGTGGTGTCGGAGGGGGCCGCCTACGCGGACGGCAAATTCCTCGCCGATGCCGGTACCCGCGATGCGTTCGGACACACGCAGCTGGGCGGCGTCGCCCCGCTGGTCGCCAACATGGTGCGCGAGGCGCACGGCTACAAGTATCACTGGGCGGTGGCCGACTACCTGCAGCGCGCCGCCCGCCATATCGCCTCCAAAGTGGACGTGGACCAGGCTTACGCGGTGGGCAAGGCGGCGGTGGAGCTCGCCGTCCGGGGTGTCAACGCGGTCATGCCGACCATCGTGCGCAAGTCGCACAAACCCTATCGCTGGGTGATCGGCCACGTCCCGCTCGCCGAGGTTGCCAACAAGGAGAAGAAGCTGCCGGCGGAGTACATCCGCGAGGACGGCTTCGGGATCACTGCCGCCTGCCGCCGCTACCTCGAACCGCTGGTGGCCGGCGAGTCCTACCCCCCCTACCGCGACGGCCTGCCCGACTATGTCCACATCAAGGGCGTACCGGTGCGGCGCAAGCTGAAGAGCGCCTTCACGCTGTAGCGCTGGCGCGGCGCGCCCAGGCCAGCGGGGCGGGCCGGGCCAGCGGTCCGCCGTGGTATAGTGCGCGGCCTTTTTTGGGGGAGGTTCTGCTGATGGATGCCACCACGTGGCTGTGGGCCGCAGTCGCGGCCGGCGTGCTCGCCGTCCTGTACGGTGTTTTCTCGATGACCGCCATCCTGCGTCTGCCGGCCGGTAACGCCCGCATGCAGGAGATTGCCGCCGCCATCCAGGCGGGCGCCAAGGCTTACCTCAACCGGCAGTACACCACCATCCTGGTCGTCGGCGTGGTGCTGTTCGTGCTCATCGGCTTCTTCCTCAATTGGCCGACCGCCGACGGCTTCGCCGTGGGCGCGATCCTCTCCGGTCTCACCGGCTATATCGGCATGAACATCTCGGTGCGCGCCAACGTGCGCACCGCACAGGCTGCGACCCAGGGCCTGAACGCCGCACTCAGCGTCGCCTTCCGCGGCGGGGCGATCACCGGCATGCTGGTCGTGGGGCTCGGTCTGATCGGCGTCGCCGGCTACTACGCGCTGCTGCGCCAGTGGCCCGGCATCGGCGCGGAGGGGGCGCTGCACGCCCTGGTGGGCCTTGCCTTCGGCGGCTCGCTGATTTCGATCTTCGCGCGTCTGGGCGGGGGCATCTTCACCAAGGGCGCCGACGTCGGCGCCGACCTGGTCGGCAAGGTCGAGGCCGGCATTCCCGAGGACGACCCGCGCAATCCCGCGGTGATCGCCGACAACGTCGGTGACAACGTGGGCGACTGTGCCGGCATGGCCGCTGACCTGTTTGAAACCTACGCCGTCACGCTGGTAGCCACCATGCTGCTCGGCGGCCTGCTGTTCTCTAAGGATGGCCCGGATGCCTCGCTGGCCGCGGTCATCTATCCGCTGGCCCTCGGTGCCGCCTCCATCGTCGCCTCCATCATCGGTACCTTCTTCGTCTCGGCGCGCGCCGGCGGCAAGATCATGAACGCGCTTTACAAGGGCGTGTTCGTCTCGGGTGCGGTCTCGGCGGTGGCCTTCTACTTCATCACCCGGCAGATCATGCCGGGCGCGGTCGGCCCGCTGTTCGGCTGTACGCTGATCGGCCTCGGGCTCACCGCCGCGATGATCATGATCACCGAGTACTACACCGCGACCGAATACAGCCCGGTGCGCAAGGTGGCGGCCGCCTCGCAGACCGGCCATGCCACCAACATCATCGCCGGGCTCGGCGTGTCGATGAAGGCGACCGCACTGCCGGTGATCGCCGTGTGCCTTGCCATCTGGGGTGCGTACACGCTCGGCAATCTCTATGGCATCGCTATCGCCGCGACTGCCATGCTGTCGATGACCGGCATGATCGTGGCGCTCGATGCCTACGGCCCGATCACCGATAACGCTGGCGGCATCGCCGAGATGGCCGGACTGCCCAAAGAAGTGCGCAATATCACCGACCCGCTCGATGCGGTCGGCAACACCACCAAGGCGGTCACCAAGGGATACGCCATCGGCTCCGCGGGACTCGCTGCGCTCGTTCTCTTTGCCAGCTACACGGACATTCTCAACAACACCCTGATCGCGCATCACCTCCCGCTGGTGACGTTCGATCTCACTGCGCCGCCAGTCATTGCGGGATTGCTGCTCGGCGGGATCATGCCCTTCCTCTTCGGCT
>DATHMN010000005.1:0-23091 GCA_035487135.1 Steroidobacteraceae bacterium | reverse complement strand
TATCCTCGAACACCGCCTCGATGATGATGTCGGCCTGCCCGAGCGCGGCGTAGTCAGTGACTCCTTCAATACAGCTGAGCGCCTGATCGGCGCGCGCCTGACTCAGGCTGCCACGCGCGACCGAACCGCCGTAGTTCTTGCGGATCACCCCCAGGCCGCGCTCGAGCGCCTCGGGGGACAGCTCGAGCACCTTGACCGGGATGCCGGCATTGGCGAAGTTCATGGCGATGCCTCCGCCCATCGTGCCGGCGCCGATCACGGCGGCCGTGCGGATCGGCAGCGGCTGCAGGTCCTGCGGCAGCCCCGGAATGCGGCGCGCCTCGCGCTCGGCGAAGAACACGTGCACCAGGGCGGCGCGCTGCGGACTGTCGCGGCAGGCCACGAACGCTTCGCGCTCGAGCCGCAGCGCCTCCTCCTTGTGCTTGGTGCAAGCAGCCTCGATGGCGTCGACGATCTTCCAGGGCGCCAGCTGTCCGCGTGCCTTGGAAGCGAGCTTGCTGCGGAAGGCGGCAAACAGCTCGGCCGTGCCTTCGGCCAGATGCGTGGTGACTTCCGAGACCACCCGCAGCGGCCGCTGCTGCTGCGCGGCGCTGCGCGCAAAGGCAATCGCTTCCGGCAGCGCCTGCTCGGCCACTGCGTCCACCAGCTGCAACTCGAGCGCGCGTGCGGCCGGCAGCGGATTGCCACTGGTGATGACCTCCAGCGCCGCGGCGGGACCGGCCAGCCGCGTCACGCGCAGATTGCCGCCGGCACCGGGGATCAGACCGATCTTCACTTCGGGTAGTCCAACTTTGGCGCTGCGCGCTGCCACCCGCCAGTGACAAGTGAGTGCGACTTCGAAGCCGCCACCGAAGGTGGTGCCCTCGACCGCGGCCACCAGCGGCTTACGGCTTGCCTCCATGCGCGTCTGCAGATCAAAAATGGTCGGTCGTTGCAGCGCCACACCCGAGCCGATCTCGTTGATGTCGGCGCCAGCGCACAGCGTGCCGTGCGCGCCGCACAGCACGACCCCCTTGACCGCAGGGTCTGCCAGCGCACGCTCGAGGCCTGCGTGCAGGCCTTCGCGCACCGCGATCGACAGGGCGTTCACCGGCGGGTTATCGATGGTGAGGACGGCGATGTCGCCTTCCAGGCGATAGCTCACAGCGGGCACGGTGCTCTCCTTGGGCATTCTGGGGCGCTGAGGGGCGCACCATTGTACGGGCGCCTGAGCTCAGCTGCCGAGGCGCCGGCGCGGCTGCGTACAATCTCATCCGCATGGACGAGGTGAACGCGGTAGTCATCGGCGCGGGCGTGGTCGGACTTGCGATCGCCGGCGAACTGGCGCGCGGCGGCCATGAAACCCTGGTGCTCGAAGCGGGCGCGAACTGTGGCAGCGGCGCGAGCGCGCGCAGCAGCGCCGTAGTGCACGCCGGGATCTACTACCCGAGCGGCTCGCTCAAAGCGCGCCTGTGCGTTGCCGGCCGCGAGCAGCTCTATCAGTTCTGCCGCACGCACGGCGTCGCCGCGCAGCGTTGCGGCAAACTGCTGGTGGCCTGCGATGCGGCGCAGCTGCCTACGCTCGCGGCGTTGGCGCGGCAGGCGGCCGCCAACGGTGTCGAACTCGAATGGCTCGACCCGCCGGCAGCGGGCGCGCTCGAGCCGCAGCTCGCCTGCCAGGCCGCACTCCTCTCCGCGCACACCGGGATCATCGACAGCGGCGCCTACCTCGCCGCCCTGCGTGCCGAGGCCGAGCGCCAGGGTGCGCGAGTGCTGTGCAGGCGGCGGGTGACGCGCATCGTGCCCGAAAGTGGCGCGTTTGCGCTGGCCGTGAACGGCGCCGATCCGGCGCTGCGCACGCGGCTCTTAGTCAACAGCGCCGGCATCGATGCACCCGCGCTCGCACACTGCATTGAGGGTTTCCCAAAGGCGCACATCCCGCGCGCCTATTTCGCCCAGGGGAGTTACTTCGCGCTGCCCGGGCGCGCACCGTTCCGGCATCTGATCTATCCCCTGCCCGAGGCTTCCGGCCTTGGCATCCACCTGACACTCGATCTCGCCGGCAACGCGCGCTTCGGACCGGATGTACAGTGGCTGGAGGCGCCCACCGCGGCGCGCGTCGACCCGGCCCGCAGAGCGCTGTTCGAAGCGGCGGTCCGGCGCTACTGGCCGGGTCTGCCGCCGGGCGTGCTGCTGCCCGCTGACGCCGGAATACGTGCGCGCATCTCAGGACCGGGGGAGCCGCCCGCCGACTTCCGCATCGACGCCGCCAGCCGTCATGGTCTGCCCGGCCTGCTCAACCTCTTTGGGATCGAGTCGCCGGGACTGACAGCCTCGCTGGCACTCGCCAGCGAGGCTGTCAGGCGACTCTACTGAACGTGCGCCTCAGCTGGCGCGCACACCCTCAACCTGGATCGCGAGCTTCACGTCCATCTTGAAGCCGTACTTGTCCCCGTAGCTGATGCCGTAGTCGGCACGATTGAAGCTGCCCGAGGCGTCGGCGCCGCAGTGCTCCTTCTTGTCCATCGGGTTCGGCTTGCACATGAAGGAGTTGATCTTGAGGGACAGCGGATGGGTCACGCCATGCAGGGTGAAATCGCCATCGATGCGCGTCGGCACGCCATCCTTGAAGCCGGCGAGCTTGCCCTTGTAGACCGCGGTGGGGTACTTGGTCACATCGAACATCTCCGCCGACTTGGCGTGTTCGTTGAGCTTCGCATGACCGAAATCGATCGAGGAGGTATCGACCGTGACGTCCACACTGCCGCTGCCCGCGGCACGATCCAGCACCACGGTTCCCGAGCTCTTGTCGAACTTGCCACGCCATACCGACAGTCCGCCGAAGTGGTCGGCCTCGAAGCTCGGGTAGGTATGTCCGGGATCGATCTGGTAGGTCACCGGTTCAGCCAGGGCCGAGCCGGCCACGAGTGCCAGCAGCAGGGCCGGCAGCGCAATCTTCGTCACGGAGACCTCCACAATATTGTCAGGGTGGCTAGGGTAACGGCATGCGGCACGCACGGCCACCTCCCTTTGGGGGGAAGCGGGCGCGCACCGCGCGGCGTTCTCAGGTGGCCGGGCGCGCCTTGAGTCCGAGCGCCTTCGCGACCACTTCGTGGGTGATTTCGCCCGCGTGCACGTTGAGTCCGGCCGCGAGTCCCGGGTCGCGCTTGAACGCTGCCTGCCAGCCGAGGTCCGCAAGCGCGCGCACGTAAGGCAGCGTCGCATTGGTGAGCGCCAGGGTGGAGGTGCGCGGCACGGCGCCGGGCATGTTGGCAACGCAGTAGTGGATGACACCGTCGACCACGAAAGTGGGTTCCGCGTGCGTCGTCGGGTGACTGGTCTCGAAACAGCCGCCCTGATCGATGGCGATATCGACCAGCACGGCGCCCGGCTTCATGGTCTTCACCATCGCACGCGTCACCAGCTTGGGGGCTGCCGCGCCGGCCACCAGCACCGCACCGACCACCAGGTCCGCATCACGGATCAGGCGCTCGATGGTCTCGGTGGTCGAGTACGCCGTCAGCAGCGAGGAGCCGAACATCGCCGACAGTTCGCGCAGGCGGTCGACCGAGCGGTCGACCACCGTCACGTCGGCGCGCAGACCGACCGCCATTTCCGCCGCGTGTGTGCCGGAGACTCCGCCACCCAGGATGATGACCTTGGCAGGCGGCACGCCCGGCACGCCGCCGAGCAGCACGCCAAAACCGCCGTTCGCTTTTTGCAGGCTGGCCGCGCCCACCTGAATCGACATGCGGCCGGCGACCTCGCTCATCGGCGTGAGCAACGGCAGCGAGCCGTTACGCCCGGTGACCGTCTCGTAGGCAATCGCGGTCGCGCCTGATTTCATCAGCGCCTTGGCCTGGCCCGGATCGGCGGCGAGGTGCAGATAGGTGAACAGCACCTGGCCTGGGCGCAGCATCTCGCACTCGGCCGGTTGGGGCTCCTTGACCTTCACCACCATATCGGCGCGTTGGAACACCTCGGCGGCGCGTGGGGCAATGGAGGCGCCGGAGGCGCGGAACTGCTCATCATCGACGCCGATGCCGTTGCCGGCCGCGGTTTCGATCAATACCTCGTGCCCGGCCGCTACCAGCTCACGCACTCCGGCCGGCACCAGGCCGACGCGGTACTCGTGAACCTTGATCTCCTTGGGAACACCGATGCGCATGAGCCTCTCCGCAGGTCTTCTTCTAGGACGCCCAGCGTAGGGCCCGGCGGCGTGTGGCGGCTTGCGTATTGAGCGCCGCAGGCCCCGGCTCTATGGCAGAATCTGCCGTGAAACCACCTTATAGAGACGGAATTTTGCGCCTATGGAGCTCGACCGCTACGATCGTGCCATCGTGCGTCTGCTGCAGCAGGATGCCCGTATCACCAACACGCTGCTGGCCGGCAAAGTCAGCCTGTCGGAGTCGGCCTGCCTGCGCCGGGTGCGCGCGCTGGAGGAATGCGGGCTCATCCAGGGCTACACCGCGCTGATCGATCAGCACAAGGCGGGCTTTCCGGTGAACGTGTTCGTCAGCATCACGCTCGATCGGCAGAGCCAGGTGGGACTGGAGGCATTCGAGAGCGCGGTGCGCAAAGTCCCCGAGGTGATGGAGTGCTACCTCATGACCGGGGAGCACGACTATCTGCTGCGCCTGGTGGTGGCCGACATGGCGGACTTCGAGCGCATCCACAGCCAGCACCTGACGCGACTGCCGAGCGTGGCGCGCGTGCACTCGAGCTTCGCCATGCGCACCGTGACGCGCGCAGCCAGCCTGCCGGCACGCTGAGGACGGCTCAGCGCGCGTACGCCGGCAGGCGCCGCGCGAACTCGCGCAGCGCTTCGATCCCCGAGTCCTCCGCGCGCCGACACCATTCGCGCAGCTGTGGCAGTGCGCGCGCCGGGTTGGCGGACGCCTCGTTCCACAGCTGCTGCAGCGACTCGCGGTATTCCATCACTCCGCGCAGCACCTCGTAGCGCTCGAGCAGCTCGCGCAGTTTGCGGCGCGCCTCCTCGGCGAGCAGCGCCGGATGACGGATGAGCAGCTGCGGCGCGCGCGGCGGGAGCGCGCCCTGCCCCTCGCGCCGCGTCAGCTCGCGGCACACCGGCAGCACCACGTTGCGCGCATACGCCCGTTGCACGTGCAGGCGGTTGGTGAACAGCGCGTGCAGCGTCTCGGCATCGGGCACCGCGGTCTGCGGGCGCGTCAGGCGCGGTTGCGGCGCCAGCCAGCGCACGCGCGCGAGCCCGAGGGCTCGGAACAGGCGGATCCAGCACCAGCCGATGTCCAGCTCCCAGGGCTGCACGGCGAAGCGCGCCGAGCGTGGGAAGGCATGATGGTTGTTGTGTAGCTCCTCGCCTCCGAGCAGCAGCCCCCACGGCAACAGGTTGGTGGCGCTCGAGGGCATCTCGAAGCTGCGGTAGCCGAAGGCGTGGCCGAGGCCGTTGATCACACCGGCAGCAAACAACGGCATCGCCGAAAGATGCACCGCGATCATGATGATGC
Organism: Steroidobacteraceae bacterium; assembly: GCA_035487135.1. Lineage (GTDB taxonomy): Bacteria > Pseudomonadota > Gammaproteobacteria > Steroidobacterales > Steroidobacteraceae > 13-2-20CM-66-19. The sequence continues at coordinate 17,623 of DATHMN010000005.1, read as the reverse complement.
CGGGCACGCCGAACAGCAGCAGATTCAGCAGCACGAACCCTGCAATCCCGCCGTAGGGGTAAGCGCTGTACAGATGCCGCTCGAGCCAGTCATCGGGCGTGCCGCGACCGTAGGTACGCAGCAGCTCCGGACGATGCGCGGCATCCCGGTACAGTTCTGCCCCCTCGAGCACGACGCGCCGCAGGCCGAACTGCACCGGGCTGTGCGGATCGCCCGCCTGATCGGCATGCGCGTGGTGACAGCGATGCACGGCGACCCATTCGCGGGTGAGCACGCCGGAGCTGAACCACAGCCAGAAACGGAACAGGTGGCGCAGCAGCGGGTGCAGGATCAGTCCGCCGTGCGACTGATCGCGGTGCAGATAGAGCGTGACCCCGAGGAACATGAACTCGATGGAGAGGAAGGTCACCAGCACGTACCCCCACATCGGCAGCGGCAGCAGACCGTAGGGCGAGACACTCAAGCGCGGATTCTCCGTCGGATTCTTATGCGCGTCGCGAACACAAAGCGTACGGCAAATCGCCGTGCGTAGTGCGGCTTTCCGCCGCGCGCCGCCTCAACGCCGCGCCTGTGCCAGCGCCAGGAGTTCAGCTTCCGGCAGCGTGCCCGGCTCGGGCCGTGCGCGTCCGGCGCCGCGCTGGCTGCGCTCCCAGTCGGCGATGCCCGCCAGCAGTTGCGCGGCCGCCAGCGGCGGACTGCAGAAAAATCCCTGAAAGTGCTCGCAGCCGAGCCGTTCGAGCGCGGCCAGCTGCTCAGCTGTCTCGACACCCTCGGCGATCACCCGCAGGTCGAGACTCGCCGCCAGCGACAGAATGGCGCGCACGATCTCGCTGGTGTCGCGGCAGGTGAGGATGTCGCGCACGAAGCTGCGATCGATCTTGAGGCGCTTGAGCGGCAGGCGGCGCAGATAGCTGAGACTCGAATAGCCGGTGCCGAAATCATCGACCGCGACGCTGACGCCGAGATCGCTCAGGCGCCGCAGCGTGCGCACCGAGCTCTCGGCTTCCTGCATCACCGCCGTCTCAGTGAGCTCGATTTCGAGGAACTTCGGATCGAGCCCGCTCGCATCCAGCGCCGCGTGCACGATTTCCGCCAGCTCGCTCTGGCGCAACTGCTGCACCGACAGGTTGACGGCGACGCGCAGCGGCCGGCCGCTGTGCCACCAGCTGCTCGCCTGCCGGCAGGCCTCGCGCAGCACCCATTCGCCGATGGGGATGATGAGGCCGCTTTCCTCGGCGAGCGGCACGAACGAGGCCGCCGCCAGCAGGCCGCGGCGCGGATGATTCCAGCGGATCAGCGCCTCGACGCTGTCGATGACCCCGTCAGTGGTGCTCGCCTGCGGCTGATAGAGCAGCTGAAACTCACTGGCGCGCAGCGCGCGCCGCAGGTCGTTCTCCAGCACCAGCCGCTCGCGCGTGAAGGCATTCATGGCGGGCTGGTAGAACTGGTAGCCGTTGCGTCCGGCGCGCTTGGCCTGGTACATGGCGACGTCGGCGTGTTTCAGCAGCGTCTCGCGCTCGGCGCCGTCGGTCGGGTAGATGCTGACACCGACGCTGAGCGACACGTGCACTTCGAGGTCGGCGAGCTCGATCGGCCGCGTCAGGCATTCGCACACCGCGCGGATGACGCCCTCGATCTCCGGGACCGCCTTGACGTCGTTGATGATGAGCACAAACTCATCGCCACCGAAACGCGCCAGCGTATCGGACTTGCGCACCGACAGACGCAGGCGGCGCGCCACTTCGCCCAGCAGCTCATCGCCGGCGGCATGGCCGAGTGAGTCGTTCACCGCCTTGAAATGATCGAGGTCGACTAACAGCAGCGCGAAGTGGCTGCCGTGGCGGTCGGCGTGCGCGATCGCCTGCTCCACGCGGTCGGCGAGCAACAGGCGGTTGGGAAGATCGGTGAGCGCATCGTGGCTGGCGAGGTGCTGCAGGCGCGCATTGGCCTCATCGAGTGCCTGGCTGTCAGCGTGCTTGTCGCGCGGCGCCCGCAGCAAAAGCACGCCGTACGACACCGCCGTCGCCACGACGATGCACAACGCCATGAGCCACGGGTAGGAACTACCGGACATCGCGCCGCACGCCTCAAACTAAAGGCCGAGGCCCCAAGCAAACGATGCTAGCGTCTGGGCGCGCGCGCCGGCCGGACCTGTCGCACGAATAAGTCTGGTGGCCAGTGCGGACAGTCAACAGTTTTGCCTGCCGCGTGCGCGTGCAGTGCAGCGCAAGCCACGGCGCGTGCCCCAGCGCCAGGCGCGCGCCGGCGTTTGACATAGTCCGCGATGGCTATTGTGACGCGATCGGAAGTGACGCGCGGCTCAGGAGGCGAGCAGCACGATCTTGCCGATGTGGGCGCCCGATTCCATCAGCTGGTGGGCGAGCGCGGCATCCGCCAGCGGAAAGCGTGCGTGCACCACCGGCTTCAGGTGCGCCGAGGCAAACAGTGGCCAGACCTGCGCGCGCAGCGCCGCGGCGATGCGTCCCTTATTCGCGACCGGTTGCGGCCGCAGCGTCGATGCGGTGATGGTGAGGCGTTTGGTCATGAGCGGCCGCAGGTCGAGCTCCGCCTTGTGGCCGCCCTGGACGGCGATGAGCGCGATGCGTCCCTCGGTCGCGGCCGCGGCCACATTGCGCGCCAGGTAGCTGCCGCCGACCATGTCGAGAATCACGTCCGCTCCCTTGCCATCGGTCGCGCGCAGCGTCGCCTCGACGAAATCGACCTCGTGGTAGTTGATGGCCACCTCGGCACCGAGCTCGAGGCAGGCGGCGCACTTCTGCGCGCTGCCGGCGGTGACGAGCACGCGCGCACCGAAGGCGCGCGCCAGCAGAATGGCGGTGGTGCCGATACCGCTCGAGCCGCCGTGCACCAGCAGCGTCTCGCCGCGGGTGAGGCGCGCACGCTCGAAAATGTTGAGCCACACGGTGAAGAAAGTCTCGGGCACCGCGGCCGCTTCCGCCATTGTGAGACCGGCCGGCAGCGGCAGGCACTGGACCGCCGGGGCCGCCACGTATTGGGCGTACCCGCCACCGGCGACCAGCGCGCAGACCTGGCTGCCGAGTGCAGGGGTCGCAACGCCTGCGCCCAGTTCCACGACCTCGCCTGCGACCTCGAGCCCGGGAATGTCGGTGACGCCGCGTGGCGGCGGATACACCCCCTTGCGCTGCAGGACATCCGGCCGGTTGACCCCGGCGGCCGCCACCCGGATCAGCACTTCGCCCGGCCCGGGAACGGGCACGGGGCGCGACACGGCGCGCAGCACCTGCGGCGGACCGGGCTCGCGGATCTCGACCGCCGTCATCGTAGGCTCACTCACGGTGGCAGGATCTTGCGGTGACGGCGCGCGCGCCGTCAATCAGCCGGCGCTGGTGCCGGAAGCCTCGCCGCCGCCGCGACGGCAGCCGCGCCCGACCCGCTCGCGCAGTTGCGCGCGCTCCTCCGGCGTCATCTGCTCCCACTGCTCGCGCCAGAAGCGCTGCCGCCGGTGGTGATGCCAGCCGCGAGCGCGCAGCCCGCCAAACAGGATGCGACTCAGCAACAGCACGCCGAGCGCCTGCCAGTACTGCAGTACCGGCCCATGGAACAGCTGCGGCACCAGCGCATTCCACAACAGCATGACGACAGCGCCCAGCAGCGCCAGCGCGCCGACAACGATCACCAGGATCGCCAGCGCCTTCATTATCCGTCGCACGGGTCTTCGCACGTCAGTTCTCCTTTAACTCACAGCCAGTCGTCCCACGCGGCCTGCAGTCGCTGCCGCAGAAAGCGCGTGGCGTAATGTTTGCGTGACAGCAGCGGGTTGAGACTCACGCCGCTTCGTGCCGCCAGTTCCTGGAAGCTGATGCCCTCCAGCTCGTGCGCGACGAACACGGCGCGCTGCGACGCGGGCAGTTCGGCGAGCGCCGTGGCCAGGCGCTCGAGCAGTGCCGCGCGCACCGCCGCGGCTTCCGGACCCGCCTCGGCCGCCGGTAGCAAATCGCTCAGCGCGCCCGCCTGCGCCGCCGCCTCATGGACGCGCGCGCGCAGCGCGCGGCGGCGGAAGCGGTCGATGATGCGGTTGCGCGCGATGCGCGCCAGCCAGGCACCGGCCTGCTCGACCGGCTGCAGCATGCGGTAGGCCACCACCAGCTCGTAGAGCGTGTCCTGGAGGATGTCCTCTGCCTCGGCGACATCGGCGATGCGGCGGCGGATGTAGGCGAGCAGCCGCGGACGCTCGCGCTGCACGGTCAGCGCGATCTGGCGGTCCTGCTGCGCAGGGGTCAAGGGCCGAGCGTGGACAGCGTCCATCTGCTCATAAGACGCACCAGGCGCGGGAAAATTGTCGGGGACGCGCGGGCGTCCGCGCGCAACCGCGGATCAGCGGGTCGCCACGGCGATGGCGGCGCCGGCCATGACCGCGCCGGTGCCGCGCTGTACCCAGCGCACGGTCTTCGGCTGCGACAGGCGCGCGCGGGCGCGCGCCGCGAACACGCTGTAAGCCCCAAGCACCGCCGGCAGGACGCAGACCATCACCGCCACGATCTCGAGGTAGCCGGGCAGCCTCAGATGCCGCAGGTCGACGACCGTCGGCAACACCGCCAGAAAGAACACCATCGTCTTGGGATTACCGAGGGTGAGTGCGAGCGAACCCAGGAATACCTGCAGCGGCCGCTCGCGCGGTGCCGTCGGCGCACGCCCGAGTGCATGCGTTGGCGAGCTCCACAGCCGCCAGGCGAGAAACAGCAGGTAGGCGGCGCCGAGGTAGCGGATGAAGAGAAACACCGTGTAGGCGCTGTGTGCCAGCACCGCGAGCCCGCTGACCGCGAGTGTCAGCCAGAGGAGATCGCCCAGCAGGAAACCGCCGATAAAAGCCGGCGCGCCCTCGAGGCCACGGCCGAGCGCCCGCGCCACAATCGCTGCGATGCCGGGCCCGGGCACTGCGACCGCGAGCCCATAGACCACCGCGAACACCGCAAGGCCGTACAACCCCATGGGCGCAAGTCTAGCCTGCAGCTGCAGCCGGCCGCTAAGCGCCCTGCAGTGCCAGCGTTCCGGAGCGTCCCGGCACGCTGCCGGCGACGATGCGGCAGCGAGGCAGCACACGCTCATCGAGCGTCGCGGCATAACTCGCCAGATCTGTGAGCTGTGCGCCGCGCGCACGCCATTCGCGCAGCAGGCGGGCGAAGTCCTGCAGATACTTACCGCCTTCGAGCTCGGCGTGCAGTGTGAATACCTGATCGCGCTCGCCGCTGCGCGCGGTCAGTTCCAGCAGATGCTCGACCGGGCCTGCGGCGAGATCCGCCCGGCCGATGAGTTCATCGAAGGTGGGCAGTGTCGTCGGCAGCTGCGGTATGCCGGCATCGCCCCACTCCGCCAGCGGCAGGAACGGCGCCTGGCCGCGCGTGTCGGAGGCATAGCGAAAACCGAGCTCGCGCTGCAGCGCCGGCACGTAGCGGTTCATCTGCCAGCCGGCCGCACCGTGTACCAGCGGCTCGCGGCCGAACACCTCGGTGAACTGGTCGCGCGCCAGCTGCAGCTGCTTACGGGTCCAGGCCTGGTTGGCGCGCGCCACACCGTCCTGCCAGCGGATGTGATCCCAGGTGTGCACGCCGACCTCGAAACCGCGCCGCGCGATGTCCTGCAGCGCGGCGCGCGCGCGGCGGCCGATGTGCGGGCCCGGCAGCAGCACGCCGTAGAGGAGCGTGCGCACGCCGTAGTGCTCCACCACCGAGGTGCGCTGCACCTTGCCGAGGAAGCCGCGGCGGAAAACGCGCTTGATCGCCCGGCCGGTATGGTCGGGCCCGAGGCTGCAGAGAAAGGTGGCCTTGAGGTCGAGCCGCTCCAGCAGGTCCGCCAGCCGCAGCGCGCCTTCGCGCGTGCCGCGGAAGGTGTCGATGTCCACCTTGAGCGCGATGCGCGCCACGTCAGCTGAGCGGCAGGGTGTGCGTGCCGAGTTCGGCCGCGCGCGCGCTGAGATCCAGCGGACCCTGGGGCGTGGCCGCCGCCAGCAATTGCAGCACCGAACCGTCGGCGAGCGCCAGCCAGCAGCTGCCCGCGGCGGCAAACAGGCGCGGCGCACCCGCCGGCGCGTGCCGCCTCGTAAGGCGCGTGCGCTGGATCTCCCAGCGCGCACCGCCCACGGTGCCGAAGGCGCCGGGAAACGGCGGCGCCACCGCCCGCACCAGATCATGGATCTCGGTGGCGCTGCGGCTCCAGTCGATGCGCCCGTCCTGCGGCCGTCGGCGACCGAAATATTCTCCCGCCAGGAGCGGCTGCGGCGAACGCGGCGCGGTGCCGGCGATCAGTCCGGGCAGCGAGCGCGCCAGCACCAGCTCGGCCGCAACGGTGACCTTGGCGAACACCTCGCGCGCGTCATCGTCGATGAGAATCGGCACCGCCTGGCGGTCGACGATGTCACCGGCATCGGCGCGCGCCACCATGTAATGCAGCGTCGCCCCGGTCTCGCGCTCGCCGCGCAGGATGGCCCAGTTGACCGGTGCGCGGCCGCGGTATTTCGGCAGCAGCGAGCCGTGCATGTTGAGGGCGCCGCGGCGCGCGCTGCCGAGCAGCGCATCACCCAGCATGGCGCGGTAATAGAAGGAGAACAGGAAGTCCGGCTGCAGCGCGGCCACGCGGCGTTCAAGTTCCGGCGTGTTGGCCTCCACCGGCGCCACGCACTGCAGGCCGTATTCGGCCGCACTCGCCGCGACGCTCTGATACCAGCGCGTCTCGTGCGGATCGTCCGGTACCGTGACCACCAGCGGCACTTCGACGTCTGCGGAGAGCAGCGTCTTCAGGCAACGCACTCCGACATCGTGGTAGGCGAAGACGACGGCGCGCGGCCGGCTCACTCGGGCGGCCTTGGCTCGCGCTGCGCACTGCTCAGCACCGCAAGCGGGGCCGCCGTCACAGCCGCCGGTGGCAGCCGCGGGTTGAGCTCACCCCCTTGCTCGAGTACCGCCGCCACGGTGAAACGCGGCCGCTGGCGCACCTGCTCGTAGATGCGGCCGACGTACTCGCCCACCACCCCCAGTCCGATCAGCGCCACGCCGATGAGGAAGAAGGCGATGCCGAACAGCGTGAACAGTCCTTCAGCTTCCGGTCCGAGGATCAGACGGCGGACGGCGAGGACCACCACGAACGCGAGCGATAGCAGCGCGATGACAATGCCGCCCATGGAAAAGAACTGCAGCGGCGCGACCGAGAACCCGGTCATCAGGTCGAAGTTCAGGCGGACCAGCCTGAAGAGCGAATATTTCGACTGCCCCACGGTGCGTTCGGCATGCGCCACCTCGATTTCCACCGGGTGGCGCGCAAACGTGTAGGCGAGCGCCGGTACGTACGTGCTGACCTCGGTGCAGCGGTTGAGCGCGTCGATAATGCTGCGGTGATAGCCGCGCAGCATGCAGCCCTGGTCGGTGATGCTGATGGACGTGGTGCGCTCGCGCAGGCGATTCATGAGGCGCGAGGCCGCCTTGCGCCAGAACACATCCTGACGGCGCAGGCGGATGGTGCCGACATAGTCGGCGCCCGCATCCATCGCCTGCAGCAGGCGGCCGATCTCCTCGGGCGGGTTCTGCAGGTCGGCATCCAGCGTGATCACGTAGGTGCCGCGGGTCTGCTGAAAGGCGGCGAGTATCGCCAGGTGCTGCCCGGCATTGCGCGCCAGCACCACCACCCGGGTGACGTCCGGGCGGCGGGCGAACTGCTCGCGCAGCAGCGCCACCGAGCGATCGCGGCTGCCGTCGTCGACGAACACCACCTCGTAGCTGCGGCCGAGGGCATCGAGTGCCGGGTAGAGGCGCGCGAACAAGAGCGGCAGCCCCTCTTCCTCGTTGTAGACCGGGATGACGACCGAGACCTCGGGATTCACGCGCGCGCTCCGTGCAGCACGGCCGTGGTCGCCGCGACCACCCGCTCCACGTCTGCGAGCGTCATCGCCGGAAACAGCGGCAGGGTCACCGTTTCGCGGCCGATGCGCTCGGCGTTGGGAAACTGTCCGGCGCGATAGCCGAGCGCCCGATAGGCGCTGTACAGATGGATCGCAGGATAGTGGACACCGACGCCGATGCCGCGCGCCTTCATCGCCTCGATGAAACCGGCGCGCGACAACTGCATCTGCCCGAGCGGCAATAGCGGCGTGAACACGTGCCAGGCGTGGCCCGCATCACCGCGCTCGGGCAGCCGCAGCGGCGGGTCCGTCTGCCACAGGGCGTAATAGGCGCTGACCAGCTCGCGCCGCAGGCCGTTGAACTCCTCCAGCCGCCGCAGCTGGCCGAGCCCCACCGCGGCGGCGACGTCCGACAGGTTGCACTTGCCGCCGGCGAGCGTTACGTCGAATCCGTCCACCCCGGAGCGCGTCAGACCGTGCCAGCGCTGCAGCTCGATGGTCTTCAGCTCCGCGTCCGAGCCGCCGGAGATCGCCCCACCCTCGATCGTGGTCATGTTCTTGTTGGGGTGGAAGCTGAAGCACACCAGGTCGCCGAAGCTGCCGATGCGGCGCCCGCGCCAGGCGGAGCCGATCGCGTGCGCGGCATCCTCGATGACGCGTAGCCGGTGGCGCGCGGCGATGGCGTACAGGCGCTCCATGTCGACCGGCAGGCCGGCGAAATGCACCGGCATGATGGCGCGCGTGCGCGGCGTGATCGCCGCCTCCGCCTGATCGAGATCGATGTTGCGCGAGTCGAGTCCGACGTCGACAAAAACCGGCCGCGCACCCACCCGCACGATGACGTTGGCAGTGGCAACGAAGCTGAGCGCCGGTGTGATGACCTCATCGCCAGGACCGATGCCGCAGGCGAGCAACGCCATCTCCATGCCGGCGGTGGCGGAGGTCTGGCTGCGCACCGGGCGCCCGCCGAGATAGGCGGACAGCTCGGCCTCCAGCTGCGCGACCTTGGGTCCGCTGGCCAGCCAGCCCGAGCGCAGCACCTGCGCCACGGCGGCAATCGTGTCCTCGTCGATGCTCGGACGCGTAAACGGCAGCATGGGTTGTGTGCGGTTCGAATCGTTCATGAGCGTGCCACCAGCACTACCCCCAGGATGATCACCCCGATCCCCGCGACGCGCTGCACGTTGGGAACCTCACCGAGCAGCCACCAGGCAAGTCCAATGTTGATGACATAGCCGAGCGACAGCAAGGGATAGGCCTGACTGACCGGCACGCGCGACAGGCCCACGAGCCAGACCACCACACTCAGCCCGTAAGCTGCCAGTGCCCACCACAAGGGCGCCACCTTCAGCAACTCGAAGCCGCGCTGCCACACGCCGGCATCGCCGACGAGCAGCGGTCCGCTCACGCGGGTCGCGGCCTTGAGGCCGAGCTGGGCGAGCGCGTTCAGCAGCACGCCGCAGCACAGAAACGCGAAATCGGTCAGTCTCACAGGCGACTCACAGCAACAGTGTAGTTGTCAGCGGCGATCACCCGCCCCGGAAGCCCGCGCCGGCGCCACTGCTCCCAGAGGTCGGGATCGAAGAATGCCACGGCCTCGCCGCCGGCGCTCCAGCGCGCGGCGAACTGCTGCGTGGACAGGCGCCGCGCCGGCTCCTCGTTGAGGCCGAACTGCAGCTCGCCCTCGTAGCCAGCGAGCTGCAGCGTGCGCCCCAGGTAGGGCGCGAGGGTCTCGCGGTACTGGCCCACGCTGTAGAGCGGAGTATCAGCGTGAATATAAGCAGTCACAGCAGCCGCCAGATCGCGCCCCGAGCGGCTCGGTGGCACCACGCTGTATTCGCACAGCAAAAACTGCCAGGCGAGAATCGCCCCGAGCGCCGTCACCATCACAGTGGTGAGCGGCCGCAGGCGCAGGTAGCTCGCGAGCAGGGCGAGCACGCCGAGCAGCGCGGCCGCTGAGCCCCAGACGAGTGCCGCGTGGGGCACGTAACTGTTGCGGCGCGCGCTGTAGATGAGCAGTCCGGCGGCGCACAGCATGATGAGGATGCCGCCGCTGCGCGCCGCGAGCCGCGCCAGGCGCTGCGGCTCGGCGCTCGCCGCCCCGGTCAGGGCCGCGAGCACCGGTACCATCGGCAGGATATAGGGCGCCAGCTTAGAGCCGGAGGCCGAGAAGAACACCAGCGTCAGTCCCGCGTAGATGAGCAGAAAGCGCCGCGGCTTGAACTGTGACTGCGGCGCTGGCGGCGCCGGTTCGCGCCACGCGGCGCGGCAGGCGGACAGCAGGGGCAGCAGCCACGGCAGCACGGCGAGTAGCAGCAGCGGTAGGAAGAACCACCACGGCTCGACGCGCTGGTGCACGGTGGTGAGAAAGCGGGCGAAGTGCTCGTGCACGAAGAAGAACGTGAGGAAGCTCGCATTGCGCTGCGACACCAGCACGAACCAGGGGACGGCGATGAGCGCGAACACGGCCAGCCCTGCGAGCGGGTGCAGGCGGCGCCAGGGACGCGCGTCGCGCTCGATGAGGGTGTAGAGCATGAGCGCCCCCCCCGCCAGCACACCCACCACGATCCCCTTGGAGAGCACCGCGAGCGCTGCGAGCGCCCAGGCGAGCAGCATCCAGCGCCGCTCCGCCGCCGTCGCGCGCGGCGCCAGCTGTGCGCGCGTGAATGCCAGCACCATGGCGGTGAGCCAGAAGGTAAAGCCGGCATCGAGCAGGTTGAGGTGCGCCACCACGACGAAGAACGGACTGACGCTGAGCGCGGTGAGCGCGGTAAGCGCAGCGGCAGCGCCGTACAGCTGCCCGACCCAGACAAACACCAGCGCGAGACAGGCGAACGCCAGCCCCACGGTCCACAGTCGCGAAGTCCACTCGTGCACCCCGGCGACGCTGTAGACCGCGGCGGTTGCCCAGTACTGCAGCGGTGGCTTCTCGAAGTACTTGAGGTCGTTGAAACGCGGTGTCACCCAGTCGCCGCTCACGAGCATCTCGCGCGGAATTTCCGCGTAGCGGCCCTCGTCGGGATCGAGCATCGGGCGCACCTGCAGGGTGGCGCACCAGGCGAGCCCCAGCAGCAGCCAGCCGAGCCAGCTCGGCGCGAGGGCGCCGGCGCCCTGCCCCGCAGTCACGTCTTTGATGGCCGGCAAGGTTCAGCGATTAGGCGATGCCATGGCCGCCATGCGCGTGCCGAAGCTTTCCTGCTTGACGTAGAACTCGATGGTGCGCCGGATCGCGGTATCCATGTCGGTCGTGGGCGCCCAGCCGAGATAGCGCTTCGCCGCCTCGATGTTGGGCACGCGCACCTGAATGTCCTGGTAATACTTGCCGTAGTAGTCGCCGGCAGTGATGTCGATGATCTCGGTCGCCTTGGCGTTATCGCGCAGCAAGGGAAATTCCTGGGCGATACGCAGGGTGCGCTGCGCGAGGTCGCGGATCGAGATGCAGTTGCCGGGGTTGCCGATGTTGAAGATGCGTTGGCTGGCGCAGCGCTCGTCGTTCTGCAGAATGGTGAGCAGCGCCTCGATCGCATCGTCGATGAAAGTGAACGAACGCTTCTGGCTGCCGCCGTCCACGAGCTTGATCGGTCGCTTGTACAGCAGATTGGACAGAAACTGGGTGAACACGCGCGAGCTGCCTTCCTTGGGCTCCTCGACATTGTCCAGGTTCGGACCGATGAAGTTGAAGGGCCGGAACAGCGTGTAATCGAGGTTGTCGCGCACCCCGTAGGCGTAGATCACCCGGTCGAGCAGCTGCTTGGAGGCGGCGTAGATCCAGCGCTGCTTGTTGATCGGTCCGTAGACCAGCGGGCTGCTCTCTTCGTCGAGCACCGCATCGGGCGACATGCCGTAGATTTCGGAGGTCGAGGGAAAAATCAGCCGCTTGTTGTACTTGACGCAGTAGCGCACCACGTCCATGTTGGCTTCAAAGTCGAGCTCGAACACCCGCAACGGGTGTGTCACGTACTGTGCCGGGTTGGCGATCGCCACCAGCGGCACTACCACGTCGCACTTCTTGACGTGGTACTCGACCCATTCCTTGTTGATGGTGATGTCGCCTTCCACGAAGTGGAAGCGGTCATTTTTGGGCAGTTCGCCCAGCTTGTTGTCGGAGAGGTCGATGCCGTAGACGTCCCAGTCACGCTTGCGCAGGATCGCATCGGTGAGCGCACTGCCGATGAAGCCGTTGGCGCCGAGAATCATGATCTTCAATGCCATACCACCACCTTCTGCCGCCGGGCGGCGCCGCGGGCGCAGCGGGTGGCGCCCCGGGGTTGAAAGCCGGCTATGCTAGCATTTCCCGTCACTTTCAACGGCTTAAAGTATCAGCAGCAGCGGCTGACGCCACTCCACTTGCGCTGCTGCTGCTGCGTCCAGAACGCACGCCGGCTGAGCAGCGGAGAATTCGCATGCTGCTGATGGTGGTGGGCCAGGTAGCGCTCGTAGGCATCATCGCCGCTGGCAGCCCGCAGGCCCCTCCAGCACCAGCGCAGAGCGCAGCGCAGCGTACTCATCGGAGCGCGCCCGCCGCGCCCGCCAGTCGCGTCGGCTGGTAGGGTGCCTCGCAGCCCGAGCGGATCGGCAGGCCACGCAGCCGCCGGGCGCACACTCGCGCGGTGTCGATGATCACGAGCCAGAGGATGGCGGTGAACAGCACCGTGAGGCCGGCATCCAGCCGCTGATTGAAGATCAGCTGCGGTGCGACCGCGGCCCGCTCGGCAGTGAGGGTGCCGGAGGCGAGTTTCGCGGCCAGATCAGCGGCGCCCGCGATAAAGCCAATGTGCGGGTCGGGGCTCACCAGCTTCTGCCAGGCGGCGCTGGTCGTCACAATCGCCAGCCACGCCAACGGCAGCAGCGTCACCAGGGCGTAGCGTGCCCGGCCGGATTTGAACAGGATGCCGGTAGCCACCGACAGTGCGATCGCGGCCAGCATCTGGTTGGCGATGCCGAACAGCGGCCAGAGAATGTTGACGCCGCCATTGGGATCGATGACGCCGATATAAAGGAAATATCCCCAGCCGGCCACCACCACTGTGCTGGCGGCCAGCACCGACGGATACCAGGAGGTGCGCCCGAGTGGCGCCCAGGCGTGGCCGAGCAGATCCTGCAGGATGAAGCGCCCCACCCGTGTCCCGGCATCGAGCGTCGTCAGAATAAACACCGCTTCAAACATGATGGCGAAGTGGTACCAGAGCGCGAGCAGCCCCCTGCCGAAGGTGTTGCCGAAAATGCTCGCCATGCCCACCGCGAGCGAAGGCGCACCGCCGGTACGGGCGAACAGCGTGCGCTCGCCCATGGCTTGTGCCAGATCGTGCATCTGCTGCGCGCTCACCGGGAATCCCCAGCTGCTGATGGTATGGGTGGCGATCTCCGGTGTGTTGCCGACGACGCCGGCGCCGGCGTTGATGGCGAAGAATATCCCCGGATCGAGCACGGTCGCGGCGATGATCGCCATGATGGCGACGAACGACTCGAGCGCCATGCTGCCGTAGCCCACCAGACGCACGTCTGCCTCGTTGCTGATGAGCTTGGGCGTGGTGCCGCTCGAGACCAGCGCGTGGAAGCCAGAGATTGCACCGCAGGCGATGGTGATGAATACGAACGGGAACACTTTGCCGCCGAACAGCGGGCCGCTGCCGTCGACGAACTGGGTGAGCGCCGGCATCTTGATCTGCGGATGGGTCACGACAATCGCCACGGCCAACAACGCCACCGTACCGAGCTTGAGGAAGGTGGACAGGTAGTCGCGCGGGGCCAGCAGCAGCCACACCGGCAAGATCGCCGCCACCCAGGCGTACACCATGATGGCCGCGGCGAGCGGCACCGCGCCGTAATCGAACCAGGCGCGCAACGCGGGCTGCTGGTCCAGCCAGCCACCGCCGAGCACGGCGAGCAGTACCAGCACCACGCCGAGGAGCGAGCTCTCCAGCACCCGGCCCGGTCGCCACTGCCGTAGATACAACCCGACCAGCAGTGCCACCGGAATAGTCGCGAACACCGTGGAGGTCGCCCAGGGACTGTGTTTCATGGCGTTGACCACCACGAGCCCGAGCACGGCGACCAGCACGATCAGAATCAGCAGCGTGCCGATCAGCGCCGCAAACCCACCGAGCGGACCGAGCTCATCGCGCGCCATCTGGCCGAGGCTGCGACCGTCGCGGCGCGTCGACAGCAGCAGAATGGTCATGTCCTGCACGCAGCCACCGAGCACCGCGCCGACGAGGATCCACAGCGTGCCCGGTAGGTAACCGAACTGGGCAGCGAGCGTCGGCCCGACCAGGGGACCCGGCCCGGCGATCGCCGCGAAATGGTGGCCGAACACGATCAGGCGATGGCTGGCGACGAAATCACGGCCGTTGCTCAGGCGCTCGGCCGGCGTGGCCCGCGAGCGGTCCACCAACAGGACGCGCGTGCAGATCCAGGCGGCGTAAAACCGATAGCCCAGCAGATAAACGCACAGCGCCGCGGTCACCAGCCACAGCGCGTTGATCGGCTCGTGACGCTGCAAGGCGATGCCGCCGAGCGCGCACGCCGCAATCACTGCGAGCAATATCGCCGAGAGTCTCCGCATGCTGATCCCCCTTGTCGGCTTCGGCCCTTCAGTTCCTCAGGCGCGCAGGTGCCTGAGTGCGGCGCGGTAGCGGGCGCCGATCGCGTCGCGCTCGCGGTGACGTCCGCCCTGCACCAGTTTCTCGCCGGCGCGCCAGACGCAGTCGATTGCCTCACGGCCGCAGGCGAAGATCCAGCTGTCGAGCAGCTCATCACCGGCGCGCTCGATGAGCGCCGGGTGGCTCACGTCCAGCGACACCAGATCGAGCCATGCGCCGGGTTGCAGCCCCGCGGGCTCCCCCGGCAGCAGCGCCTGCTGTCCGCCGGCGAGTGCGCCTGCAAACAGCGTGCGTCCGGTGGAGCTGTCGGAGCCTGCCGCCAGCACGTTGCGGCGCCGCTCGGCCAGGCGCTGCGAATACTCCAGCGTGCGCAGCTCGGCGGCTGCATCGAGCAGCACGTTGGCATCGCTGCCGACGCCAAAGCGGCCCGCGCGCGCCAGAAACTCGCTCGCCGGGAAGATGCCGTCGCCCAGATTCGCCTCGGTGAGCGGACACAGGCCCGCCACCGCGCACCGCGCCGCGATGCCGCCGAGTTCAGCCGCGGTGACATGGGTCGCGTGCACCAGGCACCAGCGCTCATCGACCGGCGCCGCATCGAGCAGCCATTCGATCGGACGCCGGCCGCTCCACTGCAGACACTCCTCCACCTCACGGGTCTGCTCGGCGATATGAATGTGGATCACCGCACCGGCGGCCAGCTGCAGCACCGCGGCAAGTTCCGGTGCGGTGACGGCCCGCAGGCTGTGCGGTGCGATCCCGAGCGCGCCTCCCGGCAGCGATTGCACCACGCCGCGCGCGGCCTGCAGGATCGCGCCAAAGCCGTCCGGGTTGGTGACGAAGCGCCGTTGGCGCGGCGCGGGGACGCTGCCGCCGAAGCCGGCATGCGCATAGAACACCGGTAGCAGTGTCAGGCCGATGCCGCTCGTCTGTGCGGCGGCGGCGATGCGCGCTGCAAGCTCGCCGGGATCAGCGTAGGGCCGTCCCGCGAGGTCGTGATGCAGGTAGTGAAATTCGCCGACCCGCGTGAAGCCGCCCTCGAGCATCTCCAGGTAGCACTGCGCGCTCAGAGCCTCGAGTTCCTGCGGCCCCAGCCGCTCGAGGAACCGGTACATGAGCTCGCGCCAGCTCCAGAAACTGTCCTCGCCTGCCCCGCGCCGCTCCGTGAGGCCTGCGAGTCCCCGCTGGAAGGCGTGACTGTGCAGGTTGGGGAGTCCGGGAAGGCCGAGCGCATGCCGCTCATCGCCCGGCTGCGCGCCACAGTCGGTGGTGACCTGCGCGATGCGTCCGGCGCTGGCGCTCAGGCGCACCTGCCGGGCCCATCCGCCAGGCAGCAGCGCCGACTCAAACCACAGGGCCGTCATGGCGTACATTATCGGTGATCGATCGAGGTGACGTCAGCTGTGGGGAGGTCGCAGGCGATGAGTCACACCGAAGCTTCTTGGCTCACCGTACGGCGCGGAACGGCACCGCTGCTCCTGTGTATGCCGCACACCGGCACGCAGATTCCGCCGGCGATCGAGGCTGCGCTGGTCTCACCCTGGCTGGCGCGTAAGGATACCGACTGGTGGATCGAGCGGCTGTACGACTTTGCCGAGGACCTGGACGTGAGCCTGGTGCGCACCGGCATCTCGCGCAGCGTCATTGACTGCAATCGCGACCCCTCCGGCGCCTCGCTCTACCCCGGCCAGGCGACCACCGAGCTGTGTCCGACCACCACTTTCGACGGCGAGCGGCTCTACCGCGAGGCGCCTCCGGATGAGGCGCAGCTCGCCGCGCGGCGCGCCGAGTTCTTCGACCCCTACCATCGCGCGGTGGCGGCCGAACTGCAGCGTCTGCGCGGACTGCATACTGCCGTGGTGCTGTACGACTGCCACGCGATCCGCTCGCGCATTCCGCGGCTGTTCGAGGGCTTGCTGCCGAACTTCAACATCGGCACGTTCAACGGCGCGAGCTGCGCAGCAGCACTCACTGCGCAGGTGGAACAGCTGTGCGATGCCTGGGACTTCTCCCGCATCACCAACGGCCGCTTCAAGGGCGGCTTCACCACGCGGCACTACGGTCAGCCGCAGCAGGGCGTGCACGCGCTGCAGATGGAACTGGCGTGCCGCGGCTACCTGCGCGAACCGGATGCTGAGCTCAACCCCAGCAACTGGCCGAGCCCCTGGGATGGCGGGTTCGCGACGCCGCTGCGTGCGGTGCTGGAGCAGGTGCTGACGGCCTGCATCGGCTTCGCCTCCGCGCAGCGTGCCTAGAAACGAATGCCGAAGCGGACCGGGAGAAATTCGGTCGGCGTCGGCGTTTCGATGCGTTCGTAACGCGCCTCCACAAACCAGGACTGCCCGGCGGGCAGCGGAAAACTGAGTCCCGCCCCCACGTTCCAGGCGAAACGCGTGCTGTCGTAGGTGGCGACGCTGCTGCTGGTAAGACTCGAGAACTGCGGCCCACAGACGCCGAGGAACCCGTCGCAGGGCGACGAGCCATACTGATTGAGCTGGATGCGCCGCCACGCCACACCCACACCGCCCATCACGTAGCCGCGCACCGCCGGCGCCAGCGGCGCCTCGAGCACGCCATCGATCTGGCCGTCGACGGTTTCACCGTAGCCGCCGTTGATCTGTGTCTGGTTGGCTTCCGCCCCCTCATCGAGCAGCTGCGAGGTCGCGCCGAAGCGGCTGTAATTGACCTCGGCGCGCAGTGAGAACGGCGCTGTTGGATCCGGACGCAGCTGAAAGCCGCCGCCCACCGTCCAGCCGGTATCGAGGTAGTCGGAAGTGTGACCGACTGTAAAACTGGGACCGGCATCGAGGAAGAACTGCGGCACCAGGACCGGCTGTGCGTAATAGACCTGGGCGAAAGCCGGAGTCACGCCGGCCAGAGCCAAGGGTGCGAGCGCGGCGAGATATCCTTTCATGTGTCGCATCATCCAATCCTTTGGCTGAATTAACCCTGAATCAGACCGCGCGGCGCGGCGCGCGCTCCCGCACCGGCTCAGGTGCGCCGTTTAGTGCGCGCGGCGCAGCCGGCGGCGCACCGCGGCCACGATGTCGTGCACCTCGCCGATGCCGAGCGCGTTGGCACAGAAGAAGAACACGGCGGCTGCCGCGCTGATGACGGCGGCCAGCGCCACACACTTGGGCCAGAAGCGCGCGCT
>DATHMN010000004.1:0-2746 GCA_035487135.1 Steroidobacteraceae bacterium | reverse complement strand
TCGAACCAGACTTCGATGCCGGCGGCGCGGAGCGCCTCGCAAATCCTTTGTGCTGCCTCCGCATCGTGCGAGGCGTAGCTCAGAAATACCGCGTGCGATGGCTCAGTCACCGACGGGATCACCCCTGACAGGTCATCGGAGGTCTTTTTATCGCCTCCGAGGGCGGCAGCTTAGCCCAATTTTCTCAGTTTGGCCGAGCAGGGCTGCCGGTTGAGCGGCAATCGCTCCGGGTCCACTGGCGGTGCAGTCAATGTCCGCTCCGTTACCGCTCCGGGTCAAACTCGGACATGGCCCTGATCGAGGACGTGAGTCGGATCACTCTAAGCTCCCCGTTACGGTGCTCGTTCGCGATACGCGCTCATGCCTGTTACGCCTGTAGCGGTCGAGCTTCTTATCAACGCGCAGCTCCTCAATTCGTATCGAATGCCAAATTGGTCTGCCGTTCGTGTACCACGCCTAAGGACGCAAGAGTGGGCGAACAGTTTTCGCCGAAAGAACGACGCTGCGTTTCAATGGCTGGATCGAGCTTATAAGCAGAAAAACTATTACCTCGCGTACCTGAAGGCCAATCAGGCCGATCGGACTATGAAGAACTCTACGCATGATCCCCGATGCGGATCGGATCCCGTCGCTCAGCGGCGCGCCGAGTCCCGAAACAGGTGCGCGTGCGCGGCACTCACCGGGAGCAGCTCGCTGCGCTCCTTCAGCTTCACTTCGAGGGCGCCGCGGAAGGTGCGGTAGATCGTATCAATCGCGCCGACGTTGACCACCACGCTGCGATGGATCTGCCAGAACATCTTCGGATCGAGCTTCTGTTTCATCTGCCGGAGGGTCGCGTTCATGAGGAAAGTGCCGTGACGCGTAGCAAGTGTCGTGTACTTGTTATCCGCGCGCAGGTAGCAGATCTCCGTTGCCGCGATCACCCGCAGCTCGGCACCGTGCGGCACGGTGAGCCACTTCAGGTACGGCGATTCAGGCGGTGCGAGGTTCTTCAGTAGCTCGGCGATGCCACTCAGGTCCGCAGGGGCGTTGCGCAGGCGAGCCCGTAGCCGTTCAACCGTAGCCTGCATGCGTGGCACAGATATGGGCTTCAGGAGGTAGTCGAGGGCGCCCTGTTCGAAGGCTGCGATCGCATATTGGTCGAAGGCGCTGATGAATACGACGTGCGCCCTGCCGCCGAGGCGTTGCGCCACCTCGAGGCCATCTATCCCGGGCATCTGGATGTCGAGGAAAAAGATGTCGGGTGCGTGGCGCTCCAGGGCTGCCAGCGCCTGAACACCATCGCCTACCTCCGCGCGAACGACAAGTTCCGGCCACAGAGCGATAAGCGTGTCACGGATCTCCGCACGCACCAACGGTTCGTCCTCGGCGATGACGGCGGTCGGTGCCTTCACGGCCGACTCTCGCGCACGGGAGCGGTGACGGCGCTCCGCATTACGCAGCCGCGCAGCTCCTGGATCAGCGCTTCGAGCTTGGTCTCGGCCCCGGGACGCGCAGCAGCATAGCAATCGCGGATTACCGCGAGCTCGCGAAACACGGCGCTGGGGTCGATCTGAGCCTGCGTTGCGGCCAGGCGGGACTCAATCAGGTGACGCTCGTCTTGCACCCTCTGCAGTTCGGCCGCGCGGATTCCCGCGAGCACGCGCTGGGCGTCTTGGCGCTGAAGATAAACCATCGCAGCAAGGCCGCCGCTGGTGCCGATATAAATCGCCACGCCGCCGATGCGCGCCAGCGGCGGCCCGGAATCCGGTTCGAAATCCAGAACGCCCAGCCAGCTGCGCAGATACCATTGCGTGACGGCCACCGCGCCGCTGGCGACCAACAGCGCGAGGGGCAGGACGCGGGACACGCGCACGCCCCGCCGAACTGCTTCATCCGTGGCCACTGCCACTACCAAGAAGAACAAGGCCCCCACCGATGCCATGATCAGTTGGCTGGCTAGCGCATGGGTCGTGGCGCCTGGGCCCTGCACCTGGAGGTAGTTGAGGAGCGCAAGCACCATGCCGAACGCCTGCGCCACCAGGAGTTTCTGCCAGGTAATCGTACGCAAGACTGTCTGCGCAAACGGAGGCTCAGCGCTTGCGGGAGCGGCGGCGGACGACGGCGATTGTGGCGATACGCTCATGCGACGTCAGTGCACGGGATGGAAAGCGTCGCCACCACGCCGCGTGGCTCGGCGGGGGAAAGGGAAAGCACTGCAGTGTCGCCGTATAACGTCATGAGTCTCTGGCGCACGTTCGCGAGCCCCATACCGTGACCGTGTCGGGCACTCATGCCGCGCCCGGAGTCCGAGACCTTCAACAGCAGCGAGGACCGCACACGACTGGCGCTGACGCGGATAAATCCGCCTTCGACGAGTGGATTCACGCCATGCTTAAGGGCGTTCTCAACCAGGGTGAGAAGCATCATGGGGGGGAAGGCGATGTCAGCGAGATCGGCCGGCAGCGCGATCTCGTACGCGAGCCGCGCACCCATACGCACGCGATAGATTCCGAGGTAGGCATCGATCAGCCGCATCTCCTCCTTCAGCGGCACCTTATCCCCTGCCAGGCGTGGCAACGCCGCCTCGAAGTAGCGGATCAGCTTGTTCAGCATCTCCACCGTGGCAATCCGGTCGGTGCGCGCAAGAGTGCGCACCGCTGACAAGGTGTTGAAAAGAAAGTGCGGCTCGATCTGGGCGCGCAGCAGCTGCAACTGCGCACGCTTCAGTTCTGTATCCAGCGTGGTCCCGTCAATTTGGATGCGC
>DATHMN010000003.1:0-29974 GCA_035487135.1 Steroidobacteraceae bacterium | reverse complement strand
TCCCCTTCGGCGGTGAACACGCGCGTGTCAGGCAGTCCGACGGTGATCTTGTCGCGCACCAGGTTCTCCAGCTCGCCGATGCGCCGTTCGTCGATCACCCGCGCACCGATGGTGCCGCCGCCGGGCCACACCTGCACGTACCAGTTCTTGAGGTGCGGCTCGAGCCGGCCGTCCATGTAGGGCCGCATCCGCTCGAGCAGCGTCGGCACGAGCTCGCGGTTGACCGCCTCCGGGCTCATGCCCGGCGGGAAGTCGAAGAACGAGTCGATCGCGGCGCGCTTCACCGGCGGCAGATAATCAAGCGGCGGCAGCAGCAGCCAGGCAAGGCACAGTGGCAGCACCAGCAGCCCGGCCACCCAGGCCAGCTGCTGCGGGCGCGTGGCGGTCACGCGCAGGATCCAGGTGGACAGCCACGGCCAGCCCGCGCCATAACCGCTCGGACGCAGCGGGCGGTTGAGGACGAAGCCGAGCGCGGTGGGCAAAAGGGTGAGCGCGGCGATGATCGAGACCGCGACCGCGATTGAAATAGTGAGCGCCAGATCACCGAACAGCTGACCCTCGACATCCTTGAGGAACAGTACCGGCACGAACACCGCCACCGTGGTAGCGGTCGAGGCGATGAGGGCGCCCGCGACCTGACGCGCGCCGCTGCGGCAGGCCTGCTCGAGCGGCATACCGGCTTCGCGCAGTCGCACGACGTTGCCCGACACCACGATGGCGCCCTCGACCACCATGCCGACCGCGAACGCGAGCCCGGCGAGTGAAATGACATTGAGGCTGCGACCGAACAGGTCGAGCACCACGAACGTGGCGCACAGACACACCGGGATGGTCGCCGCGATCAGCAGTGTCACGCGCCACTCGCGCATGAACCACCACACCACCAACAGCGCGAGCAGCGCGCCGACGACCAGATTCTCCGTCAGCAGATGGACCGCGCGGCGGATGAACAGTGCCGCATCGAAGGACTGCTCGATGCCGAGGCCGTGCGCCTTGAGCGGTCCGTCGCGCAGCTCCGCCACCGCCGCCTTCACCTGGTCGAGGGTCGCGAGCACATTGGCGCCGTTGGCGCGGTACACCTGGATGCCGATGGCCGGGTTGCCGTTCTGATAGGCGAAGAAGGTGCGCACCGGCGGGGCGACGTCGATGGTCGCCAGATCCGCCAGGCGCACCGGCCGACCGTCGCGCCAGGCGAGCACCAGGGCGCCGAGCTGCTCGGGGGAGAAACGTCCGGTGAAGCGCAGCGTGTACTGGTGGCGGCCGACATCGAGCTGACCACCGGAGACGTTGTTGGCACTGGCGGCGCGATTGGCGATGTCCGGGATCGCGATGCCGAGCGCCGCGGCGCGCGCCAGATCGAGGGTAATGCGCACGTCATCGGAGGGTCCGGCGTTGACATCGACTGAGGCGACGCCGGGAATCGCTTCCAGACGCGCGCGCACCGTATCCTCGATGAAGCGGCGATGGCGCTCGATCGGACCCGGTGTGCCGGGCAGCAGCTGCACGAAGAACCACGACAGCGTCTCGTTGCTGCCGCCGCTGCTGCCGAGCGAGACGCTCGGGCGGTCGCTGTCGCGCGGCAGGGGCGGCAGACGGTTCAGCCGTCCGATGACCTCGACCAGCGCATTCTTCATGTCGGTGCCGAGCGCGAAGCGCAGATTCAGGGTGGCGCCGCCGGCCGAGGCATTACCCTCGATCTCCTCCACCCCCTGCATGCCCTGCATGACATTTTCCAGGGGCTCGAGCAGCTCGGACTCGACCTCCTCGGGAGAGGCTGTGCGCCAGTCGGCGCGGATCTGCAGCTCCGGTCGGTTGATGTCGGGAAACAGTTGCAGCGGCAGGCGGCTGAGGCTGAGCAGCCCGAGCAAACCCAGAAACACGGCGATCACGACCACGCCGATCGGACTACGGCTCGACCAGTTGAAAGTTTCCATGGCTCAAGCGCGCATTGGCCGGGGCCTGCCCCCGCGGACTTGGATGCTACGACGGTGAGCGGCGTTTAAACGGCTGTCTGCGCTGGGGCGTTGGCCGGCTGCGGCAGGTGTCGCGATGCTTCCGGGAACGCGTCAATTTGCGCTGTGCGATGCGCCATTTCCGGACGCCGATCTCCCACTGCGGGGTCCGAAAACGTCCGTGCCGGCCGGCACGCAGACACGGCAGTCCGCCGCACGCACGGCCCGAGGCAACCCCAGGGGAGCGATCGCGAAGAACCGGCGCGCCCTAACGCATCGAGCCTGTGCCGGTGTTGAGCGCTGAAACTCGCCGGCGCGCACGGCACTTTCACAGGGCAGCGCCGGCCGCGCCGATCGTCTTGGCGTAACATCGGAGTAACAATGACACGGAGGTCCGCTCATGAGATGGATATCGCTATCCTGTTTCCTGGTTCTGCTCGGCGCGTGCAGCGCGACGCCGCAGCTCGCTCAAGTCCCACCTGCGCCGATAGCGCCGCCAGGGGCAGCGCCAGCCGATGCACAACGCCAGCTCGAGGCGCAGGAGCTCGAGCAGGCGGAAGCCAAATGCGCGACCCAAAAGGCGCACGCAGTAGCCCAGCGGACCGCGAGCGGGACGCTCTACAGCTGCGTGGCGCCGGGAGACAGTCCACCGCCGGCGCCGGCGCCCAATCCATGACAGCCGGGCATGGTGGCCGAGTACTGCGCCAATTGGCGTCTGGATGAGGGAGGCGTGCGGTTCGCATGACCACTGCGCCGTCGCGCTGAGCGAAGTGTGCGTGCCATATGGCGGGAGCGATTATCGGGGTACTACACTGGCGGGTGTCCGGAAAACAATTTCCCAACGCGAGGCTCGGCACATGCGCTGGACGGCACTGGTATCCACGATCGTGTTCGCAGGCTGCGCAAACGCTCCGGCACCCGATAACCCGGCCGGTTCCGCCCGGTCGCAGGACCGCAACGAGGCGCGCGCACTCGAGCAGGCCGAAGCAGACTGCGCCAAGCAGGGCAAGCACGCCGTCGCGAAGCGTGTCGATGGAGAGTCGATTTACGACTGCAGCGACTGAACGCGCGCCCGAACGGCGCGCACAGACTCAGTTCGCTGCCGGTTCCACTTGAACGATCGGGAGAGCCATCATGAGCAAAAAGCAGAAGTCGGGGTCGAAGTCGACAGCACAGAAAACAGCGACCGCCAAGGGCGTGGCTGCACCGAGCGCCGATCCCGGCGAGAATCGCAAGTCGGCGCCGTCGTTCCCGGTGTCACCGCCAAAGAAGTAGCGCTGCGCTCCGGCGCACGGCGGCGCGCGGCGCAGGTCGCCGCCGCGGGAGTGCGCTCCGGGTCCCGGTGTTACCGGGCGCTCACATAGACGAACGCTTGGTTCCGGATCCCAGTCGGACCGTCACGCGTACGTAGTCCGACACCTCGTAAGTATCGGCCGCGGCGAGCTCGGCTCGGCTGATCCGCAGGGCGACCCCGGTCACCTTGTCGACTGGATTACCGGTATTGCGGGCAATAGGGTGCAGCGCGCTGCCACTCGCAGTGATGACGCCTGGATCAACGATCTCCAGTGTCGACAACGCGTAGCCGGGCAGCACGTCCGCGCGCCCCTCCACTAAGCGGCCGAAGATCGCCCGTTGCACTTCCGGCTGTCGCAGCGTGCCGTAGGAGAACAGCCAGACCTCGCCGGCATCAACACTGTTCACAAAAGCACCCTCGCGCGAGAGCGGTCGTCGCCCTATCCCATGATCGCCAGTCCAGTACGCGCATCTGTAACTTTACAGTGGTCAGTGGGACAGCGACCCGCCATCGGCGTTCGCTGGACGTTGGGCCGTTTCGGGAGTCTCGCAGCGTTTGCGCGGCGATGCAGGGCCTGATTCAGTTCTGCGCACACTGTAGAGCGTGCCGCCTGCGCCGGGCGCCCTCGCTCGGGCACCTCAGCCTCGGGGATGCGGCCAGGCGGCGATCATTTGGGGGAGATCAAGCGGCGACCTGGCCGCATCCCGGGCGGCCTGCCGGTGGGGGGCACCGGACAGGCCTCCGTTGGAACAGCCAAAGTCAGCTTACGTCGTGCGCATTGCACAGCGGTGACCGAGCGATGAACACGGGCTTACTGCAGCGCTCGGCCGCACGCGGTCGATCGAACTCGCGTGAGATCGGGGACTGCTGAGCGCAGGGCGCCCGCAGCAATGGCCTCCCTCAGCGGGCGCCGCTGGAACATTCCGCCTTGGGATATTGCCGCCCCAGGGCAACCAGCACTGCAAAACCGATCTGCTTATCGGCGTAATCGGGATTTGCGCGCATGAAGTTGAGGAAGGTGCGCACATAAGCAATCGTGGTGTCGACCTCGCTTTCGCAAAAAGGCAGGAGCGGCGGGTCGGTGAAATTCATCGCGCTCACCCCGGTGAAGAAGCCCTGACAAAGAGAGGCCTGAAGTTGCTCGGCATTTGGCAGCGCGCGCCGCTCGGTGACCTGCTTGTCGAACATCTGGCAGGGATGAACCCACCAAGCCGCCTGTCCCATACCGGCTGGGCTCGCCGTGGCGCCAAAGGCAGCCGGAGCCAGCAGCAGAAGGGCACCGAGGATCGAGACGGACGATTTGCGCATGGAGTTGCCTTGACTGCGTTCTGGAATGGCTGATTCGCGGGGAGGGAGGGGCGCGCGCTTCCCGGGCCGACCGGGAAAACGCGCGGATTCGCCCCTTCTGCGCGGATTTTCTGAGAAGTCTACAGAGTGCCCAGGGCCGGACTCGAACCGGCACGGAGTTTCCTCCAAGGGATTTTAAGTCCCTTGCGTCTACCAATTTCGCCACCCGGGCACGGAATTGGCGGCGATTGTACAGAAACGCTCGCCGCTGACGCCCGTCGCAGACACCTGCAATTGTGGCGGTAAGCTTATGAATTTGCGAGACTTAGCAGTCCTGTAAGTCCGCCAAGTCCTAGTCGCGCGGAGCAGGACACACCGCGTCACGTCGAATTGAAGTTAACTTTGCACCTCCCGCAAGGGCCCAAAGCGCGCGAATGTCCGATCAAACGCTGAGAGTCGAACGACTGCACCTCTGGCGCGGCGAACGCCACGTGCTGCGCGGGGTGGATTTCACGCTCGAGACGGGCACGTGCCTCGAGGTGACCGGTGCTAACGGCGCCGGCAAGACCAGCCTGCTGCGGGTCATCTGCGGGCTCATTTACCCCGAGGAGGGGCGCGTGCTCTGGAATGGCGCGGACGTGCAGCACAACCTGCGCGCATTCCACGGCGCGTGTGGCTACCTCGGACACGAACCGCCCCTGAAGGCGGACCTCACGGCTCGCGAGAACCTGCAGTACTGGATCGGCATGCGGCGCCGCGTTGGCGCGCCGGAACTTGAGGGCGCGCTCGAACGCGTCGGTGCCGTCCCGTGGTGCGACCGCCTGGTGCGCACGCTGTCGGCCGGTCAGCGCCGGCGCGCGGCTCTGGCGGGTCTGGCATTGCTGTCGGTGCCACTGTGGATTCTGGACGAGCCCACCACGCACCTCGATGCGCAAGGTCAACAATTGGTGGGTGCGCTGATCGGGGAGCAACTGGGACGCGGCGGCATGGTGTTGGCGGCCGTCCATCAGGATCTGTCGATTCCGCCGCAAGCGCGGCGCCGACTCGAGCTCGCCGCATGAGCGGCAGCGCCCCGGCAGTTCTCGCCACGCTCGCCCCCGGCGCCGCTGCGGCACACAGCGCTGCGCCGGGTAGTGCGCTGCATGCCGCGCGGCTGTGTCTGCTGCGCGATCTCAAGCTCGCCTTCAGAAGGCCCGCGCAGCTGGTGCAACCGCTCGCGTTCTTTGCGCTCATCGCGCTGCTGTTTCCGCTGGCGATCTCGCCCGAGCTCGCGCGGCTGCGGGAGCTGGCGCCGGGTGTGCTGTGGGTGGCGGCGCTGTTGGCTTCGCTGCTGGCGCTCGAGTTCCTGTTCCGTGATGATGGGCACGATGGCACGCTCGAGCAGTACGTGCTGTCCGGGCAGTCACTCACCGGGCTGATGTTTGCCAAGACGCTGGCGCACTGGCTGTTGACCGGTCTGCCGTTGTCACTCATGGCGCCGCTGGCCGCGCTGTCGTTCGGCGTGCCGGTCACGGCGCTCAGCGGCATTGTGTTACCGCTGATCGTCGGCACGGTGGCCCTGAGTCTGATCGGTGCCATCGGCGCGGCACTCACGCTCGGTATCAAGCGCAGCGGCGTGCTGCTGTCGCTGCTGACCCTGCCGCTGTCGCTGCCGGTGCTGATCTTCGGCGCACAGGCCACGCAACTGGCGGTGAGCGGCAGTTCGTGGCGCGCGCCACTGGAACTGCTGGCGGCGCTGGCGGTCCTCGCTGTGACACTGGCGCCGCTCGCCGCCGCTGCGGCGGTGCGCATCAGTCTGGAATAGGAACTGGCGATGACGTGGACCTGGTTTCATCGACTCGCATCTCCGCCGCACGTCTATGCGCTGGCGGCGCGGCTGACGCCCTGGTTCGCGTGGTCTGCCGGCGTGTGCATCGGCGTGGCGCTCTATGGCGCGCTGCTGCTCGCTCCGCCCGATTACCAGCAGGGCGATGGTGTGCGCATCATGTACGTGCACGTGCCGAGTGCGTGGATGTCGCTCATGGTGTATACGACCATGGCGAGCGCTGCCGCCGTCGGGCTCATCTGGCGCATGAAGGTGGCGCACGCGGCGGCGGCGAGCTGTGCACCGATCGGCGCTTCGTTCACAGTGGCAGCGCTGGTGACCGGTTCGCTGTGGGGTAAACCCATGTGGGGCACCTACTGGGAATGGGATCCGCGGCTCACCTCGGAACTCATCCTGCTGTTCTTGTACCTGGGCTACATGGGGCTGCGCGCTGCGATTGACGACCCCCAACGGGCGGATCGGGCGAGCGCCGTACTGGCGATCGTCGGTATCGTCAACGTGCCCATCATTCATTACTCGGTGGTGTGGTGGAATTCGCTGCACCAGGCGCCCTCGGTGATGCGCCTGGCGAAACCGGCACTGCCGCTGTCGATGCTGGCACCGCTGTTGCTGATGTTACTGGGCTTCACCCTGTTCTTTGGCGCCGTGCTGCTGGTGCGTCTGCGGGGCGAAGTGCTCAACCGCGAGCGCACGGCCAGCTGGATCCGCGAGGTGGTGAGCGCGTGAAGGAGTTCTTCGACATGGGCGGTTACGCGGCCTTCGTCTGGCCGGCGTACGCCGTCACCTTCGCGGTCATCGGACTGAACGTCTACTGGGCGCAGCGTGCGCTGGCGCGCGCGCGCCGCGACGCGCAGCGCCGGCTGGCCGCACGCGGGGAGGCCGCATGACGCCGCGTCAGCGACGCCTGACGCTCGTGCTTGGGATCATCGCCGGTGTGAGCATCGCCGGCGCGCTCGCGCTCAGTGCCTTCCGCCAGAACGTCACGTTCTTCTTCGATCCGAGCCAGGTGGCCGCCGGCGCGGTCCCCGCCGGTCAGCGCTTCCGGCTCGGTGGTATGGTGACTCAGGGGAGCCTGCATCGCGCGCCCGGCAGCCTCGAAGTGCAGTTCATGGTCACCGACTTCGCCCACAACGTGCCGGTGGTCTACAGCGGGGTGCTGCCTGATCTGTTCCGCGAAGGGGCGGGCGTCGTCGCCCACGGACGGCTGCGCCCGGATGGCACCTTCGTCGCCGACGAAGTGCTCGCCAAGCACGACGAGAAGTACATGCCGCCGGAGGTCGCCCGTTCGCTGAAGCGGCGACACGGTGAGTCGCGCGCGGATCTGCCGGCAGCACCGGCCAGCGGCACCCTGGCGACCGTGCCCGCCGGCGGAAGCTGAGCGATGCTGCCCGAGCTCGGTCATTTCGCTCTCATCCTGGCGCTGCTGCTCGCCGCGCTACAGGCCTTCTTCGGTATCGCCGGGGCGCACTACGCGCGCGCGCGCTGGATGGGCGCCGTGGTGCCGGCGGTGGCCGGGCATGCCGTGATGGTCGCGACCGCGGTCGGCTGCCTGATCGCCTGCTTTGTGGGCAATGACTTCTCGGTCGCCTACGTGGCGGAAAATTCCAACAGCGCGCTGCCGCTGTTCTACCGCGTCACGGCGCTGTGGGGCGCGCACGAGGGCTCGCTCCTGCTGTGGATCCTGCTGCTGGCGCTGTGGACTGTGGCGGTGGTGATTGGCGCGCAACGCCTGCCCGAGCGGTTCGCTGCGCGCGTGCTGGGCGTGCTCGGTATCGTCAGTCTCGGCTTCCTGCTGTTCACGCTCGCCACCTCGAATCCGTTCCTGCGCCTCGATCCGCCGGCACCCGACGGCCGCGACCTGAATCCGATCCTGCAGGACCCGGGTCTGGCGGTGCATCCGCCGATTCTCTACACCGGCTACGTCGGCTTCGCCGTGGCGTTCGCATTCGCCTGCGCGGCCATGCTGGAGGGGAAACTGGATCAGCACTGGGCGCGCTGGACGCGCCCATGGACTACGGTCGCGTGGGCGTTCCTGACCTGCGGCATCGCCCTCGGCAGTTTCTGGGCCTATTACGAACTCGGCTGGGGCGGTTTCTGGTTCTGGGACCCGGTCGAGAACGCCTCATTCATGCCCTGGCTGGTGGGCACTGCGCTGATCCACTCGCTCGCCGTCACCGACAAGCGCGGCCTGTTCAAGAGCTGGACGCTGCTGCTGGCGATTGTCGCATTCTCCCTCAGCATGCTCGGGACTTTCCTGGTGCGCTCGGGCGTGCTGGTCTCGGTGCACTCCTTCGCCGCCGACCCCGCGCGCGGCGTCTTCATTCTGGCCTTCCTGGTCATCATGGTCGGCGGAGCGCTGACACTGTATGCATGGCGCGCGCCGCTGTTGAAGTCGCAGGCTGGCTTCGAGCTCGGAGCGCGCGAGTCGTTCCTGCTGTTCAACAACGTGCTGCTGGTGATCGCGGCGGCCACCGTGTTCGCGGGCACTCTGGCGCCGCTCATCTCGGATACGCTCAAGTTGGGTACGCTGTCGGTTGGACCGCCGTACTTTAATCCGACCTTCATGCTATCGATGCTGCCGCTCATGGCGCTGCTGTCGGTCGGCATCCACGCCAACTGGAAGCGTGGACGTCTGCAGGACAAGACCCGGCTGTTGCTTTACACGTTCGTCGCCGCGGCGGTCCTCGGCACCGGACTCGTCTACGGCCTCTACGCGCCTGGCAGTCTGCTGTCGGCCGTCGGTGCGACGCTCGGCATCTGGATTGCGCTCTCCTCGCTGGTCGATCCGCTCGAGCGCCTGTGGCGCGGCCTGTCGCTGCCCCGGGCCGTGCTCGGCATGACCCTGGCGCATCTCGGGATCGCGCTGGCGGTGATCGCGCTCACCACCGTGCAGTCCTTTACGGTGGAGCGCGACGTGGCGCTCGCCCCAGGGGCGAGTGCGCATGTCGCCGGTTACGACTTCCGCTTCGACGGGGTACGGCCGGTGGAGGGCGCGAACTACCAGGCGCTCGCGGCCTCGGTGCTGGTGTCCTACCACGGCACGCGGGTCGCGCTGCTCGAGCCGCAGAAACGTCAGTACTGGGTCCAGCGTCAGGTCACGAGCGAAACCGCCATCAAGATGCACCATGGCAACAATGTGCTGCTGGCACTCGGCGAAGACCTGGGCGCCGGGCGCTGGAGCCTGCGCATCCAGGTGCGGCCGCTGGTCAGCCTGGTATGGATCGCCGCCTTCATCATGGCGCTCGGCGGCTCGCTCGCGGCCTCGGACCGCCGCTACCGGACCGCACGCGTGGCCGAGGCACCGGCGCTCGCCGGAACGCTGGAGCAGCCGGGATGAACCGCTTCCTGCTGCCGCTCGGCATCTTCCTGCTGCTGGTGGTGGTGCTTGCCATCGGCATCAAACACTCCCCCGATAAGGGGACAATC
This sequence comes from Steroidobacteraceae bacterium, assembly GCA_035487135.1. Lineage (GTDB taxonomy): Bacteria > Pseudomonadota > Gammaproteobacteria > Steroidobacterales > Steroidobacteraceae > 13-2-20CM-66-19. Next base: position 20,190 of record DATHMN010000003.1, on the reverse strand, counting down.
GCATCACCGCTGCTCGGCAAGCCCGCGCCGCAGTTCGCGCTGCCGAGTCTCGCCGACCCGTCGCGCCAGGTGCGCTCGCAGGACCTGAAGGGCCGCTGGTATCTGTTCAACGTGTGGGGCACCTGGTGCGGCGAGTGCCGCGCGGAACATGCCACACTCCTGCAGGTGAGCCGCGCGGGTGTCCTGCCGGTCATCGGACTCGACTGGAAGGACAGTGACGAAGAAGCGCGGGCGTGGCTGAGCCAGCTCGGTAACCCCTATCAGGCCGTGGCCGTCGATCGCAACGGGCGTACCGCAATCGACTGGGGCGTTTACGGCGCCCCGGAGACCTTCCTGGTCAATCCCCAGGGTGTCGTGGTCTACAAGCACATCGGTGCCGTGACCCTCGCTACCTGGACGCACGAGATCCTGCCGCGCGTGACAGCGCCTGCGACCGGCTCGTGAGCAGGCGGGGACCTGCCTGCCTGCGCTGGGGCGTGACGGTCGCGCTGTGGCTGTGCGGCCTCGTCTGGGCCGTCGATACCACTCAACTCCCCGATCCGGCACTGCAGGCACGCTACGAGGTGCTGACACATGAGCTGCGCTGCATGCAGTGTCAGAACGAATCGCTCGCGGACTCGCCGGTGGACCTGGCGGCAGATCTGCGTCGCGAGGTGCGCGACCAGCTGCTCGCCGGCAAGTCAGACGCCCAGATCCGCGCCTGGATGGCTGCCCGCTACGGCGACTTCATCCTGTTCCGCCCGCGCTTCTCGCTGCGCAATGCCTGGCTGTGGGGTGCGCCCGCGGTGCTGCTGCTCGTGGGCGTGATCGTCGCCTGGCGGGTCGTACGCGAGCGCACCGCGCTGCTCGCGGACGACCATGAGCCGCTCGACGAGGACGGCGGCTGATGAGCGCGTTCGTGCTGCTGGCGGCGCTGCTCGCGCTCGCGACCCTTGCCGCAGTCGCGATTCCGCTGCTGCGCGCGGGACCGGCCCGCGGGGCGCCCGCGCGCTGGTCGGCGCTCGCGGCCACGTTCCTGCTGCTGCTGGGCTCAGCGCTCCTGTATGTCCACTGGAGTAACTGGTCGTGGCACCCACCGCCGCCACCGGACTCACCGCAGGCGATGGTGGCGCGGCTCGCCCGTCAGCTGGAAGAGAATCCACAGAACCCCGCCGGCTGGCTGATGCTCGGGCGCTCCTACACGGTGCTGCAGGAGTACCCGCTCGCCCTGCGGGCGTTCGAACGGGCGGATCGCCAGAGCGGCGGGCGGGACCCAGAAGCGCTGATCGGCGAGGCGGAGGCGCTCGCGCTCTCGGACGAGAGCGAGCTGGACGGCCGCGCCGGGCAGCTCATTGAGCGGGCGCTGACCCTGGATCCGACCTCGGGGAAGGCGCTCTTCTTCGGCGCGGCCCTGGCCGAGCACCGCGGTGATCTGGCGCTCGCCCGCGCGCGCCTGATGAAGCTTCTCGCCCTCAACCCGCCGGAGACGGTGCGGCCGATCCTCGAGCAGCAGCTCAGTGCGCTCGAGCAGAGGATCGCGGCCGGGGGATCCGCTGCTGCATCGCCACCCGGCGTTGTGGCAGCCGCCGCCCCGGGACCCGTCGTGCGCGTGAACCTGAGCGTGGCTCCCTCGCTCGCCGCCCGCGCCTCCGGGGCGCCGCTGTTCGTGTTCGTCCGCAATCCGGGGCAGGGTGGGCCGCCGCTCGCGGTCAAGCGCCTCGACAGTCACTTCCCGCAGACCGTGAACCTGAGCGCGGCAGATTCGATGATCCCGGGGCGCGCGTTCTCCGCGGGCCAGAGCGTGGAAGTCGTGGCTCGCATTGCGCGCTCCGGGAGCCCGATGGGCGCCAGCGGCGATCCGTTTGGGCAGGTGACCTACCAGGTCGGCCGGGACGGACCGGTCAGCCTCGTGATTGACCGCCTCACCCCCTGAAACCCGTCTTCGTATGTAGGAACGCGCTGAAGCTGCGCTCAGGTTTAACCCTGATTTGCCTGCCTTGGCCTGAGGGGTATGCTGGCCGCGGGAAGGGCTTTTCGACATATCGCGTCATACCGCTCCCACGGGAGGGGCGCGCGATCCACAGAAAGGAGAGTCGTGATGGCTGAAGGAACAGGAACTGTGAATGAAGGGCGTGTCTCGCACCGAGGCTTTGCCTCCATGAATGCCGAGAGGCAGCGGCAGATTGCCAGTATGGGTGGCAAAGCGGTGCCGGACGAGAAGCGCAGTTTCTCGCAGAATCGTCGCCTGGCCGCCGAAGCGGGCCGCAAGGGCGGACAGAGCGTGCCGGGCTCCAAGCGCAGCTTCTCCCAGAATCGTGAGCTGGCCGCGACCGCCGGCCGCAAGGGCGGGCAAAGCGTGCCGGATGAGAAGCGCAGCTTCTCGCAGCATCCGGAGCTTGCCGCTGAAGCCGGTCGTAAGGGCGGCCAAGCAAGCCACGGAAGCGGCAGCCGTCCGAGCTGAGGCGGCGACTTACCAGGACGGCCTTCGGGCCAAGGTGGCGCGCGGAGCAATCCGCGCGCGCTCCTTTGTGCGCATTTCACCCGCGCGCTGATGTTCTTCTACTCTTGAGCGCGATCGTCGCCGGCGCCATCGCGCTCTTGACCCGCAGCACTCGCCATACTAGTTTCGCCTCGAGCTAGGGGAGCCCCGCTAGGGGGCTGAGAGGCCAACGAGCGCGCAGGCGCGGGTTGGCGACCCTTCGAACCTGATCCAGTTCATGCTGGCGTAGGGAAAGTGTCTTGAGCGCTCGGTCGGTCGTGTCATCGCCGAGGCTGTCTGCCCCTTCCGCGCAGCATTTGCTGAGATCTTCTGCAGCACCAGGAGCATCTCGATGAATGCGCAACTCATGCAGGTCGTCGCGGAGGCTTTGCCCGCGTCCCGCAAGGTCTATCAGTCCGGCAGTCTGCATCCGCAATTGCGGGTGCCCATGCGTGAGATCGCGCTGCATCCCTCGAGCGGCGAAGCGCCGCTCAGAGTCTACGATCCTTCCGGTCCCTACACCGACCCGGAGGCCACCATCGACATCAACCGCGGACTGCCGCGGCTGCGCGCGGCCTGGATCGCGGCGCGCGGCGACGTCGAGGCCTATCCCGGGCGGCGCGTGCTGGCGCTCGATAACGGGCTCGAATCCGGCAGGGCGGGTGCGCCGGAGTTTCCACTGCGCCGTGCGCCGCTGCGCGCCTCGGGGCGCAGCGCAAGCACGCAGCTCGCCTACGCGCGTGCCGGCATCATCACCCCGGAGATGGAGTTCATCGCCATCCGCGAGAACAACGGCCGCGCACAGCAACCCGCGGCCGCACGCGACGGCAATGACTGGGGCGCGCGGCTGCCGGACTTTGTCACCGCCGAGTTCGTGCGCGCCGAAGTGGCCGCCGGGCGCGCGATTATTCCCGCCAACATCAATCATCCCGAGTCCGAGCCGATGATCATCGGCCGCAACTTCCTGGTGAAGATCAACGCCAACATCGGCAATTCCGCGGTGACTTCCTCGACGGCCGAGGAAGTCGACAAGCTGGTGTGGGCGATCCGCTGGGGCGCTGACACCGTCATGGACCTGTCCACCGGGCGCAACATCCACACCATCCGCGAGTGGATCCTGCGCAACTCGCCGGTGCCCATCGGCACGGTGCCGATCTATCAAGCACTGGAAAAAGTGGGTGGCGTGGCCGAGGCGCTCACTTGGGAAGTCTTCCGTGACACCCTGATCGAGCAGGCCGAGCAGGGCGTGGACTACTTCACCATCCACGCCGGTGTGCGGCTCGCGTACGTGCCGCTCACGGTGGCGCGCGTCACCGGTATCGTGTCGCGCGGCGGCTCGATCATCGCCAAGTGGTGCCTGGCGCATCACCGCGAGAGTTTTCTGTATGAGCACTTCGAAGAGATCTGCGAAATCTGCCGCGCTTACGACGTCAGCTTCTCGCTCGGTGACGGGCTGCGGCCGGGCAGCATCGCCGATGCCAACGATGCGGCGCAGTTCGCCGAACTGGAAACCCTGGGCGAGCTGACGCAGGTCGCCTGGCGGCACGATTGTCAGGTCATGATCGAGGGCCCGGGTCACGTGCCCATGCATAAGATCAAGGAGAACATGGACAAGCAGCTGGCCGTGTGCGGCGAGGCGCCGTTCTACACGCTCGGACCGCTGACGACCGACATCGCGCCCGGTTACGACCACATTACCTCGGCGATCGGCGCGGCGATGATCGGCTGGTTCGGCACCGCCATGCTGTGCTACGTCACGCCCAAGGAACACCTGGGGCTGCCGGACCGCAACGACGTCAAGACCGGGGTGATCACCTACAAGATCGCCGCGCATGCGGCCGACCTTGCCAAGGGGCATCCCGGCGCGCGCGCGCGCGATGACGCGCTGTCGCGCGCGCGTTTCGATTTCCGCTGGCAGGACCAGTTCAATCTGTCACTCGACCCGGACACCGCCTGCGCGTTCCACGATGCGACGCTGCCCAAGGAAGGCCACAAGGTGGCGCATTTCTGCTCGATGTGCGGTCCGAAGTTCTGTTCCATGCGCATCTCGCACGAAGTGCGTGCCGAGGCGCGCAGTCAGGGCATGGCGGAGATGGCCGCGAAGTTCCGCGCCGGCGGCAGCGAGCTGTACGTGCCCGCCGCGCCCGCCGCGGGTGCACCGCAGGACACCTAAGCCGTGCAGGTGACCGTCATCGGTGCCGGTGTCGCAGGCCTGGCGGCGGCGGTCGAGCTCGCCGAGCGCGGTGCGCGCGTCGAAGTGCTCGAGCGCGCGCCGCAGCTGAGCGCGGCCGGCTGCTCGTGGTTCGCTGGCGGCATGCTGGCGCCGTGGTGCGAGCGTGAAAACTCGGTGCCGCTGGTGGCGCAGCTGGGTGCCGAGAGCCTGCAGTGGTGGCGCGCGCGCTGGCCGCAGACACGCGTGCAGGGTACTTTGGTGGTGGCGCACGCCCGCGATCAGGGCGAGCTCAAGCAGTTTGCACGGCGCACCGCGCACTACGCCACGCTCGATGCGGCGGGGATCGCCGCGCTCGAGCCCGAACTCGCCGGGCGCTTTGCGCACGCACTGTATTTCGCCGCGGAGGGCCACCTCGACCCGCGTGCCGCGCTCGCCGGGCTAGCGGCGCGCCTGCAGGAACTTGGCGTGCGGGTGCGCTGCTGCGTCGCGGCCGATCCGCGCACGCTGCGCGGCGCGGTGCTCGACTGCAGCGGCTACGCCGCGCGCGCCCAGCTGCCGCAGCTGCGTGGCGTCAAGGGCGAGATGCTGCTGCTGCGCGCCCCCGAGGTGCGGCTGTCGCGGCCGGTGCGACTGCTGCATCCGCGCGTGCCGGTCTACGTGGTGCCGCGCGGCGCGGGCATCTACATGGTGGGCGCCACCATGGTCGAGAGTGACGATGCCACGCAGGTGACCGCACGCGGGCTGCTCGAGCTGTTGTCCGCCGCCTACGCGCTGCATCCGGCGTTCGGCGAGGCGCAGCTGGTCGAGACCGGCAGCGCGGTGCGCGCCGCCTTCCCCGACAATCTGCCACGCCTGCTGCGCAGCGGCGACACCTGGTACCTCAATGGTCTCTTCAGACACGGCTTCCTGCTGGCGCCCGCGCTCGCCTGGCGTGCGGCCGAGGTGCTGCTGCACGGCCGGCATTTTCCGGAGGTGATGGATGAGGATTCTCGTCAACGGCGACTTGCATGAGAGCACCGGCGCGGGCCTCGCCGCGCTGCTGCAGCAGCTGGGTTACGGTGAGTCCATCGTGACCACGGCGCTGAACGGCGAGTTTGTCGCCGTCGCGGCGCGCGCCACGACGCCGCTGCGCGATGGCGATCGGGTGGAAGTGCTGGCACCCATGCAGGGCGGCTGATGCTGCAACTCTACGCGGCGGAACTGCACTCGCGGCTGCTGCTCGGCAGCGCGCGCTATCCCTCGCCGGCGGTACTGAGCGCAGCAGTACGCGCCGCCCGCTGCGAGATCGTGACGGTCTCGCTGCGGCGCGAATCCGCCGGCGAGCGCGCCGGCCAGGGATTCTGGTCGCTGATCCGCGAACTCGGCGTGCGCGTGCTGCCCAACACGGCCGGCTGTCACAGCGTCAAGGAAGCGGTGACCACGGCGCACATGGCGCGCGAGCTGTTCGGCACTGCCTGGATCAAACTGGAGGTCATCGGCGAGGACGATACCCTGCAGCCGGACGTATTCGCCCTGACCGATGCGGCGCGGGTGCTTGCGGCCGAGGGGTTCGAGGTATTTCCCTACACCACCGAGGATCTGGTCGTGGCCGAGCGGCTGCTCGCGGCCGGCTGCCGGGTGCTCATGCCCTGGGGGGCGCCGATCGGCTCGGGGCGTGGCCTCAATAATCTGTTCGGTCTGAAGGCGCTGCGCGCACATTTTCCCGACGTGCCGCTCATCATCGACGCCGGCATGGGCGTGCCCTCGCACGCCGCCCAGGCGCTCGAGCTGGGCTTCGATGCGGTGCTCGTCAACACCGCGATCGCCCAGGCACGCGATCCGGTGCAGATGGCGGCCGCGTTTGCGCAGGCACTGGAAGCCGGATACGCCGCGCGCGCGGCCGGACCGATCGAGCCGCGCGACTTCGCCGCGCCCTCCACCCCGCTCATCGGCACGGCCTTTCGCGGATGAGGCTGGCGCGCGTCTATCCAGTCGTCGACAGCGCCCACTGGGTCGGGCGCCTGCTGCCGCTCGGGGTACGCCTGGTGCAGCTGCGCATCAAGGACCAGAGCGAGAGTCAGCTGCGCACGCAGATCCGCGCGGCGCGCGAGTTGTGCGCTGGCGCCAGCGCTCAGCTGATCGTCAACGATCATTGGTGCCTGGCGCTCGAGCAGGGCTGCGATTTCGTGCACCTCGGGCAGGAGGATCTCGATGCGGCGGATCTTCCCGCCCTGCGCCGCGCCGGGGTGCGGGTCGGGATCAGCACGCACGCCGAGCACGAGTTGGAGCGCGCCCTTGCGCTCGACCCCGACTACGTGGCGCTCGGCCCGATTTACCCGACCCTGCTCAAGGTCATGCCCTGGCAGCCGCAGGGCCTGGCGCGCCTGCGCAGCTGGAAGCACCGCATCGGCACGCTGCCGCTGGTGGCCATCGGCGGACTCACGCTCGAGCGGCTGCCGGGAGTGTTCGCCGCCGGAGCAGATGTGGCCGCCGTGGTCACCGACATCGTGTGCGCGCCGCGGCCTGAAGAGCGCACCCAAGCGTGGCTGCGTGCCGCGGAGGCGGTATGAACGCCAGCACCGCTGACCGCTATGCGCGTCAGATCGTGCTGCCCGAGGTCGGCGCTGCCGGGCAGGCGCGGCTCGCGGCGGCGCGTGTGCTGGTCGTGGGGGCGGGGGGTCTCGGCTGCGCCGTGCTGCAGTACCTCACCGCCGCCGGGGTCGGCACACTCACCGTGGTCGACCACGATCGGGTGGAGGAATCCAACCTGCACCGCCAGCCGCTGTATCGCATGAGTGATCTCGGTCAGCTCAAGGCGAGCGCGGCCTGTGCGACACTCACGCAGCTCAATCCGCACGTGCGCCTGCAGGCCGTCACGCAGCGCCTCAGCGCTGCCAATGCGGCCGCGCTCGTGAGCGCGGCCCAGCTGGTGCTCGATGCCGCGGACAGTTTCGCGGTCACCTACATGCTGAGCGATGCCTGTCAGCAGAGCGGCGTGCCACTGGTGAGCGCCTCGGTGCTCGGCCTCGCCGGCTACGTCGGTGTGTTCTGCGGCGGCGCGCCGAGCTACCGTGCGGTATTTCCCGACATGCCAGGCGCGGCCGGCTCGTGCGCTGAGTCCGGTGTGCTCGGCAGCGCCGTGGGCGTGCTCGGCACACTGCAGGCGCATCTGGCGCTGGCGCTGCTGCTCGACTGGCAGCCCGCGGTGCGCGGCCGGCTGCTGTCGCTGGATCTGCGCACGCTGCGCTTCGGTGGCTTCTCCTTCACCGCTGCCGCCGAGCCGCAGAGCGGCCAGCTCACCTTTATCTCGCCCGCTGAAGTGGTGGCCAATGATGTAGTGATCGACCTGCGCAGCGCGCAGGAGGCGCCGCGCTCGCCGTTCGCACAGGCAGTGCGCCTCGATGTTGAGACGCTCGAGCGCGGCGGCGCAACGCTGCCCCAAGGTGCGCGTGTGGTGCTGTGCTGTCGCAGCGGCGTGCGCGCCTGGCGCGCGGCGCGCGCCCTCGAGCGCTGCGGCCACCGCGACCTCGCCCTCATCGCCCTGGGCGAGTGACAGAGGTCCTCGTCATCGCCGGGATCGACCCGAGCGGCGGCGCGGGTCTTGCGCGCGATATCGACACACTCACGCGGCTCGGCGTGCGCGCATGCTGCGCGGTGACTGCGGTGACCGCGCAGAGCGATCGCGAGTTCCGCGCGCACTGGCTGCTGCCAGCGGAGTGGGTGGCCAGTCAGATCGAGGCGGCGCTGGCCAACACACCCGCGGCCGTCAAGATCGGCATGCTGGGCTCGGCCGCGATCGTCGCGAGCGTGGCACGGGTGTTGTTGGCGGCGGCGAGGCAGCTGCCACTGGTGCTTGATCCGGTGCTGCGCTCGAGTTCCGGCGGCGAACTGCTCGATACCGCCGGGCGCGGGCTGCTGCTGCGCGAACTGCTGCCGCACGCCCGACTGCTCACGCCCAACATTCCCGAGGCGGCCGTGCTGCTGGGTGCGCCCTGTGCCGTGACTGCCGCGCAGTTACTCGAACAGGCGCACGCACTGCTGGCTCTCGGTGCACAAGCGGTGCTGCTCAAAGGCGGCCACGCACACGGCGCGCAGGCCACCGACCTGCTGCTGCTGCGCGATGCCGCACCACTGTATCTCAGCGCCCCACGACTGCCGGGTACGCGGCGCGGCACCGGCTGCGCACTCGCGAGTGCGATTGCCGCGCAGCTGGCGTGCGGGGCGGATCTGCCTGCGGCCTGTGCGCGCGCGAAGGAATACATCAGCGAGCGCTGGCGCGCTGACAGCGTGAGCGCACCGCGGAATTAACTCGCGCGCTGTCGTTCGCCGCCGACACTGCGGCCGACACTTCCGTCCGCCGGCACGTCAACCAACTGTAAGTTCGTTCGCTATACGGTCAACGCCGCAGCAGCGGCCGAGGCGAACTAACAGAGGGATTTGATATGCAGCGCATTATGTTGCGACGCGCCGTGTACAGCGCACTGTTTGCCAGTCTCACCGCCGGTCTCACGGCTTGTGGCGGTGGTGGTGGCAGTGGCGGCGGCGCGAGCATGGACAGCTCCACACCGCCGAGCTCGATGGCGAAGATGCCGGTTCTCATCAGCGATGCGTCCTCGGACGACTGGGCCTGCGTGGGCGTGAAAGTCCTCAGCATCGCCCTGGTGCCTGCCGCCGGCGGTGCGCCCATCACGGTCTGGACCGCGCCGACGCCTGCACCTTATGTCAACCTCGAACAGCTCGACCAGCTGGGCGAGATCCTTGGCAATGTCAGCGTGCCGGCCGGTTCCTACAACGGCGCCGTTTTGACGCTCAGCGCCAACCCTGGCGATGTGCTGCTCACGGTCGCGGCCAATCCGGAGAGCGGCTTTCCGCTGCCGGCGGCCACGCAGGTGCCGACCGATCAGATTCAGATCCAGGGCGCTAGCGGTGCCACGGGCAGTCAGACGGTGAATGTCAATATCAACTTCGACGCACCGCTCGCGCTCAGCAGCAGCGCCAGCAACGTTGCGCTGGATCTGGAGTTCAACCTCGCGCACCCGGCGTTCATCATCGGGCACACACCGCCGGCGGCTGACGGCAACACCATCTGGGCGGTGAACTTCAACGGACCGGTGCGCCGCCTGGGAGTGCACGACCTCGCGCGCCTGGTGCTGCGGCACACGTACGGCACGGTATCGGGCGTGAGTGCCTCCGCGCTGATGATCTATAAAGACTTCCCGGTACTGCCGGCGACCAACCCGGAGACCGCGGTGGAGAGCTCCGAGCAGCTGAGCATCGACTGCGACAGCGTCAACGGCACGATCGTCTATGATCTCGATGCCGGTTCGCGCACCGTGGTCACGAGCTTCAGCGATGAGGGCTCGCTCAACGGCAAGTACGTGCGGGTCGCGGCGCGCTACCAGCAGGACGGTTCACTGGTGGCGGTGCGCGTATGGGCCAGCAGCGACTTCACCAAGGTGTGGCTGACCCCCGAAGGCCACGTGCTCAACGTCAACGCGGCGAGCGGCATCATCACGGTCACCAACGAGAACGGCATCGGCGTGCCGGTGAGCGTCAATTCGAGCACGGCGTTTTACTTCCGCACGCCGCAGAACGCGCAGGCGGATGCCACGCCGATCGGCAGCGGCACCGGCTTCCTCACCAGCCAGAACCTGGTGCGCGGCTTCAAGGTGCACGTGAGCTCGGGCAATCCGCTCGGCGTCCCGCTGATCGCCTCGAGCATCGACATCGAGACGGCGAACTTCGGCGGCGACATTTCTGCGGCGACCGACCAGGGATTTACCTACACCTCGCAGTACCTGCTGCAGAACGACAACTATTCGCTGACGCTGCCCTACATCGCCGCCGGCGCCGCCAACGGTTCTGACGACAGTGGCAACGCGATCGAGGGCTTCAAGTGGTGGTTCTTCACCTTCCCGACGCAGGTGGACTACGGCAGCAGCGCCATCGGCGACTTCATCGCCACGACGGCTGGTGCGGTCGACTTCGGCGGCTCGGTGGGCACGCTGTCGGCCTGGGGCGAGAGCCGCGCCATCTGGGGCGATGGTACGGCTGATAACTCCACTGGCTGGTATCTGCGCGAGTCGGTGCTGCTGCCGACGCCGGTGCCGCTCGCCACGGTGGACGCTGGCTACACCGCGAACAGCTTCAGCATGACGGTGGTCGGCGGCGGGCAGCCGGTGAATGTGAACGTCAGCACCACGCAGGGCTCGGCGACGCTGGTGTACCAGATCACGCGCAGCAACGGCATCGTCACCATCACGCCGATCGACATCACCACGGCGGACGGGCAGGGGGCGCTCGCGGCCGGCCTCACCAGCGGGGCAGTCGTGAAGGTGTACGGCGTGCCGAACGCGCCGGTGGCACCTGCGACCAATGGGGCGCTGCAGGCCTACGTGCTCGCCTTCTACACCGGCACGATGCCGAACATGTAAGCGGAAGTATCGGGCGAGGCCAGGACGCCTCGCTCGAGAAAGGGGGGCGTCGCGGATGAGCCGCGGCGCCCTCCAACTTTTTGGCGCTCCGGTATCATGCGCGCCATGCCACAGACAGCCACCGGTCCGGATACCCTCAAGAGCATCGCGCGGCGCGCCATGCAGCAGTACGGGCTCGACCCCGATCTGCCGGCCGCCGCGAGCGCACAGCTGCAAACCATCACGCACGCCGCCAGCACGCAGGCAGCGGCAGTGCGCGATCTGCGCGCGCTGTTGTGGTGCTCGATCGACAATGACGATTCGCTCGACCTCGATCAGCTGTCGGTTGCACAGCCACTCGCAGGCGGCGCCGTCAAGATCCTGATAGCGATCGCCGACGTCGACGGTATCGTCGCCGTGGGCTCGCCGCTCGATAGGCATGCGCAGACCAATACCACCTCCGTGTACACCGCCGCGCAGATCTTCCCGATGCTGCCGGAGCGGCTGTCGACCGATCTCAGCAGCCTGGCGGAGAACCAGGAGCGGCTGAGCGTCGTCATTGACCTGACGATCGATGCGGCCGGCGCCTTAGGCGCCACAGAGCTCTACCGGGCGCACGTCGTGAACCGCGCCAAACTTGCCTACAACGGCGTCGCCGCCTGGCTCGATGGCAAAGCGCCGATACCGGCGCGTGTGGCTGCGGTCGCCGGCATGGAACAGCAGCTGCGCATCCAGGATCGGGTGGCGCAGCAGCTGAAGCGTGTGCACCAGGCGCAGGGAGCGCTGTCGCTGACGACGCTCGAGGCGCAGGCGGTGTTCGAGGGCGGCGCGCTGATCGACCTGAAGCCGGATGAGAACAACCGCGCCAAGGAACTGATCGAGTACTTCATGATTGCCGCCAACGGCGCGGCGGCGCGCTTCCTCGAGGCGCAGGGCTACTCCTCGCTGCGGCGCGTGCTGCGCAAGCCCGAGCGCTGGGACCGTATCGTGGCGCTGGCCGCCGGCCTCGGCGAGCGCCTGCCGGCCGAGCCCGATGCGCCCTCACTCAGCGCGTTCCTGGTGAAGCGCCAGCAGGCCGCGCCCGCGCTGTTTCCCGACCTGTCGCTGGCGGTGGTGAAGCTGCTGGGCGCGGGCGAATACGTGCTGAAGCGACCCGGTCAGCCAGCCGAAGGCCACTTCGGGCTGGCGCTGGATGATTACACGCACTCCACCGCGCCGAACCGCCGCTATCCCGACATCATCGTGCAGCGCCTGTTGAAGGCCGCCTTCATCAAGGCCGCTGCACCGTACGCGGATGAGGCGCTGCGCACACTGGCGGCGCACTGTACCGAGCAGGAAGGCAACGCCAATAAGGTCGAACGGCTGGTGAGCAAATCCGCTGCGGCGCTGCTGCTGCAGTCGCGCGTGGGACAGGAGTTCGATGCACTGGTGACGGGGGCCTCCGACAAGGGCACGTTTGTGCGCATCGCACAGCCGCTGGCGGAGGGCAAGCTGGTGCAGGGCGCCGCCGGGCTCGACGTGGGTGACCGGGTGCGCGTGCGGCTCGCGCACACCGACGTGCAGCGCGGCTTCATCGATTTTGCGCGCGCCGCCGCCAGCCCCGCCTCCTAACGCGCACCGGGGTCGCCGCCGCGAGGAATTGCCGGGCGGCGCCCGCTCCAGCGCACCAGCGCCAGGGCTGCGAGCGCCAGCAGGTAGAAGAGCCCGAGCAACAGCAGAGCGTTGCGCAGCGCCGTGGCGAGCCCGAGCGCGCCGATGTCGGCGAACGGATAGGGATAGCGGCCGCTGCGCAGACCGCCAAGCACCGTGAACACCATGTAGGCGAGCGGATACGCCAGCCACCAGAGCGCCGCGCTCCAGGGTGCGCGCTGCTTGGGCGCAAAGCCGAGCCACCACGACAGGTAGGCGGCGGGCACCACGTCGTGCAGCAGCACGTCGGCGAGCTTCTGCAGGCCGGCCGGCGCCCAAGTGGAACGCAGCAGCAGCGAATAGATCAGCCCGACCACGCCGATGTAGACCGCGCTGGCCGCGAGTATCCCCGCGCGCGCCCGCAGCCAGCGGGCGGCGCGCAGCTGCGCGCTGCTGACGATGGCAACCCAAAGATTGGTGAGCACGGTGAAGTAGCTGAGCGCCTGCCACACGCCGCTCAGCCAGCTGAAGCCGCCGGCCACGGCGAGCTGTGCCGAGAGCCACAGCTGCAACAGCACGCCGAGCCAGCTCAACAGCACCAACAGCAACAGCAGGGCGCGGCCCAAAGGTTCGGTACGCTGCATGGCGCTCACGAGGTTCGCGCCGCACCGGCGGCTCTTGCTATTGTAGACACATGGCTACGCGGCACGCTCGGGGCTGCCGCCCGTCACTCCAACAACGGCAACCAACAGGGGAGCACTATGCCGCTGTCCAAGCGCGTGGGCGCCGAGTTTCTCGGCACGTTCTGGCTGGTACTGGGTGGCTGCGGCAGCGCGGTGCTCTCGGCGGCCTTTCCGCACGTCGGCATCGGTCTTTTGGGGGTGGCACTCGCCTTCGGCCTGACCGTGCTCACCATGGCCTTCGCCATCGGCCACATCTCCGGCTGCCATCTGAATCCCGCAGTCACCTTCGGGCTGGTGGTGGGCGGGCGCTTCCGTGCCGCGGACCTGCCGGCGTACGTGATCGCGCAGCTGCTCGGGGCCACCGTGGCGGCAGCCGTGCTGTACCTGATCGCCAGCGGCAAGGCGGGGTTCGAACTGGGCAATGGCCTCGCCAACAACGGCTATGGCGAGCACTCCCCGGGCGGCTACTCGCTCGAAGCAGCCTTCATTACCGAAACGGTCATGACGTTCATGTTTCTGACGGTCATTCTCGGGGTGACCGATGCGCGTGCGCCGAGCGGCTTCGCGCCGATCGCCATCGGCCTGTGTCTGACGCTGATCCATCTCATCAGCCTGCCGGTCACCAATACCTCGGTGAACCCGGCACGCGCCACCGGTCCTGCGCTCATCGTCGGCGGCTGGGCAGTTGCGCAGCTGTGGTTGTTCTGGCTGGCGCCGCTGCTCGGCGCGGGACTGGCTGGCATCGCTTATCGCTGGCTGGGCGGCCCGGGCCAGAGGCGCTGAGGGCGGCCCGTGTATACTATACCCCCCAGCCTATCGGGCTCCTGTGGAGAGCAACTTAGCCGTGGCACACACAGTTCAGGACAAGACGCGGCTGCTGCAGCGCGTGCGGCGGCTGCGCGGGCAGGTCGACGCCATCGAGCGCGCGCTGCAGAATGAGTCCGATTGCGCCCGCGTGATGCAGCTCACCGTGTCGGCGCGCGGCGCGGCCAACAGTCTGATGGCGGAGCTGCTCGAGGACCACATCCGCCTGCACGTCTCCGACCCGGCGCACGATCGTGACCGCGGCCGGGCGCGTGGCGCCAAGCACCTGATCGACGTGGTGCACGCCTACCTGCGCTAGCAGGTCAGCTCTTCAAGGAGCAGGTGCGCGCGTTGCGGCCAACCGCGGGGCCGCGTGCTGCCAGTCGCCGCCGAGCGCCCGCACCAGCAGTACGGTGGCGCTGGCGCGGCGGATGTCGATGTCAGCCGCGGCAAGGCGTGCGGCAAGCGCCGCGTTCTCGGTGGAAACCACCTCGAGGTAGGTGACGATACCGCCCTTGTAGCGCAGGTTGGCCTGATCGAGTGCGCCCTGGGTGGCGTTCACCGCGGCGGCCTCACTCACCGTCTCGCGCTGCAGCTGGCGCAGCGCCACCAGGTTGTCCTCGACGTCCTGGAAGGCCGTGAGCACGGTGCTGCGGTAGTCGGCCACCTGTTCATCATAGGTGGCGTGCGCCTGCGCCGACTGCGCCGCGTGCAGGCCGCCGTCGAACACCGTGAGCAGTGCTTGCGGTCCGATCGACCAGAAGCGCGCCGGCGCACCGATCAGCGTGGCGGTGGAGCTGCTGTAAAAGCCGGCGGCGCCCGACAGACTCAGCACCGGGAAGTACGCGGCGCGCGCCACACCGATCGAGGCGTTGGCGGCTGCGACGCGCCGCTCGGCGGCGGCCACGTCCGGACGCCGCTCGATCAGCTGCGAAGGCAGACCCGGGATCACCGCCGGTAGTTCGGGCAGCTTGTCGCCGCTGCGCGCGGCGAGCGAGAACTCGCTCGGCTCACGCCCCACCAGCACCGCGATGGCGTGCTCGGTCTGTGCGCGCCGCAGCCGCGTGTCCTCCGCCTGGGTGCGCGCGGACTCGAGCTGCGCCTGGGCCTGCTGCACGTCGGCAATGGCAGCCGCGCCGCCGTGATAGAGATTCTGCTCGAGATCGAGCGCGCGGGCGTAATCCGCCACCGTGTGGTCGAGCAGCTGCTGCTCGACGTCGAGGCCGCGCAGGGTGAAGTAGTCGGTGGCGAGCTCCGCGTGCTGCGCCAGATCGAGCGCGGCGAGATCGCCGGCGCTCGCCTGTTCGCTGGCGCGGGCGTTGGCCACGGTGTTGCGGATGCGCCCGAACAGGTCGAGCTCGTACGACAGATCCCCGCCGAGGGTGAACTGGTTGCCGGTGCGCGGTGCGCCAGGGGTGTATGTGGGCTCGAACACCGAGGTCTGGCCACGGGTCGCATCCGCGTTGGCGGTAATGGTCGGGAACCACTGCGAACGCGCAATGCGAGTCTGCGCGCGTGCCTCCTGCAGGCGCGCATAGGCCGCCTTCAGGTTCTGGTTGGCATCCGTCACCTGGTCCTCGAGCCCATCGAGCTCGGAGTCCTGAAACATGGTCCACCAGCGCCCGCGCGGACTGGCATCGGCGGGCGTGGCGAGCTGCCAGTCGCCGGCTTCCTTATAGGACTCCGGCGGCGCCGGCATGGTGGGACGCTCGTAGTGGGGCGCGAGCGAGCAGCCGGTGAGAATCGCGAACAGTGCCGCCAGGGCGGCCCGGCGTGGCATCAGGAATGTCCCGTGGCGGGGGCTGCGTTCGGCTGCTGCGGCGGCGCCACGCGCATCTGCATGCCGTCGATGGTGGAGTCGGGCGGGTTCAGCACCAGCGTATCGCCGCTCGTGATCCCTGAGATCACCTCGATCTCGGTGCCGAAATCGCGTCCTTCGGTAATGTTCTTCAGCACGACGCGCCCCTGTCCGTCGAGGGTGGCGACCTGCAGCCCCTGCGTGCGGAACAGCAGCGTGTTGACCGGGATGCGCAGCGCGCTGTTCGCCCCGAGCAGTTCGAAGTGCACCTGGGCGTACGAGCCGGGCAGCAGCTCCCCGCTCGTGTTGTCGATCTGCAGCTCCACCTGCAGGGTACGGGAAGTCGCATCCAGAGCGCGGGCGGTATTGGCCACCGTGCCGATGTAGCGCTTGCCGGGATGGTCGGCGAACTCCATGCCCGCCTGCAGGCCGACGTGGATGCCGGCCGCATAGGGCTGCGGCACCGACACGTAAATGCGCAGCCGGTGGGTGTCGGCGACGCGGAACAGAGCGCTGCCCGGGGTCTCGCCGGCATTGATGAGCGCACCGATGTCGGTGTTGCGCTGAGTGACGACTCCGTCAAAGGGTGCCAGTACGCGCTTGAAAGACTCGAGCTCATTCAGGCGCGCCAGGTTGGCTGCCGAAGACTGCTGCGCGGCCTGTTTGGCGGCGGCATCGCCGGCACGCTCGTCGGCGTCCTGCTGCGAGACCGACTGGGTCGAGAGCAGCCCCTTCCAGCGCTCGTTGGTGGTGCGCGCGAGCTCGTAGTTCGCCTGGGCAGTCGCCAGGTCCGCCTGTGCCTGGCGCTGCTGCTGATCGACTTCGGGCGTCTCGATGACCGCCAGCAGCTGACCTTTCTTCACATTGGTGCCGATGTCGGTGTACCAGGTGCGCAGGTAGCCGTTGGTGCGTGCGTAGATGGGCGCCTCGTAGAAGGCGGTCACACTGCCGGGCAGCACCAGCTTGGTCGTGGCCGGCCCCTCCTTGGCATGCACCACAGTGACCGTCGGCACCGCGGCGCTTTGCGCCAGCTTCTCCAGCGCGTTGCGTGCGCTCAGGCGACTCAGGATGCCCCACACCGCCAACAGCAGCACCACCACTGCGACGATGAGCAGGGTGCGCCGCGTGTGCGGGCCAGCGGGTCTGTAGACCGCCTCAGGCGTGGGATCCGACATCGGAACTCCGGCGTCCATGAATGATGGTGAACACGGTCGGGACGAAAAACAGCGTGGCCACGGTCGCGAATATCAGGCCACCGATCACAGCACGGCCGAGCGGCGCATTCTGCTCGCCGCCCTCGCCGAGGCCAAGCGCCATGGGCACCATGCCGATGATCATGGCGAGTGCGGTCATCAGCACCGGGCGGAAGCGGGTGACGCCGGCCTGCAGTGCCGCGTGCAGCGGGTCCGCGCCCTTGTCCATGGCTTCGCGCGCGAAGCTGATGACCAGCACGCTGTTGGCGGTGGCCACGCCCATGCACATGATGGCGCCGGTGAGTCCCGGCACGCTGACGGGCGTATGGGTCAGGAACAGCATCCACACGATGCCGGCGAGCGCGGCCGGCAGCGCCGTGATGATGATGAACGGGTCGCGCCACGACTGGAAGTTCACCACGATGAGCAGGTAGACCAGGATGACCGCGCCCGCGAGGCCCACCAGCAGCCCGTTGAACGACTGTGTCATGGTCTTCACCTGGCCGCGCACGGTGACGTTCGAGCCGCGTGCCAGCTCGTGCTTGCTGTCCGCGATCACTTTGTTGATCTGCTCCGAGACGAAGCCGAGATCGGTGCCGTCGACCGCGCCGTAGATGTCGATGACCGGAATCGAGTCATAGTGGCTGACGACGGCGGGGGTCGTCTCGCGGTGGAAGGCGGCCATGTTGGCCAGCATCTGGCTGCCACCGGCCCCGCCCAGAGTCGTCACTGGTGTCGTCTGCAGGTCGGACAGCGTGGTGAGACGGTACTGCGGGGTCTGCGCTACCACCGGATACTGGGTGGCGCTCTTGGGATCGATCCAGAAGGACAGCACGTTCTGGCTGCTGCCGGAGAGCGAGGTCAGCAGGTCGCTGGCGACATCGGTCTCACTCAGGCCGAGCAGTGCCGCTTTGCTGCGATCGACGTTCACGCGCAGCGTCGGGTAGTCGTAGGCCTGCTGGATGCGCAGATCCACCAGCCCGGGGATGGCGTGCAGCTTGGCCAGGAGCTTGTTAGCGAAGGCGAGATTCTCCGGCACCTTGAAGCCGGAGACCTGTACGTCGATCGGCGAGGGCAGACCGAAGTTCAGGATCTGGCTGACGATATCCGCCGGCAGGAACGCAAAGGACACCGAGGGAAAGCTCGCATTGAGGCTGGCGCGCAGCTCGCGCACGTAGCGCGCGGTCGGATGGTGGTCTTCCTTGAGATTCACGAAAATGTCGGCATCGCCCGGCCCCACCGGGGCGGAAGTGGAGTAGGCGGTGTTGATGCCGCTGTAGGGCAGGCCGATGTTGTCGACGATCGTGTCGATCTCGCTGGCCGGGATCTGCTGACGGATGCTGGCCTCGATGTGGTCGCACAGCGCCGCGGTCTCCTCGATGCGCATGCCGGTCGGGGCACGCACGTGCAGCTTGATCTGACCGGCATCGACCGCGGGGAAGAAGTCGCGCCCGAGGCCAGGTAGCCAGCGTCCCAGCGGGAACGCCAGCAGCGCGGTGGCCGCCATGGCGGCGAGGAACGGCCAGGCGAAGCGCGGCCCGGTGTGGAGCGCCCGCTCGAGCAGGCCCTGATAGCGCTCGCGGACCTTGGTAAAGCCGCGCTCGAAGCCGCCCTGAAGGCGGCCGAAGAAACCGCGCGGGGCGTGCTGCGCCTGCGCGTCATGCTTCTGCAGCCAGTACTTGGAGAGCGTCGGCACCAGCGTTCGCGACAGCACGTAGGAGGCGAGCATGGCGAACACCACCGCCTCGGCGAGCGGCACGAACAGATAGCGCGCGATGCCCACCAGCATGAACATCGGCACGAACACGATGCAGATGGCGAGCGTCGAGACCAGCGCCGGCAGGGCGATCTCATGGGCGCCGTTCAGAATCGCTTCCTCCACGTCCTCGCCGTGCTCGAGGTGGAAATTGATGTTCTCGATGGTGACGGTGGCATCGTCCACCAGGATGCCGACCGCGAGCGCGAGGCCGCCGAGCGTCATGATGTTGATGGTCTCGCCGAGCGCCGACAGACAGATGATCGAGGTCAGGATCGACAGCGGGATCGATATGGCGATGATGACGGTGCTGCGCCAGCTGCCGAGAAACAGCAGGATCATGAGTCCGGTGAGCGCCGCGGCGATCACCGCTTCACGCACCACACCGGCGATGGCGCCGCGCACAAACACCGACTGATCGCCCACCAGGTCGATGTTGAAATCCTCCGGCAGCTGGGTCTTGATGTTCGGCAGGCGCTCCTTGATACCGCGGATGATATCGAGAGTGGACGAGCTGCCGGTCTTGAGCACGCTCATCAGCACACCGCGCTTGCCGTCGCGCCGCACCACGTTGGTCTGCGGCGGGTAGCCGTCGCGCACATGGGCGACGTCACGCACGTAGATCACCGTGCCGTCGCGCGCTCTCACCGGCAGGTCATTGAGCTCCTCCACGGTGCGCGGATTGGCGTTGACCGTGATGAAGTACTCACGATCACCGATCTTCTGCGTGCCGGCCGGCAGGATCGAGTTCTGCGAGGCCAGCGCGTTGGTGACGTCGTTGCCGGAGAGGTTCTTGGCGCGCAGGGCATCCGGATCGAGATCGACCTGGATCTGGCGCTGCAGGCCGCCGTAAGGGTAGGGCATCGAGGCGCCCTGCACCGTGGCGAGCCCGGTGCGGATGATGTTGTTGCCGAGGTCGAACAGCTGCGCCTCGGACAACTTGGGGCTGGACAGCGCCAGCTGCAGAATCGGTACCGAGGAGGCGTTGTAGGCCAAGATGAACGGCGGCGTGGTGCCGGGCGGGGCCGAGCGCAGCTGGGTCTGCGACACGCCGGTGATCTGCGCGAACGACAGCTCTTCGTTGACGTTCGGCTGGAAGAAGTACTTGACCACGGCACGGCCAGCCAGATTCTGCGACTCGGTGTGCTCGACGTCGTTGACGGTGGTCTGCGCGGTGCGCTCAGTGAACAGCACCAGACGGTTCGCCATTTCCTCCGGCGACAGCCCGGTGTAGTTCCAAACGGCTGCCACGACCGGGATCTTGATGTTGGGGAAGATATCGGTGGGCGTACGCAGGATCGAGA
>DATHMN010000002.1:0-19256 GCA_035487135.1 Steroidobacteraceae bacterium | reverse complement strand
CGTCCTCCTCGATCTGATGCTGCCCAAGCTCCCGGGTCAGGAGCTCCTGCGGCGCATCCGCCGTCGCAACCAGCAGGTGCCGATCCTCATTCTCACCGCGCGCGATGCGACCCAGGAGAAGGTCAGCAATTTCGAGGCGGGGGCGGACGATTACCTTACCAAGCCGTTCGCCTTCGCCGAGCTCGTCATGCGGGTGAAGGCGCTGCTGCGGCGTGGGCCGGTGGTGCGCTCGAGCGTACTCAAGGTGGCCGATCTCGAACTCGACCGGCTCACCCAGCAGGTGCGCCGCGCCGGACGGCGCATCGAGCTCACGCCCAAGGAGTACGCGCTGCTCGAGTATCTGGCCGCCAACCCCGGCCGCGTGCTCTCGCGCACCATGATCATCGAGCACGTCTGGGACCAGAGCTTCGAGGGGCTGACCAACATCGTCGACGTCTACGTCCGCCACCTGCGCGCCAAGGTCGACGACCCGTTTCCAGTCAAACTCATCCGCACGGTGCGCGGTGTAGGCTACGGGCTCGGCGATAGTCCCGAACCATGAACACGCGCTCGCTGAGCTTTCGGCTGGTCGCCTGGTACGCCGGAGTCCTGACCGTCGTGTTCGTGCTGCTCGCGGGCCTCACGCTGTTTTTCCTGCGCCATTACCTCGAAGCCAACCTGCTCGACAGCCAGGCGCGGCGCGCGCGGCAAATCTCCGACACGCTGGTCGCCGCCGCGAGCCGCAGCAGTGAGAGCGCCATGCGCAGCCAGGTGGAGACGCTGTACGCGCCGCAGGCCAACGACCGCTTCATCCGCATCACGCGTGCCGATGGCGCAGTCGTTTATCTCTCGGGTGCTCCGCCCAATGAGCGCTTCGACCCGGCGCAGGTGCCCGCGCTTGACGGCGCGGCTACGCTGCGCGCGCAGCGCAGCGTGCGCTTGAGCGAGGGGGCGCTCTTGATCGCTGCGGTGCCAGCGCTGGCCGCAGACGGCACGCACTACCGTGTGGAGGTCGGGATTTCCTCGGTCGGGGCGGAGCAGACCCTGCGCCACGTGCTGGTCATGCTCGCCGTGGGCCTGCCGATCGCGGTGTGCGTGGCGGTGGCCGGCGGCTTCGTGCTGGTGCGCCGCTCGCTCGATCCGGTGGCGCGCATGGCCGCCAAGGCCGAGGACATCAGCCAGCACAACCTGAGCGAGCGGCTGCCGCTGGCGCACTCCGGCGATGAGCTCGAGCGCCTGTCGGTGGCACTCAATCACATGCTCTCGCGGCTGGAGGATTCCATGCACGGCTCCAAGCAGTTCGTGGCGGACGCCTCGCACGAGCTGCGCACGCCACTCACGGTGATGCGCGGGGAGCTGGAGAACCTGGTGCAGAACGGCGAGCTGTCGCGCGCGACGCGTGAGACTCTCGGCAGCGTGCTCGAGGACGTCGAGCGGCTGCGCGAGATCGTCGACAGTCTGTTCGCGCTCTCGCGCCTGGACGCAGCGGAGGCGCCCGCCGAACGGCGGCGCTTCGATCTGGCGGAGCTCGCGAGCACGACCGCTGAGCAGATGGGTCTGCTCGCCGAGGACAAACAGATCCGCCTCGAGTGCGAGGCAGCCGCGCCGGTCACGGTCGAGGGCGACCGCGCGCGCCTCAAGCAGGTCATCGTCAACCTGCTCGACAACGCCATCAAATACACCCCGAGTGGCGGGCGGGTGCGACTGTCGGTGCGCCGCGAGGGCGCCCACGCCGTGCTCGAGGTGACCGACGACGGCATCGGCATTCCCGCCGAGGCGCTGCCGCACGTGTTCAAGCGCTTCTACCGCGTGGACGTGTCGCGCTCGCGCGAGCAGGGTGGCGCGGGCCTGGGACTTGCGATCGTCAAATCGATCTGCGCCGCCCACGGTGCGGAGGTCGAGGTGTTCAGCACACCGGGGCAGGGCAGCCGTTTCCGCGTCCGTCAGCCGCTGGCGGACGCCGCCGCCGTGCACGCCTGAGGTTCGGCGGCCATGGCACTCGTTCGCTACATCCTCAACCACCCCTACACGGTCGCCTCGCTCCTGCTGCTGATCGGGCTCCTCGGGATCGGTGAGGCGCTGCGCATGCCGATCGACATCTTTCCCGAGATGGACATCCCGGTGTGCAGCGTGGTGTGGACCTATGCCGGCATGGACGCGGTCGATATCCAGAATCGCATCCTGACGCTGCACGAGCGGCAGCTGGCCTCGCTGGTGGACGACATCTCGCGCATCGAGGCCACCAGCTACGAGGGCGTCGGTGTCGAGAAGGTCTATCTGCACGAGGGGGCGGATGTGACCCGCGCGGTGGCGCAGCTCGCCAGCAGCGCGCTGGTGGTACTCAAGTACATGCCGCCGAACATCACCCCGCCGCTGGTGATCCGTTATGGCGCCACCGACGTGCCGATCATCCAGCTAAGCCTCGCCAGCAACACGCTGCCCGACACCGCGCTCAATGATCTCGGCCAGAACGTCATCCGCCCGGCACTGGCGGTGGTGCACGGCGCCGAGGTGCCCTATCCGTACGGCGGCAAGCCGCGCGTCATCATGGCGGACCTCAATCAGCAGGCGCTGCAGGCGCGCGGACTCACTCCCGCCGACGTCGCCAACGCGCTGCTGAGCCAGAACGTCATCCTGCCGGCCGGCGATGTCAAGATCGGCGCGTTCGATTACCTCGTGGCGATGAACAACAGCCCGAACGTGATCGAGGCGATCAACACCTTCCCGATCAAGTGGGTCGACGGCCGCGAAGTGTTCATGCGCGACGTGGCGCACGTGCACGACGGCTTCCAAGTGCAGACCAACTCGGTGTCGGTGGACGGCGTGCCCGGGGCGCTCATGACCATCCGCAATACCGGCGGGGTGTCGACGCTCGCGGTGATCAACGGCATCCGCGCGGTGCTGCCGGAGATCCGCCACATGCTGCCCGCGGGAGTGCGTATCCAGCCGCTCTTCGATCAGTCGGTGTTCGTCAAGGCGGCCCTCAACAGCGTGCTGATGGGCGGCGCCATGGCCGCCGCTCTGACCGCGCTCATGATCCTCTTGTTCCTCGGCAACTGGCGGCTGACGCTCATCATCCTCGCGGCCATTCCGCTGTCGATCATCAGCGCGGTGCTGCTGATGGGGCTGGGTGGCGAGACACTCAACACCATGACGCTCGGCGGCTTCGCGCTCGCGGTGGGCATCCTGGTCGACAACGGCACGGTGGTGATCGAGAACATCGAGCGCCACGCGGGCCTGCACGCCGACCTGCGCAACGCCATCATCTACGGCGCCGGCGAAGTCGGCACGCCGACGTTCCTGTCGACGCTGTGCATCTGCATCGTGTTCGTGCCGGTGTTCCTGCTGCAGGGCACCGCCAAATACCTGTTCTCGCCGCTGTCGGTGTCGGTGATCGTCTCGCTGCTGGCGAGCCTGGTGCTGTCGTTCACCATGGTGCCGGTGCTGTTCTACTACCTGATGCGCACCGCCCATGGCCGCACGCCTGGCTCCGGCGTACCCGCCGAGAACCAGGTCGGCGCGCCGGCCGGCTGGCTGACCCGATTGGGCGCGATCCATCGCAGCTTCGAGGCCGGTTTCCAGCGGTTCCGCGAGGGCTACCGCAATACCGTCAGCTGGGCGCTGTCGCAGGCCCGCATAACGGTGCTGGTGTTCCTCGGCATCATGCTGGTGTCGCTGCCGCTGTTTCCGTTGCTGGGACGGGATTTCTTCCCCGACGTCGACGCCGGCCAGATGCGCCTGCACGTGCGTGCCCCGCCGGGGACCCGTATCGAGGCGACGCAGCAGTACTTTGCCGCGGTCGAGGGAGCGATCCGCCAGCTGGTCGGCAGCGATGAGATCAGCGTGATCCTCGACAACATCGGCTTGCCGTACAGCGGCATCAACCTCGCGCTCAGCGACTCGGCGACGGTCGGTCCCATGGACGGCGAAATCCTCATCTCGCTCAACCACAAGCACAGCCCCACGGCGCGGCTGACCGCGATGCTGCGGCGTGAGCTGCCGCAGCGCTTCCCGGCGCTGCAGTTCTTTTTTCAGCCCGCGGACATCGTCGACCAGGTGCTGAACTTCGGCCAGCCGGCGCCCATCGACATCCGCATCAGCGCTTCCGACAGCACCAGCGCCTACGCGCTCGCCACCCGCCTGACGCGGCTCATCGCGCGCATTCCCGGGGTGGTGGATGCGCACGTGTTCCAGGTGCCGGACGCGCCGGCGCTGTCACTCGACGTTGACCGCGCGCTCGCTACGCAGGTCGGTTTGTCGCAGCGCGACACCGCCAGCAACGTGCTGGTGACCACCAACTCCAGCGCGCAGACGGCGCCTAACTTCTGGGTCGACCCCCAGAGCGGAGTCAGCTATCCACTGGTGGTGCAGCAGCCGACTTACGACATTGCCTCGTCGCAGGACCTGAAGCTGATGCCGGTGAGCGGCGGCAGCGACGGTGGCCAGGCGCAGCTGCTCATGAACCTGTCCTCGATCGGCCGCCAGCAGGTACCGCTGGTGACTTCGCAGCTCAACATTCGTCCAGTGTTCGACGTGCACGCCGGCGTGCAGGACCGTGACCTGTATTCGACCGCGCGCGACATTGAGCGTGTGCTCGCGGCCAACCAGCCACCGGCTGAGAAGGCGATGAAGGTCAGCCTCAGCGGCCAGGTGCAGACCATGCGCGAGAGCTATACGGGACTGTTTACCGGCATCGCACTCGCGGTGGTACTGGTGTACCTGTTCCTGGTGATCAATTTCCAGAGCTGGATCGATCCGTTGGTCGTGCTCATGGCCGTGCCGTTCGCGCTCAGCGGCGTGATGTGGATGCTGTTCCTCACGCAGACGCATCTGAGCGTCCCGGCACTCATGGGCACCCTCATGTGCATCGGACTCACCACCGCCAACAGTATCCTGGTGGTGAGCTTCGCCAACCAGCGCCTGGCGCTCGGCGACACCCCGCTGGTGGCCGCAGCCACCGCAGGCTTCACCCGCCTGCGTCCGGTGCTGATGACCGCGGGCGCCATGATCCTCGGCATGGTGCCGATGGCCATCGGTGTGGGCGAGGGCGGCGAGCAGAACGCACCGCTGGCGCGCGCGGTGATCGGTGGGCTGCTGTTCGCCACCTTCGCCACGCTGGTGTTCGTGCCGATCATGTACCGGCTACTGCGCCGCGCGCCGCTCACCGCCAGCGTCACTGCCTGAAGGCGAGACCATGCAAGCCACCCAGGTCCCGGAACGACAGCCGCCGCACGCGCAGGACATCCGTCCCACTGATGTGGCTGAGGACGCCTCACACGCCGAGACGCACGCGGTCGCCACGCACTTTGATGCGGGCACCGAGGCGCGCCTGAAGAAGGCCGGGCTGATCATCGCCGCGGTGCTGGCGGTCGCCTTCGTGCTCGTATCGATCGATCGCTTCGTCAAGGCGCGCGGCGTCGCGCGCGCCACCAGCGAATCGGCCGAGGCCGCCCCGCTGGTCGAGGTGGTGAGCGCGCAGCCGGTCGGCGCCGTGCAGCGCCTGGTGCTGCCCGGCTACAGCGCCGCCTGGCATGCGAGCACGATCTACGCGCGCGTCAACGGCTATGTCGGCCAGTGGTTCGTGGACATCGGCGACCGCGTGAAGAGCGGCCAGGTGCTGGCGCTCATCGAGACCCCGGAGCTCGATGCCGAGCTTGCCGCGGCGCATGCCCAGCTGCAGGCGAGCGAGGCGCAGGTGCTGGTGCGCAAGGCCGAGGCACAGTTCAGTGAGACCACCTATGAGCGCTGGCGCGATTCGCCCAAGGGCGTGGTGTCCGAGCAGGAGCGCGAGGAAAAGAAGGCGGACTACGACAGCTCGGTCGCGCGCTACAAGTCGGCGCAGGCGGATGCGGCGCTCGCCCAGGCGCGCGTCAACCAATACGCAGCGCTGGCGGCCTTTAAGAAGGTCACCGCCCCGTACGACGGGGTGATCACCGTGCGCGATATCGACATCGGCAACCTGGTGACCGCCGGCAGCACTTCCGCCACCACGCCGCTCTACGTCATGTCGCAGAACGACCCGATCCGCATTTTCGTCGATGCGCCGCAGAGCGCCGCCGACGATCTCATCAACGGCAATGCGCCGGTGCAGATCCAGACAGCCGGTGGGACGACGCGCCAGTACAGCGGCAAGGTCACCCGCACCGCGAACGCCTTGAACCCGCAGGCGCGCACCCTGCGCGTCGAGATCGACCTCCCGAACCCGAAAAGCGAGTTCGTGCCCGGCATGTACGTGAAGGTCGGCTTCGGTCTGCCGCCGCGCGGCCAGGTGCAGGTGCCGCCCGCGGCGCTGGTGTTCCGTGCCAGCGGCCCGCAGGTCGCGGTGGTCGACCACGACGGCACGGTCAGCTTCCGCGCCGTCACCATCGGGCGCGACGACGGCAGCATGGTCGAGCTGTCAGCGGGGGTCGCCGCGGGCGAGCAGCTGGCGCTCAACATCAGCAGTCAGATCAGCGCAGGTGAGCGCGTGCGCTCGAGCGCACCGGTCGCCCCCGCCGCGGCGGCGCACCCCTGAGCGGGGATGAGCGTGTACCGCCCGCGTTCCACTCTACTTAGTACGCTCGCCGCAGTCCTCACCGGCTGCGCAGTGGGACCGAACTACCACCAGCCGGCGCTTGAGCTGCCGCCGCAGTACGCCGCGAGTGCCGGCCACGGGGCGGCGCTCGAAAGCCACAGCGTCAAGGATGCCACCCCGGTCGAAATCACCGGTTGGTGGCACGCGCTCGAGGATCCGGAGCTTGATTCGCTGGTCGAGCGGGCGATCCAGGGCAATCCGGATCTGCAAGTGGCGCTCGACCGCCTGCAGGCGGCGCGCGTTCAGGAGGCGGCGATCATCGGCACCGTACTGCCGGTGGCCGAGGCCTCGGCGGGCGCCGCCCACGGTACCGGTACGGATCTGACGCGCGGCCGCGCTTCACAGACGCTGGTCTCGGCCGACGATACCTCGGGGCTGACCCACATCAATGCGATCGGCGGCTTCGATGCGGTGTGGGAGCTCGACGTGTTCGGCAAGTACCGGCGCGAGATCGAGGCGACGCGCGACGACACGCAGGCGCAGCTCGCGGCGCGCAACGCGGTGCTAGTGGCCGTGGTGGCGGACGTCGCGCGCTCCTACGTCGACCTGCGCGGGCTGCAGGTGCGCGCCGCGGTGCTGCGCGGCGCCATCGACGTGCTGCGCGAGTCGCAGCGCATCGTCACCCTGCGTTACCAGCGCGGGATCACCAACGAACTGGACGTCACGCTCGCCACTCGCGAGCTCGCGACGCTCGAGTCGCAGGTAGCGCCGGTGGAGGCGCAGATGCATGCCGCGCAGTACACCATCGCCACGTTGCTCGGCCTGTACCCCGAGGAGATGGTCAAGGAGTTGAGCGCGGCGGCGATGGTGCCGGCGGTCCCGGCAGTCATTGACACCGGCCTGCCGCTCGATCTGCTGCGGCGCCGCCCGGACGTGCAGGAGGCTGAGCGCTCGCTCGCCGCCTCGACGGCGCGCATCGGCGTCGCCACCGCGAACCTGTTTCCGGAGCTCGCGCTCAGCGGTGCGGTCGGCTTTCAGAAACAGTCACAGGGCACGCTGCCCTCCATCGGCAAGCACATCTGGTCGGCCGGCCCGGCAGCGGCCTGGCCGCTGCTCGACTTCGGCGCACTCGATGCGCAGGTCGAGATCGCCGATCTGCAGACCCGCGCGCTTCTGGTCACCTATAAACAGACCATCCAGGGCGCGGTGCGCGAGGTCGACAGCAGCTTCGATCTCTACGGCGCCGAGCAGCAGAGTCTCGACAAGCTCGAGACCGCACTACTCGCCAGCCAGCGCGCCGTGACGCTCGCCAACGAGCGCTATGAGCGCGGACTCACCGACTACCTGAACGTCGTGGAGGCGGAGCGCGCCGAATACGACATCGAGGAGCAGTACACCGCAGCACAGGTGGCGCTGGCCGAGGACTTCATCGCTCTCTACCGCAGCCTCGGCGGCGGCTGGGAGAGTTACCAGTCCCTGCCGCAGGTGCGCCGTCCGCAGCCGGCGGTCATCGCGATGTTCACCCGCATATTCGCGCCCGACGATCCGCTCAAGTAAGGCCGCCGTCCCTCGCAGCCGGGCGGTGCCCCGTCACATCGGGCGCCCGGCGCCTAGTGGAGTTGACGTAACGCCGCCACACCGACGCCGGTTTTTGAAACCGCAGCGCTCAAGAGCGGCTGGCGACCACTTTGTGACCGCTGCGCGACTGACCGTATAACCAGGGCCCGCTGACACTGGCCGCGGCGCTGAAGCGAGCGCCGTCAGGGAGGCTGGGCTAAATGATCGGCACGATTCCGCAGGCTGAGCACGACAACATAGAACAAGGGCACGGCCCTGGCCGCACGCCCACCGGGAGCGGCGCGCGCCGGCTAAAACTGCCCGCGGCAATCCGCCGTCACCGGGGCGCGGCAATTGCGCTGGCGCTGGTCGCACTCGCGGCCGCCCTGCCGGCGGCTGCGCAGCAGAAGACCGGTCCGGGCGTCGATACCGAGGACAGTCTGACCTGGAAGGGCATTACCCTTTATGGGGTCGTCGACATCGGCTATCAGTTCGACACCCACAGTGCGCCGTTCACACCCTACCGACCCGCTGCCAGCGGCAACATCGTGCGCTCGAACAGCTATCAGTCGGCCTCAGGCCTGACACCGAGCAATATGGGTCAGTCGCGCGTGGGTCTGCAGGGTCTCGAGCCCCTGGTGGGTGAGTGGGCGGCCGTTTTCCAGGTCGAGACATTCTTCAATCCGCAGTCCGGCCAGATCGCCGATTCGCTCAAGTCCTTGACCGCGAATAACGGCAAGGTCGCGACCGCGCAGAGCATCGGTGTCGACGGCAGTTCCGCCGGGCAGGCATTCCAGACCGCCTATGTCGGGTTTACCTCGGAGCACTTCGGCAGCCTGACCTTCGGCCGGCAGATCACTTTGCTGTCCGAGGGCATGGTGAAGTACGACCCCAATTACATGGCGACGGCTTTCGGCCTGCTCGGCGCCTCCAACACCTACGCCGGCGGCGGCAGCAGTGAGGACAACCGGCTGGATTCGACCGCGAAGTACCTGCTGAACTTTGAGGATCTGGTGCACATCGGTGGCCTCTACAAGTTCAACGGCTCCAATGGCGCCGGCCGCACTGCGGTGCAGGCGGACGTGGGCGGCAGCCTCGCGGGGGCGTCCGTCGATGGCTACTACTCCAAAGTGCGCAGCTCGATCACGGCGAGCGCGCTGAGCGTCGCCCAGGCGGGCACGCTGCCGGAGGGTTACACGCTGTCGAATTCGCTGAGCGGCACGGTATCCGACAACACGGCCTACGCGCTGATGGCACTGTACAAGCTGAGCCCGGTCAAGCTGTTCGGTGGCTATGAGTACATCAAGTACCTGAATCCCGCCACACCACTCAATCCGGGCTTCACCGACATCGGCGGCTACGTGCTGGCGTACGTCAATAACACCGCTTACAACAATCAGAAGATCCTGCAGGTCTATTGGAGCGGCCTGCGTTACACGGTCCTCCCGCAGCTGGAACTGACTGGGGCGTATTACGGGGTGCATCAGAGCGCCTACGGCTCGGGCACTCAGGCCGGCTGCAATACCAACGCGCACAGTGCCTGCAGCGGCAACCTGCAGACCTTTTCCTTCGACGCCGACTATCGCTTCAACGTGCACTTCGATGTTTACGCGGGCGCGATGTACAGCGGCGTGCACGATGGGCTGGCGTTCGGCTACATCAAGACCACCAACATCAACCCGACCATCGGCGTGCGCTACAAGTTCTAAGAGCGCCGCGGGGCCGACCCGCCACTGCGGTGGCCGACGTAACGGCGTCGGCCACCGCGGCGCGCAGCGCGCGCGGCCAGGGCGCCGCACCGTACCCTTGACGATTTGCACCGGTTCGCGCTCGAGATGCGGGCGTCAGCGTCGCCGCGTCTTTGTGACCAGCGTGACACCGCGATCCGCGCGGCGCAGACGCGCGCCGTGCGGCGCACGCGTGGCGCGCACGCTACGGCTGGCTCGCGCTGCGCAGCAGTTCGTTGATGGAAGTCTTGGCACGCGTCTGCGCGTCGACCCGCTTGACGATCACGGCGCAGTACAGGCTGTAGCGGTTGTCGGGCGCGGGCAGCGTGCCGGAGACCACGACCGAGCCGGCCGGCACCCGACCCTGCAGGATCGTGCCGCTGGCGCGGTCGTAAATGCGCGTGCTCTGGCCGATGAAGACGCCCATGGAGATGACGGAACCTGCTTCCACGATGACGCCCTCGACGATCTCCGAGCGTGCGCCGATAAAACAGTCGTCCTCGATGATGGTCGGGGCGGCCTGCAGCGGCTCGAGCACTCCGCCGATGCCGACGCCGCCGGAGAGGTGCACGTTGCGGCCGATCTGCGCGCACGAGCCCACCGTTGCCCAGGTATCGACCATGGTGCCGGCACCCACATAGGCGCCGATATTGACGTAACTCGGCATGAGCACCGCATCGGGGGCGATGTAAGCGCCGCGTCGTACCAGCGCGTGCGGCACGATGCGCGCACCACCCGCGCGCAGTGTGGCCTCGCTCGCGTCCTGATACTTGAGGGGCACCTTGTCGTAGAAGCGCGTGAAGCCGCCTTCCACGAGCTGATTGTCGTGGGTGCGGAAATACAGCAACACCGCCTTCTTCAGCCATTCGTTGACCCGCCAGCTGCCGGCGTGCGGTTCGGCGACCCGCAGGCGGCCGCTATCAAGTCCCTGCAGGCATTCCTCCAGCGCCATCGCCAGCGGCTGCGGCAGGTTCTGCGGGCCGAGCTCCGCGCGGCGCGCGTAGGCCGCCTCGATCACCGTCTGCAACGCTGCGGGGTCCGACATGGGCGGGCGGCGGCTCAGCTTGCGCGCAGCGCCGCGAGGCGCTGGTCGAGCACCTGCACTAGGCGCACCTTCAGCTGTTCACCGGCGGCGGCAGCCAGCGGCTGACCGCCGAAGTCGGTCAGATAGAAGGTGTCCTCGGCGCGCTCACCCACGGTCATGATCTTGGCGGCCTGCAGCGTGACGCCCTCCTGCATGAGCACCTGGCCGACATCGCACAGCAAACCGGGGCGGTCGCCGGCGGTGAGCTCCAGCACCGAGCGGCAGTTGCGCTCATCGGCGCTGAGAGCGATCTGGGTCGGCGTGTTGAACATGCGCGCCTGGCGCGGTGCGCGCCGCGAGACCGCGAACGGGGCATCGGCGGGCTTCTTGACCGAACGCCACAGCGCGCGCTCGATTTCCTCCAGGCGGTCATGGTCGGCGATCGGCGCACCGTCATCCTCGAGCAGGTGGTAGAGATCGAGGCTGAAGCCATCGCCGGTCGGGGTGATGCGCGCATCGACGATGTTGAGGCCGAGCTGGTCGAGCGCGGCCGTGGTGCGTGCAAAACCATAGCGGCGCGGGCGGGTGAAGATGAGCGCCGCGGTCGTGCCGCGCACGCTGTGGGCATCGAGCGCGACCAGCGGCTCATCCGAATCGCTGGCGCGCTCGGCCAGCAGACGCGTGTGCCAGGCGACCTCCTCGGGCGAGTGCTGCAGGAAATAGCCGGGTGTGAAGCGCGTCCACACGCCGGCAATGTTCTTCTCGGCGACGCCGCGTTCGATCAGCAGGCTGCGCGCGCCATCCTGGGTCTCACGTACCAGATGCTCCGGATCGACCGGGCTCTCGAGGCCGCGGTGCAGCGCGCGCTTCACCCGCTGATAGAAGTCGGAGAACAGCGAAGCCTTCCACGAGTTCCACAGCTTCGGGTTGGTGCTGCGCACGTCCGCACAGGTGAGCACGTACAGGTAATCGAGATGCGTTTCATCGCCCACCTTGCGGGCGAAGGCATTGATGACCTGCGGGTCGCCGATGTCCTGCTTCTGCGAAGTGATCGACAGCTCCAGGTGGTGGCGCACCAGCCACGCCACCAGGCGCGCATCGTAGGGCGACAGACCCTGCTCGAGGCAGAATGCCTCGGCATCCACCGCGCCCAACTCCGAGTGATCGCCGCCGCGGCCCTTGGCGATGTCGTGGAACAGGGCGGCGAGGTAGGCGACTTCCTGGCGCGGCAGCGACTGCATGACGCGCGAGGCTTCCGGCAGCTCGTGGTCGTAGCGCGGGATGGCGAAGCGGCGCAGGTTGCTGACCACGAACAGCGTATGCGCATCGACGGTGTAGGCGTGGAACAGGTCGTACTGCATGCGCCCGACCACGCGCCCGAACGCCGGGATGTAGCGCCCGAGCACGCCGTAGGTGTTCATGCGGCGCAGCTCGTGGGTGACCCCGACCGGCGAGCGCAGGATCTCGAGAAACAGCCGGTGGTGGCGCGGGTTCTGACGGAACTCCTCATCGATCAGCCACAGGTGCTTGGCGACCGCACGCATGGTCGAGGCGCGCACGCCGTGGATCTCGGGGTTCAGCTGCAGCAGCACGAACAGCTCCAGCAGTGCCGAGGGGGTGCGGGCGAACACCTCCTCGCTCACCGCCTCGAGCGAGCCGTTGCGGACCTGGAAGCGCGCATTGAGCGGCCGCGGCGGCTCGCTCTCCGACAGGATCGCCTCGCGGAACAGCTGCAGCAGCAGCTCGTTCAACAGGCTCACGTCCTTGACAGTGCGGTAGTAGCGCTGCATGAACTGCTCGACCGCCAGCGTGTAAGAGGCATCCTCGTAGCCGAAGATCTGCGCCAGGCGGATCTGGTGGTCAAACAGCAGCCGGTCCTCGTGGCGGCCGGTGAGGCTGTGCAGGCCGAAGCGCACCTTCCACAGGAAGGCCTGCGCCTGCTTGAGGCGCCGCAGCTCCGCCAGTGTGAGGAAGCCGTGGGTCACCAGGCCGTCGAGGCTGTCGGCGCCGAACTGGCGCTTGGCCACACAGGCGATGGTCTGGATGTCGCGCAGGCCGCCGGGCCCGGTCTTGACGTTCGGCTCGAGGTTGTAGGCGGTGTCGTTCGCTTTCAGGTGACGCGCGGACTGCTCGTGCACCTTGGCCTCGAAGAACTGCTTCACCGGCCAGATGTGTTCGGGGGCGAGTGCATCGCGCATGGCGGCGAACTGCGGCTCGTGACCGGCCAACAGGCGTGCCTCGAGCAGGGTCGTCATGACGCCCACATCGCCGATGCATTCCTCGCGGCACTCGCTCACGGTGCGCACGCTGTGCCCGACCTCGAGACCGATGTCCCACAGCAACGTCACCAACTGCTCGACCGCGGCGCTGCCGGCGCCATCGGGCGCTCGCGGTGCCAGCAGCAGGATGTCAATGTCGGAGGCCGGGTGCAGTTCGCCGCGCCCGTAGCCGCCGACGGCGATCAGCGCCCATTCGCTCAGCCGGCCGCCGTGCAGCCGCCACGCTTCGCGCAGCACCGCATCGATGAGTGCGGCACGCGCATGCACCAGGTCTTCGACCGGTTCTTCGGCGTAGAAACGCTCGCGCAGCTCTTCATGCGCCTGTCGCAGCAGGACACGCCAGGCCGCAGGCGTCGGATCGGCGCCGAGCTGCTGCGGCAGCTGCGCGAGCAGGGGCCACAGGAACGGGCGGTGGGTGCCGGTCGGGAGCGTTTCTTCGAGCAACTCGGTGTCAGCAGCTCCCATGGCTGAGGCGACAGTCAGTGCCGTGCGCCGTCCGCGCCCAGGGTGAGGACATCGAAGCCGTCCTCGGTGACCAGCACGGTGTGCTCCCATTGCGCCGACAGCGAGTGGTCCTTGGTGATCACCGTCCAGCCATCGGGCAGCAGGCGCACGTGGCGGCGACCGGCGTTCACCATCGGCTCGATGGTGAATGTCATGCCCGGTTTGAGCTCGAAGCCGGTGCCGGGCTCGCCGTAGTGCAGCACCTGCGGATCTTCGTGATAGACCCGCCCGATCCCATGGCCGCAGTACTCGCGCACCACCGAGTAGTCGTGTTGTTCCACGAAGGTCTGAATGGCATGGCCGATATCGCCCAGGCGGGTGCCGGGGCGTACCGCCTCGATACCGCGCCACATGGCGGCGAAACAGGTCTCCGAGAGGCGCTGCGCGTGCGGGGGCGCCTTGCCGACCAGGTACATGCGGCTGGTGTCGCCATGAAAGCCATCGCGAATCACGGTGACGTCGATATTGACGATGTCACCGGCCTTCAGGCGCTTGTCGTTCGGAATGCCATGGCACACCACGTGATTCACCGAGGTACAGATGGTCTTCGGGAAGCCGCGGTAATTGAGGTTGGCCGGCACCGAGCGCTGCACGTTCACGATGTGGTCGTAGCAGATGCGGTCGAGCTCCTCGGTGGTCACCCCCGGCACCACGTGCTCCCCGATCATGTCGAGCACCTCGGCTGCCAGGCGTCCGGCGGTGCGCATTTTCTGCTGCTCTTCGGCGGTCTTGATGGTCACGTGCATAGGGTCTACGAGATGGGGCCGGCGGCGTCCGGCGACAAGAGTCCTGAGGACGCCTAAGACATTGTTCCGATGAGATCTTCATGGTATAAAGCGCGGCCTTTTTTGGCAACGCAACCCACACGCGCATCACGAACCAAGTGACTGGGTGTCCTGCAGCGGCCGCAACGCCACCGCAGGATGGTCACGGGGATGCGCGGAGGCTTAACCCACACAGGAGTTTTTATGCCCGGCGTGTCCATGCGACAGATGCTGGAGGCGGGAGTCCATTTCGGACATCAGACCCGCTTCTGGAACCCGAAGATGGCCCCTTTTATCTTCGGCGAACGTAACAAGATTCACATTATCAATCTCGAGAAGACGCAGCCCATGTACACCGAGGCTGCGAACTTCATCAAGGGCGTGATCGCCGATGGCGGCCGGGTGCTGTTCGTCGGCACCAAACGCTCAGCGCGCGAGTCGATCCAGAAGGAAGCCGAGCGCGCCGGCCAGCCGTTTGTCAACCAGCGCTGGCTGGGCGGCATGCTCACGAACTTCAAGACCATCCGCCAGTCGATCAAGCGGCTGGCCGAGATCACCGAACTCGCCGCCTCCGGTGCGCTCGAGAAGCGCGGCAAGAAAGAGGCGACGCAGCTGCGGCGCGAGATGGACAAGCTGGAAAGAAGCCTGGGCGGCATCAAGAACATGGAGTCGCTCCCGGATGCGCTGTTCGTCGTGGACGTGGGGCACGAGAACATCGCTATCCACGAGGCGAAGAAGCTTGGCATCCCGGTGGTGGCGATCGTGGACACCAACTGTTCGCCGGACGGCATCGATTACGTGATTCCCGGCAACGACGACGCCATGCGCGCCATCCACCTGTACGCCACCGGTATCGCCGATGCCGTGCTCGAGGGCCGCGAAGCTGTGCCGCAGGTGGCGGTCGGTGAGGACGAGTTCGTCGAGCTCGACGAAGCCGGCAATCCGCGCCGCAAGCAGGCGCGCGGACGCCAGCGGCCGCAGCCGGCAGTGCGCAAGAAAGCCCCGGCACGGCGCAAGCTGCCGGCGGTCAAGCCGCCGGGGGCACCCGCCGAGCTCGCCGTCGAGGAGGAGGATCCCGAGACTCCGGAAGTCGTCGCCGACGTTGCCGCCGGAACCGTGCCGCCGCCGGAAGGTGTGCGCCGCCCCGGAGCCACCCAGCGCCGCAAGGGACGCGGCGGTGCGGGCGCCTCCGAGCCTTAAATTTAAAGGGATTTAGTCATGAATATCTCAGCAGATGCAGTGAAGCAGCTTCGTGAGCGCACCGGCGCGGGCATGATGGAGTGCAAGAAGGCACTGGTCGAGACCAAGGGCGATCTGGATGCCGCCGCCGAGCTCATGCGCAAGCAGGGTCTGGCCAAGGCCGACAAGAAGGCGACGCGGGTCGCTGCCGAGGGCGTCATCGCCATCAGCAAGTCGGCCGATGCACGCACCGCCGCCATGGTCGAGGTCAACTGCGAGACCGACTTCGTGGCCCGCGAGCAGGAGTTCCGTGCGTTTGCCCAGGCGGTGAGCGACTGCGCGCTGGCGCTGCGCCCGGCAGATCTCGCCGCGCTCGCAGCCGCCGCGCTGCCGAGCGGCGAGAGTATCGAAGAGCGGCGGCGCGCACTCATCGCCAAGATTGGTGAGAACATCAGCCTGCGTCGCTGCGTCGTGCTCAGCGCGCCGGAGCATCTGGGCGCCTACGTGCACGGCACCCGCATCGGGGCGCTGGTGGCGCTGCAGGGCGGCAGCGCGGCTCTCGCCTACGATCTCGCCATGCATGTCGCGGCCAGCAATCCCCGCTACCTCAGTCCCGCCCAGGTGCCGGCGGAAGTGGTCGCCAAGGAGCGCGATATCCTCACCGAGCAAGCTCACGGTGAAGGCAAGCCGCCGGAGATCGTCGCCAAGATGGTCGAGGGGCGGCTGCGCAAGGCGCTCGGCGAGATCACGCTGAGCGGCCAGCCCTTCGTCAAGGATCCGGACGTGACCATCGAGAAGCTG
This sequence comes from Steroidobacteraceae bacterium, assembly GCA_035487135.1. Lineage (GTDB taxonomy): Bacteria > Pseudomonadota > Gammaproteobacteria > Steroidobacterales > Steroidobacteraceae > 13-2-20CM-66-19. The sequence goes on along the minus strand of DATHMN010000002.1, from coordinate 2,928 downwards.
CTGCAGGGCGCCAAGGCCCAGGTGCTCGCCTTCGAGCGCTTCGAAGTCGGTGCCGGTATCGAAAAGAAGGCCGAGGATTTCGTCGCGGACGTCATGGCGCAGGTCAAGGGTTCTGACCCGAGGATCAAGCACTGACGGGGCGAACGGTGAGCCACAGGAGCAAACCCCGCCCCGCGCGGGGTTTTTTCCATCCATCTTCAGGGGAATGCAGATGACGCAAGCCAAGGCGGCCTTCTCGAGGATCCTGGTCAAGCTTTCGGGCGAGGCGCTGATGGGGAGCGGTGACTACGGCATCGACCCGGCGGTGCTGCGGCGCATCGCCGGCGAGCTGCAGGACATCATCGAGATGGGAGTGCAGGTCGCGGTGGTGATCGGCGGCGGCAACATCTTCCGCGGCGCAGGACTGGCGCGTGCCGGCATGGACCGCGTGGCGGCCGACCACATGGGAATGCTCGCCACGGTGATGAACGCGCTCGCCATGCAGGACGCGCTCGAGAGCCTCGGCATGCATGCGCGCGTCATGTCGGCGATCCGCATCAATGAGGTGTGCGAGGACTACATCCGCCGTCGCGCCATGCGCCATCTGGAAAAGGGCCGCGTCACGATTTTCGGCGCCGGCACCGGCAATCCGTTCTTCACCACGGACACCGCCGCGGCACTGCGCGCCATCGAGATCAACGCCGATGTGCTGCTCAAGGCCACCAAGGTCAACGGCGTCTATTCCGATGACCCGGTGAAGAACCCCGCCGCGGTACGCTACGCGCAGCTGACCTTCGACCGGGTGCTCAGCGAGCGCCTCAACGTGATGGACGCCACCGCCATCGTCATGTGCCGCGACAACCGCTTGCCTTTGCGGGTGTTCAATCTCAACAATCCCGGCGACCTCACCCGGATCGTACAGGGCGAAGAGGTCGGTACCTCGGTGACGGTCGAGTGAGCCGCAGGCGCGGCGAGGAGAGAGCCCCATGCTCGAAGACGTAAAGAAAGACGCGGCGGCGCGCATGAGCAAGTGCGTGCAGACCTTCCAGGCGGACCTCAGGAAACTGCGCACCGGCCGCGCGCACCCGAGCCTGATCGAGCATCTCAAGGTCGACTACTACGGCTCCGACGTGCCGCTGCAGCAGGTGGCGAGCATCGCGGTGGAGGACGGCCGCACGCTGGTCATTTCGCCCTGGGAGAAGAGCGTGGTGCAGGCGATCGAGAAGGCCATCTTCAAGTCCGACCTGGGCCTGACGCCGCAGACCGCCGGCACCGTGGTACGCATTCCGATGCCGCCGCTCACCGAGGAGCGGCGCCGCGAGATTACCAAGGTGCTGCGCCACGACGCGGAGAATGCCCGCGTCGCGGTGCGCAACGTGCGCCGCGATGTCATGAACGACATCAAGCACCAGCTCAAGGAAAAGCAGGTCTCGCAGGACGACGAGCGGCGTGCCGAGCAGGAGGTGCAGAAGCTCACCGACAAGCACGTCGCCGAGATCGACTCACTGCTCGCTGCCAAGGAAAAAGAGGTCATGCAGGTGTGATGGCGCAGGCGCAGGTCCTGCCGCGCCACGTCGCCGTCATCATGGACGGCAATGGCCGCTGGGCGGCGGCGCGTGGACTCACCCGCACCGCCGGACACAAGGCGGGGCTCGCCGCGGTGCGCATGTGCATCGAGGAATGTTCGCAGCGCGGCGTCGAGGCGCTCACGCTGTTCGCGTTTTCGAGCGAGAACTGGCGCCGCCCGGCCGAGGAGGTCTTGAGTCTGATGACCTTGTTCATCGAGGCGATCGACCGCGAGGTGAGCGAGCTCGACCGCCGTCGGGTGCGCATGCGTTTCATCGGCGAGCGCAAGAGCCTCTCGGTGCGCCTGCAGGCCCGCATTGCCGCCGCCGAGGAGCGCACCGCCGCCAATTCCGGCCTGAGGCTGCAGGTGGCCATGAGCTATGGCGGGCGCTGGGATGTCGTGCAGGCGGCACAGCAGCTGGCGCGCGAGTGCGCGAGCGGCGCCCTGCGGGCGGAGGACATCAGCGAGGCGCGCTTCGGTGCGGCACTGGCGCTCGCGGGGTTGCCGCAGACCGACCTGCTGATCCGCACCGGCGCCGAGCAGCGGCTCAGTAACTTCCTGCTGTGGGATCTGGCCTACGCCGAGCTGTACTTCAGCGCGCAACTGTGGCCGGACTTCACAGTGCGCGATCTGGAGGAGGCGTTCGCCTTCTTTGCCGGGCGCGAGCGCCGTTTCGGGCAGACGGCCGCGCAGCACGGCGCGGTCAAGGCTTGATCGCACCGTGATCTCGGTGGCACTGCGCAAGCGGATCATTACGGCGGTCGTGCTGGCGGCGCTGTTTCTGCCGACGCTGCTGTGGCTGCCGGGGTGGGTGACGGTGGCCGTCATCACCGTGCTGGTGCTGGCGGGCGCCTGGGAGTGGTCGGCCTTCGTCCGCTTGGGTGGCCGCATGCTGCGCCTTGGCTATGTGCTGCTCGTGGCGCTGTTGCTGTGGGGCGCCTGGGTTTACGCGCAGCGCCCCGGAGCCTGCGAGCTGCTGCTGGCCGGCGCACTCCTCTGGTGGCTGGCAGCGCTCGCCTGGATCACGTTCGCACCGCGCCATGTGTCGTCCTGGTCGGCCGCGGCGGCCGGAATCCTGGCGCTGGTGCCCTCCTGGCTGGCACTGTCGCGCCTGCGGCTCGCGCCCCCGCACGGGGCCCAGTGGGTGCTGTTTGCGTTGCTGCTGGTGTGGGTCGCCGACATTGGCGCATTCTTCTTCGGCCGGCGCTATGGTCGTATCCGCCTGGCGCCCGAGGTGTCCCCCGGGAAGACTTGGGAAGGTGTGTTGGGAGGTATCGCAGTGAGCGCGCTGGTCGCGGTTGCCGGCAGTCTGTGGTTTCACGTGTCGCTGGTCGCTTTCCTGCCCTTGTGTCTGGCGGCGGTCGGCTTCTCCATCGTCGGTG
>DATHMN010000001.1:0-30518 GCA_035487135.1 Steroidobacteraceae bacterium | reverse complement strand
GCTTACCGTGGAACCAGGCAAGCGGGTTAGTGGCCGCGTGGCGGCGCTGCGCGACCGAGACATGCCCGAGGTCGCGGTTGGTGACGCCGTAGGTCTGCATGTAGTGGCCGGAGGACAGCGCCTCCCAGCTCGCCGGCGTCTGTGCACCGAACGGCATGCACCACAGGAGTGAGCCGGTGCCGTTGCCGGCGACGTTCACCACCCCGCCGGAGGCTGGCACCATCGGCTGGCCGAAGCGGTAGGCCGAGCGCTCGTTCATCGCGCGCCAGATGAGCACGACATTCGCAGCGCCGCCCAGTACCGCGGCCGCGGCCTGATGCAGCGTCGCCGCCGAGGCCGCGCCGCCGCCGGGTATGCGCGTGGTGTAGGCGAGGTCCTTCACGCCAAGACAGCGTGCCAGCCCGATCTCATCGCTCGGATCGAGCGTAAAGGTGATCATGCCGTCAACGTCAGCCGGATCGATGCCGGCATCGGCCAGCGCTGCGCGTGAGGCCTCCGCCGCCAGCTGCAGTTCGCTGCGGCCGGAAGCCTTGGAGAATTCGGTCTGCCCGATGCCGACGATTGCCGCGTGTTGAGCCATCTTGCTAAGCCTTCACGGGCCGGAACACCGGCACCGCCCGCCCGCCACGTGTCGGGGCAAATAGCACCTGCACCGACAGACCGTTGCGCATCTCAGCCTGCGCGACCTCGACCACATTCGAGACCAGCCGGATGCCCTCGGCGAGCTCGATCAGCGCGACAATCGGCGGTTCGGCAAAGCCGAGCGGCGCCGGGTGGCGCGGAATCGTCCAGCTGCACACGGTGCCGCGGCCGCTCAGCCGCACCACCTCGCGCTTCAGACTGTGACAGAACGGGCACATCGGCCGCGGCGGGTGCGCGAGCCGCTGGCAATCGGCGCAGCGCTGGCCGAGCAGCTCGCCGCGGGCCGCACCCTCCCAGAAAAAAGCGGCATCCGGCGTATAGACCGGGTCGGGGCGCGTGGCGCCGGCCGCCGCGCCGGCCTCTGGCGTGCTCATGATTTTCCTTCTGCCTGGACGGCCGCTGCTGCCGGTGCCTGTGGTTGCCAGGGACTGCGCACCTTGCGGTGTCCCTCGGCAGGGCTCCACGCCAGCACGCAGTCCTTGACCAGTTCCGCGATCTGCTCCTGCGAGTAGCCGAGCTCGGCGAGAATCTCGCGGCTGTGCTGGCCGACGATGAGTGGTGGTCCCTGCACGCGCCCCGGGGTGTCGGAGAAATCGAACAGCAGCCCGATCTGGTCGAGCCGGCCGACGAAGGAATGCGGGTAGGAGGCCACCCAGCCGCGCTTTTTGAACTCCGCATCATCGTGCAGACGCCGCGAGAATTCCGGATCGCAGATCTCGCACGGCACCTGGGCAGCATCGAGCGCCGCGAACCATTCGGCCGCGGTCTGTTCGCGCATTTTTGCAGCGATCAGCCGCGCGAGTTCGGCATCGTTGTGGGCGCGCGCCGCGGCAGTCGCGAAGCGCGCCTCCGCGCGCAGCTCGGCCAGTCCCGCCGCGCTGCAGAACCGCTCCCAGTGCGCGCCGGTGGCCAGCACCAGGCACAGCCAGCCCGCAGCGGTCTCGTACAGACGGTGAGTGGCGCTGTAGCCGAACTGCTGGCCGTCAATATGCGGGCGCTCAAAGCCGCTGCCATCGCTACGGGTGAGCGCGTAGGAGCTGTTGAGCAGGTGCGCATTGACGATCGAGGTGTCGCAGAACTGCCCCTCGCCGCTGCGCTCGCGGTGATAAAGCGCCTGGATGATCGCAATCGCCGAGAGGAAACCGTTGCCGGTATCGCCGAGACTGGTGAATGACCACAGCGGCTTGCCACCGGCTGCCATGCCGCCGTCCTCGTACTGCACGCCGGCGAGACAGGCGCCGGTCTGATCGTTGCCGGGCAATCCTTCGCGCACTCCGGTCTCGAAGCCGCGCGTGTGACAGTAGATCAGCCGCGGATTGATGGCCTTCAGGCTCTCGTAGTCGATCTTCAGGCGCTCGGCCGCCTCGTAGCGCATGTTGTGCTGTACCACATCGGCCTGTTGCACCAGCTGCAGCAGGATCTTCATGGCGCGCGGATCTTTGAGATCGAGCGCGATGCTGCGCTTGCCGCGGTTGGCCATGTAAGCGATGTGGTTCGAGTGCCAGTAGGTGTCATAGAGCGCGTTGACCTTGATGACCTTCGCGCCCAGATCCGAGAGCACCTGCGTGCCGTACGGACCGGCGATCGCCAGGCCCAGATCAAGGACGGTGATGCCATCGAGCGGCGCCGCCAGTTTGCCGCTGGGCGCCGCCGCCTGCGTCGGCCTATTGCCGAGCGCTGCGGCCGCGCGCTTCACTTCATCGGTGTGTTCACCGGCTCGCGCGGCCGGGGTTGTGATCGGTGCGGGTCTGGCGCTCAGCCGGTAGGTGACCCCGACCTGACGCACGCCACCCAGCTCGGGATCGCTCAGTTCGATGACGCAGCCGTCTTGATGGAACAGCGGGTCATTGAGGGCCTCCTCGGGCGTGCGCACCTCCTGGATCGTCATGCCACCTGCGGCGGCCGCATCCACCCACGCCTGCGCGGGAAACTTGCGCACTGCTGCCGCCAGCAGTGGCTGGTAATGCATCATCACCAGCACCTCTTCCGGACCGGTGCCGAAGCGGTCGGGGTCGTTGCGCGCCTTGAGGTCGGGCGTGGCGTTCAGCTGTTCGCCCGCTGCTGCCGTCAGCAGGAAGCGCGGATTGGGCACCCAGTTATGAATCCAGCGCCCGTCGGCGCACTCGAAGTGCCCCTTGGGTGCACGTGAGCCCAGAATCCAGCTGTTGAACATCGGTGCGTCGATCTTCTCGGCGCGTTGCCAGACGCCGCTCGCACAGGCGAGCGCGCCCTGCAGCATGGAGGTCTCCACCCATTGGCCGCGGCCGGTCACCTCCCGGGCCCGCAGCGCCGCACTCACCGCGGTGGTCGCGGCGAAGAAAGCACCGAGGCTTGGCCAGCTTGAGGCCGGAAACAGCGGCCCGGGGCGCGCCGCCCCCTGCAGCCACTCGTAGGGAATCTCCACTTCGGCGAACGGGTCGGCGACGCCTGCCATATGGTTGATCGCGCCCTCCGGCCAGCCGCGCTGTTCCCACAGCAGGCCGGTGCGGGCCGCCACCAGCGCATCGTAGCCCGGGCGCGCGGCGTGCGGATTGTTGCGGCCGTAGGCGGTAATCGACAGATAGATCAGGCGCGGGTGGTTGCGGCTGAGCGTCGGGTAATCGATCCCCAGGCGCGTGGTCACGCCCGGGGCAAAACTCTCCACCAACACGTCCGCGTGTGCGGCGAGTGCCAGGAAGGTGCTGCGATCGGCTGCTTCCTTCAGATCGAGCACGGCGCTCTTCTTGCCGCGCTGCCACACGTGATAGCCGAGCTGCGCGCGGAACGGATCGCCACCCGGTGGCTCGATCTTGGTGACCGACGCGCCGTGGTCGGCCAGGAGCATCGTGGTCATCGGTCCTGCGATCCCCCAAGAGAGATCGAGGACCTTGAGGCCCTCCAGAACGCCTGCCATGACGCTCTAAGCCGGCAGACCGAACAGACGCAACGCGTTATCGCTCACGATCTTCTTGCGGTCCGCCTCCGGGATACCCGCCTTGGCAAACTGCTCGGCGACCACGGTGCGCGAGTTGGGCCAGCAGGTGGCCGGGTGCGGAAAATCGGTGGACCAGTAGAGACAGTCGGGCCCGAAGAACTTGTAGGCCTGCGCGAGCCCGCTCGGTTCGTACATGAAGGTCGCGCCCATCTGCCGCTTGAAGTATTCGCTCGGCAGCATCTTCACGCCCGGGAACTCATAGTGCGCATGCATGCGCGCATCAAGCACCGTCTCAAAGAAGAACGGCAACCAGCCGAGGCCCGGCTCGACCAGCACCACCTTGAGTTTGGGGAAACGCTCCAGCGTGCCGGTCAGAATCCAGAACAGCAGTGGCTCGGCGAGCGCCACCGCCGGCATCGCCGTGAAGATGCCTTTCTGCGGCGTCGGATCGCGCCGGAATACGTCCCACAGCGATGCCTTGACGTCGAGGTGATTGAGAATGGTGATGCCGGTCTCCGACAACACCGCCCACAACGGGTCGTAGCGGTGGTCGTGCACATCGGGCAGCCCGAACTCGGTCGGAAAGGGCGTGATCTGCACGCAGCGCGCACCGCGCTTGGCGAGCCGGCGGACTTCGGCCACCGCAAACTCGATGTCGAACAGCTGGATCTGGTAGGCGCTGAGCAGGCGCAGCGGATCGATCGCGGCAAAATCCGCCATGCCATCGTTGTAGCCCTGCAGCGCCTCCTGCCAGTCGCTGCCCATGAGTCCCGGGGTGCAATACTTCGCGCCGCCGACCTCCGGAAAGATCACCTCGGCCTGGACGCCGTCGCGGTCCATGGCGCGCAGCTTGGCGTGCGGCTCGAAATGGCCCGGGTCCTTGGCCGCCTCCGGGTCGACGAAGTCCTCGAGCTGCAGCTGCCGCTGGCCGCGCCGCAGCTCGCTCGCCTCGTACGCTGCCATCTTCTTGCCGGCCTCGTCCCATACCGTATGCAGCCGCGTCGGCAGCCGCGCCTTGACCCATTCGTCGGTGAAATGCACGTGCGAATCGGCGGATACGAGGCGCTCGGTGGCGATGGCGGCGTTCATGCAGTGCTCCTGGAGTTCTTTGACGCGCGACGACAACTATTGTGCGCGCCAGTGTCGAGACGGTCAATTAACGTACTGCCGGTTTCGATTCTGTGCCCCGCTCGTGGTGGGTTGCGGCGCGCGCACTCGCCGCGCGGCGCGCCCCGTGGTAATTTGAGAACCATCGGTACCGTTGTTGCCGAGTGAGCCGTGGGGCAGCCGATGAAGCGACTGGAGAACAAGGTGGCCATCATCACCGGCGCCGCGCGCGGCATGGGAGCGGCCACCGCGCGACTGTTCGTGGCGGAAGGCGCACGCGTCGTGCTTGCCGACCTGCTGGATGCCGAAGGTGCCGCGCTGGCGCAACAGCTGGGCGCGAGCGCGCGCTATCGTCATCACGATGTCGCGCACGAAGACAGCTGGCAGCAGCTGCTGCGCGACACGCTCGCCGATTTCGGCGGCGTGGACATACTGGTGAACAACGCTGGCGTCCTGTTGATGCGCGGCCTGCTCGAGACCAGCTGCGCGGACTTCGAGCGCGTGATCGGCGTCAACCTGCTGGGCACGTTTCTCGGCATCCGGACTGCCGCGCCGCACCTGATCGAGCGCGGCGGCGGTGCCATCGTCAATATCTCTTCGATCGATGGCATGAAGGGCTCGAACGCGACCTCCGCCTATTCGGCGAGCAAGTGGGGTGTGCGCGGCCTCACCAAAGTCGCGGCCATGGAGCTGGGTCACCGCGGCGTGCGTGTCAACTCGGTACATCCCGGCGGGATTCTCACGCCGATGATCGCCCGCCCCGGCAGCGCTGCCCAGGCCGCGACCGAGAAATTCTTTAAATCAGTGCCGCTCGGGCGCATCGGCCAGCCCGAGGAAGTCGCGCGCGTCACGCTGTTCCTGGCGAGCGCCGAGGCCTCCTACGTGTGCGGCGCCGAGATCGTGGTCGATGGCGGCATGACCATCGGCCCTTACTACATGAGCCAGCCCGGCGCGCCGGCGCTCGACTGAATCCCTGCAAGGAGCCCACGCATGAGCAGCGTTCTGCCCAAAGCCCGCAGCGGCGCAGTGCGCCGCGCCGCCGAACCCCCGAGCGAGCGCTGTCCGCTGCCGGTGCCGTTCGGCTGGTTTTTCGTCAGCTACAGCGAGGAGCTGAAGCCGGGCGAGCTGCGTAACATCCAGTACTTCGGCAGCGAATGGGTGCTGTTCCGCACGCAGGGGGGCGAGCCCGGCGTACTCGAACCCTACTGCGCGCATCTTGGCGCACACCTCGGCCACGGCGGCCAGGTCGAGGGCGAGGCCATCCGCTGCCCGTTCCATCACTGGTCCTACAACACGCGCGGCTGGTGCACCAAGATCCCGTACGCCAAAGTGATGCCGCCGGTGACCAAGCGTCAGGCCCTCATGCGCGCGCTGCCGGTGACCGAGAAGCACGGCATCGTCTGGGCGTGGTACCACCCGCAGGGCGCGGCGCCCCATTGGGAAGTGCCGCAGATCCCGGAACTCGCCGATCCTGACTACCTCGCGCCGCAGCGCGGCGAGTGGCCGGTCAACACCTTCATCCAGGAACTGGGCGAGAACGGCATCGATTTCGCCCACCTCAAGTTCCTGCATCACGCGCCCATGATTCCCACCGGCACCTGCCGTGCCGATGGCATTCACTGGCACGTCAACATGGCCAATGGCTACATCGTGATCGAGCAGACCGGGCCCGGGCTGCAGGTCGTACGCTTCACCAAGGGTAAGGTCGTCACCACCATGGTGAGCTATCCGACTCCGGTCAGTGCCTCGCGCACCATCATGCGCATGGGCTTCACGCATCGGCGCTACCCGGAGGGATCGCCCGAGGCGCAACTCGCCGCCGACATGCTGCAGGAGCAGGTCGGTCAGGGTAAGGAACAGCAGGCGGGCTTCGAGTCCGTGGACATGATCGTCTGGAACAACAAGCGCTACCGCGAACGTCCGCTGCTGTGCGACGGTGACGGCGAGATCCTCAAGTGGCGCAAGTATTTCAGTCAGTTCTACGTCGAGTGAGCCACGCGCCGTAACAGATCCAACAGCACCGCCGCCAGCGCCTCGCCCTGCTCTTCCTGCAGAAAGTGACCGGCGCCGCGGATCAGCGCATGCGGTTGTCCGGCCGCACCGGGAATGCGCCGGCGGAATACCTCGGCCCACGGCGCGGTGGTGGGGTCGGAGTCGCTGAAGGCGGTGACGAACGGCCGCCGGAACTGCTCCAGTACGCTCCACACCCGCCGGTTCTCGCTCACTCCTGCCAGCTCCGCCCGGATCGGGATCAGTCCCGGAAAGGCGAGCACGCCGCTCTTGTAAGACGCATCGGGAAACGGCGCATCGTAGCCGTGCAGCACTTCCGCTGGCGGGGCACTGCGGCAGACCGCGGCAATGATGCCGCTCACCGGCAGATCGCTGGCCGCCGCCGCCGTCGCCACCCAGTTCTCGATCACCGCGCCCGGCCACTCGGCGACGCCGGCGGGCGGTGGTTCGCAATTGGGCAGCAGCGTGTTAGCGGCCAGCACGGCGGCGAAACGCTGCGGCTCCTGCGCCAGCAGCGAGAGGCCGATGGGACCGCCCCAGTCCTGACACACCAGTGTGATCTGCCGCAGCCCGAGCGTGCTCACGAACTGCTGCAGCCAGCTGACGAATCCCGCGTAGCTGTAGTGCGCGCGTTCACGCGGCTTGTCCGAACGTCCGAAGCCGATAAAATCCGGCGCCACCGCGCGGAAGCCGGCCGCGACGATGTGCGGGATCATCTTGCGGTACAGGTAGCTCCAGGTCGGTTCGCCGTGCAGCAGCAACGCCACCGGCGCAGCGCGCGGCCCCTCATCGATGGCCGCCATGCGCAGTGCACCGAGAGCGGTGTGCTGCACCTCGAGGTAGTGCGGCGCATAGTCGAAGCCCCGCAGGTCGCGGAAGCACGCCTCCGGGGTGCGCAGCACTGCCGCTGCCGCGGTCATTTCAGGCGGCGGCTGCGGCGGCCAGCTTGACCAGGCGGCAGCGCGGCACCGGATGGGTCTTGGCGCGCGTCCAGCGCAGCAGCATGCTGCCGCTGGTGTGTCCGTCGGTGTCGATCCAGTTGCTGAAGCCGCGGTTCGCGCGCGCGATCGTCAGCGTCACCGAGCCGTCGGCATTGTAGTTGGCGGTATGACTATTCACCCACACCGGCGCGTAGCGGTAGTCGAGCGACTCCATCCAGTAATTGTCCAGCTGGAAGTTCCAGAACTCGCACTCCGGTGGCGTCGTCTCGATGATGAGTGCCTCATCAGGCTGCAGTTGCCAGTAGCCGTGCAGGTAGAAGATGTTGGGATCGCCGCCCGACTTGAAGAACAGCGTCTGATCGAGCGTGGCGAGCTCGTTCGGCTTGGCTTTGAAATCCCTGACCCAGTCGGCGAACGTGCCGGCGGTGCCGCGCACGAATGCCGCGGTCGCCATCAGCGCGCGCTCCAGGCGCTCGGCGCTGAGCGGCGCGGGCTTGGCCGGGCCACCGATGCGCTCGATGGTCATGACCGCCGCTGTCTCCGTAGCGCGGTCGAGGATCGTATTGCGCACCAGCACCATGGACGAGTCTGCCGCCAGCGGCAGCCAGTTCTCTCCCTGGCGCGTGCGACTGACGATGACCTCGAAGGTGCCGTCGGGCCGCACCTTGAGCTCGCGCGCGTCGAGCTCGCCGGTGGAGGCCATGGTACCGTCGATCGCGTAGCGATTCGCCTTGGTGCCGAATGACAGGTAGCGCACCGTGCCGCGTGTACCGCGCAGCCGGTAGTCGCGGTCACCGGCAATGGTGGCGTTCCAGTAGACGTTGTCCGGGTTGTCGCCGCCGATCTTGATGGAGGTGTTGGAGGCCTGATAAAACACCGGGAAGTCGGGGTTGCCGAATTCGAGCATCATCTCCAGCCCGACGCGGGTGAGGCGCGACAGGTAGCGCCAGCCTTCGGCGCGATCGAGCTCGGTCGCCGGCGTCTCGGGACGCAGCACTACGGCACCTGCGGCCTTCAGCGCATCGCAGAACTGTTCCCAGGTCGCGCCGCTCACCACGCGCCTGCCGGCATCATCCTGTGACATCGTTGGCTCCTGTTACTGCGCGCACGCGCAGCTGGCATCCCACTAACACTGGGCGCAGACGCGCCGGCGCGCGACGGTGTGCGCTCACGCCGTGCTTGCGCTTACATCGACCCAGCGCCGCTCATGCGCCGAGGTACGCATCGCATCAATCACCGCCTGTCCGGCCACGCCGTCCGCGAAGGATGCGAGCGGTGCCGGATGTGCGGGCCTGCGGCCCTCGATGCGGGCGCGCATGCCTTCGAGCAGGCAGGTATACGGTGCCAGATCCGAACCGAAGGCATGCGCCTGTTCATAGGCGGTTTGCATCAGTTCGCCGTGCGGAAACGGCACCGGCGCGGGCAGCGTCAGCTCCGCCGGCATTTCGACACGCTTCTTGTTGCCCTTGCGGTCGGCGAGCCACAGCTCCGCGCCCTGCACGCCCTCGATCCACAGCGCGCCCTCGCTGCCGGAGATGCGCACGATGCCGAACAAGTCTCCCGGTGCCGCCATCGACTCGACGAACACACCCTCCAGGCCGTTGACGAGGCGGAACTGCGCCGAGAAGGTGTCATCGGCGCTCATCGCCGCCTTGCCGGACAGTGTCTGCAGGCGCGCGCTCACCGCGGCAAATTCGCCCAGCGTCACGCGCACCTGGTCGATCAGGTGCGAGCCCCAGGCGCCGAGGAAGCCCCCGCCCTGAGCGCTGTCCTGCCACCAGCCGGGAGTCTGCGCGTCGGGGTTCGACAGGAACGGCACCAGCCAGGCGAACAGCGCCTGGCGCGGCTCGCCGATCGCACCGGCGGCAATCGTACGGCGCAGCAGCTCGTGCACGCTGGCGAAACGGAATTCGACGCCCAGCACGTGCACGACCCGGGCGCGCTCGGCGGCTGCGAGCATGGAGCGCGCCTCGGCAAGATTCATCGCGAAGGGCTTCTCGCACAGCACATGCTTGCCGGCGGCGACCGCCTCGAGTACCAGCGCCGCATGCGTCGCCGGAGGCGTGGCGATGGTCACCACTGAGACTGACGCATCGCTCAGCGCCTCGGTCAGTGAACCGCAGGCGCGCGGCACGTCGAGCAGTTTGGCCCGTGCCTGGGTCTTGGCCGGATCGCGCCCCACCAGGGCGCGCACCTCATAGCCTGCATTGCGCAGCGCGCGCAGGTGCGTGAATACCCCGAATCCGGTGCCGACCACGACCGCGCCGCGGGCTGGACTAGCGCTCGTCATGCGTCATTCTCGGCTGACACGCCCGGCTCCCGCTTCCCCGATACGGGGTAGCATGCGCAGCAGAGCGACTGCGCGCAGGAGCATGCGATGAGTTCTAAGTCGATGGCGGAGCTGCAGGCTGAGCAGCGGTTGCTGTCCGGCCGCGCCTGGCAGGACTACTGCGAAGTGCTGCGTCTGGCCGGCCAGGCGATCGAGCGCTTCGGCGCCGAGCCGACGGAGCTCGATCGGGCGGAGTGGTACCGGTTCCTGACCCGTCTCACCCGCAACGGGCTCGAACGCTTCGTCGAGAACTGCGAGCCCGAGCGGCCGCGGCTGCGCGATGCCCCATGGCGACAGTCGATCAACTTTCAGTCGCCCGACCAGGATCATCTGCTGACGGAGTTCGTCGATGGCACGCAGTCTTATGTCATCCGCGGCAACCGCGGCACCGCGCCCTACTTCGTCATGGCGTCCTGGTCGGCGCTCCAGCCGCAGGAGGCGGGCGCCAGTGACTGGGCGCCGCGCGGCTTCGCCGGCCTCAAGGAGTGCAATCCGGCGCTGCTGCGCACCACCGCGATGCTGCAGAGCCAGTCGATCGACTTCGATGCTGCCGGCAACTTTGCGGTGACCGTAAGTGCTGCGCCACCGCCGGGCGGGCGCAACTGGTTGAAGATCGAGCCAGACTGCGTCGGGCTGCTGATCCGCGTGGTCTATCACGATCGCGCGCGCGAGACTGCGCCCACCATGCGCATCGAGCGCAGCAGCGCGGCGGCACCGCAGCCGCTGGATGCGGCAAGCCTGGCGACTGCGCTCGCCAAAAGCGGTCAGCTGGTGCTCGCCTATCTGGAGCTGGTGCGCTCGTGGTGGCAGGACAACCTGTCGCAGCGGCCGAACTGCATTCGCTTCAGCCGCGCCCTCTACCTGAGTAACGGCGGTGTTCCCGACCGGCATCACGGCTTTGGTACCTGGCGCAAGGCGGCCGCTGAGGCCCTGGTGCTGCGCTTCACGCCACCGGAGTGCGATTACTGGATTTTCCAGCTGTGCAACCTGTGGCAAGAGAACCTGGACAATTACGAAGAGGGCCAGGGACACGTCACCAAATACCGCTGCCGGCTCGAGCCCGACGGCTCGGTATGGATCGTCATCGCCGCGCGCGACCCCGGCATCGGCGGTAACTGGCTCGACCCGGGCGGGCACGTGCACGGCGGCATGAGTCTGCGGCTGATTCTCACCCAGGCGCCGCCACCGCGCGTCAGCGCCTGGGTCGTGCCGCTGGCAGCCCTGGAGGGTTCCGGGCGTGCCGCACTCGAGACCGCCACGGCGATCGACAGCGGCGAGGTGGCCGATTGAGCGGCCGCCCTCGTCGTACCGGACTAGAAGCAACCGCCGATGTGCCCGCGGCACCCAAGCGGCTATGGTTTCCCCGCCAATTGAAGCTGTGCGAGTCCTGCCATGAGTGAGCATCTGCTGCCCGCCGAGAAGCCGATCACCGATAGCGATGCCTTCATCGCGCAGCAGCTCGAGGGCGCCAGCATTCCCACCCTGATGATGTCGCTCGTGCATCTGACCGGCGATACCGGCGTGTTGCGCGGTGCGATCCGGCCCAAGGTGGTGATGATGGGCGGATTCCAGGGCGGACTCTCCGCGGAGGATCAGGCGAGCGTGCGCCGTCTGGCGCTCAAGGCGCTGATCGACTACCGCGACCGCGGCTGCACCTTGCCGCCGCAGCCCTCGCCCGAGCTGGTGCAGGAAATGATGAATTTCATGGTCGGTGAACGGGTCGGCGATGAGTACGTGCCGATGATGCTCGAGGAGCTGGCGCTCGACGGCAACGACTCGCGCGCGCCGCGTTGGTCACGCGCGGTACCCGCCGCGCGCCGGGAAAACTTCCACGTGCTGGTGATCGGCGCCGGCATGTCGGGGCTGCTGCAGGCGCTGCGCCTCAAGGAGGCCGGCATCCCCTTCACGGTGGTGGAGAAGAACGATTCGGTCGGCGGCACCTGGTACGAGAACCGCTATCCCGGCTGCCGGGTCGACATCGCCAACCACTTCTATTCGTATTCCTTCGAGCCCTACCCGTGGAGCGAATACTTCTCGCGCCGCGACGAACTGCTCGAGTACTTCCGCAAGTTTGTCGAGCGTCACGCCCTGGGCGCGCACATTCAGTTCGGCACCGAAGTCAGCGCCGCGCGCTACGACGAGAGCGCCGCCATGTGGCAGGTGGAGCTGATCAGCGCCGGCAAGCCGCGCACGCTGCGCGTCAACGCCATCGTCAGTGCAGTCGGACAACTGAACCGCCCGCGCATCCCCGAGATCGCCGGGCGGGAGACATTCACCGGCGCCCAGGTGCATTCGGCCGAATGGGACGCGCAGCTGGATCTCACCGGCAAGCGCGTGGCGGTACTCGGCTCAGGGGCCAGTGCCTTTCAGCTGGTGCCGGAAGTCGCCAAGGTGGCCGGCAAGCTGTTCGTGTTTCAGCGCTCGGCGCCGTGGATGCTGCCGAATCCTCTTTACCATGAGGCGGTCAGCGCCGAGTTTCGCTGGCTGGTGCAGCACGTGCCCTACTACGCGCGCTGGTTCCGCTTCCTGATCTTCTATCCGGGCAGCGACGGTATCCTGCCGGCACTGCGCATCGACAAGCAGTGGGCCCACCCGGAGCGCGCGGTGAATGCGCTCAACGACCAGTACCGCGGCCAGCTGATCGAGTACATGAAGGCGCAGGTGAACGGCAATCTCGAGTTGCTGCAGAAGGTCACGCCGAAATTCCCGTTCATGGGCAAGCGCATGTTGCAGGACAACGGCAGCTGGCTGCAGGCGCTGCAGCGGCCGAACGTCGAACTCATCGATGAGGGCGTGACGCGCATCGACGAGCAGGGCATCGTCGCATCCAGCGGCCATTACCCGGTCGACGTCATCATCTATGCGACCGGATTCCACGCCACCAAGTTTCTGTGGCCGATGCAGGTGGTGGGGCGTCACGGCAAGCAGCTCGCGGCGGTGTGGGGCGATGAGCCGCGCGCCTATCTCGGCATCACCGTGCCGGATTTCCCCAACCTGTTCTGCCTGTACGGGCCGGCGACCAATCTGGCGCATGCCGGCAGCATCATCTTCCACTCCGAGTGCCAGGTGCGTTACGCCACCGCCTGCATTCAGGCGCTGCTCGAGAACGACATCCGCGCCATGGAGTGTCGGCGCGAGGTGTACGAGGACTACACCCAGCGGCTGATCGCCGAGCTCGATACGCTGGTGTGGTCGCACCCGGCGTGCGACAGCTGGTACCGTAACCGCGCCGGGCGCGTGGTCACGACTTCGCCGTGGCGCCTGGCCGACTACTGGAAGTGGACGCGCGCGCCCGATCTGAGCGACTACACACTCATAAGCTGAACGCGACCAGATAGTCACCGAGCTTGGTGCCCATGTAACGGTGGCCGCCGGCCGCGATGACCACGAACTGCTTGCCAGTCGCACTCAGCCGATAAGTCATGGGCGTCGCCTGCGGACCGGCCGGCAGGCGCCCCTGCCACAGCTGTGCGCCGCTGTGAGTGTCGAAGGCGCGCAGGTAATCATCGGTGGTCGCGCCGATAAAGGTGAGTCCCGAAGCCGTCACCAGCGGTCCGCCGATGTTGGGAGTGCCGAGTTTGAACCACAGCGGAAACGGCGCCAGATCCCGCGTGGTGCCGAGCGGCACCTCCCACAAGCGCTTGCCGGCCCTGAGGTCGATCGCGGCCAGCGTGCCCCAGGGAGGACGATTGCACGGCGCGCCCCAGGGTGAGAGCAGCGGCGTCCAGCGCAGCGCGTAGGGAGATCCGGCCTGCGCCAACAGCCACTCGCCCCTGGCGAAGGCCGCGTTGGCGGTATCACGCGGCACCAGCTGGGTGATACCGGCGATGTGACTGGTGTTGACGATCAGCACGTCGCGCACTGGATCGATGGCGACGCTGCCCCAGTTCATGATCCCCATATTGTTGGGATAGGTCACGGTGCCCTCGAGCGAGGGCGGACTGAAGAGGCCCGCGTAGCGATGACGGCTGAAGAGCTCGCGGCACTTCGCCTGGTCCCAGAAGGTGAAGCCCCACATGTCCGCGGCGGTGAGCGGTGGCCGCACCAGCGCGTACCCCGCACTCACCGGTGCCGGCTGCGTGGGCGCCAGATGCTCGCCCGCAACGGCACCGGCCTGGGGCGCCGGCCGCTCCTCGATCGGCACCAGCGGTTCACCCGTCAGGCGGTTGAGGATGAAGATGTAACCCTGTTTGGTCGCCTGCGCGAGCGCCGGCACCGGCCCGTGTGCCGTCGGAAAATCGAACAGCACCGGTTGCGCCGGGACATCGTAATCCCACACGTCGTGATGCACGGTCTGGAAATGCCACACCACTTTGCCGCTGGTGGCATCGAGTGCCACCACTGAACTGGAGAAATAGTCGCGCCCGTCGACGTCACCACCGCGCGCACCGCCGTAGATTCCCAGCTGCGCGTTGGCGGTGGGTATGAATACCAGCTTGCGCGCCGCATCCGTGGAGAACACCGACCAGGCATTGGTGGTGGAGCGCTGATAGACAGATGAGTCCGCGGCGCCGCTGCCGGGAACCGGCGCCACCGCATTCCAAGCCCAGGCCAGCTCACCAGTGCGCGCATCAAAGGCACGCACCACCCCGCCAGGCATGTCTTCGCGCATGTCCTCGGTGATGCGACCGCCGACGATCACGCGATCGGCGACCACCGCCGGCGGCACGCTGAGTCCGTACTCCCCCGGCACCGTATGGCCGAGGCCGGCGCGCAGATCCACCGTACCGCCGTGACCAAAGCCCGCACAGGGCACACCGCTTGCGGCATCGAGCGCGATCAGGCGCGCGTCCTGGGTGCCGGTGAAGATGCGCTCGGCACAGGCACTGCCGGCGCTCGCCTGTGAGTCACGGTAATAGCTGACGCCACGACAGTTGAGCAGTACCTGGCCGGTGGTATCGAGCTTCGGATCGAATGACCATAGCTCGCGGCCGCTCTGCGGATCCAGCGCCACGACGCGATTCATGCTGGAGCACAGATAGAGCCGCCCGGCAGCCAGTATCGGCGTCGCTTCGAGTGCCGGCAGGCGATGACTCTCGGGCGTATAGCCGCGCGCCAGCAGGCGGCGCGCCTCGGCCGGATCGGTCGGGTGGGCGGGCAACAGCTCCGCGCCGCCGATGCGGTAGATCCACGCCACCTTCAGCTCATGCACGTTGGCGGGCGTAATCTGCGTCGCCGCGGAGTAGCGCGTGCCGCCCTCATCGCCACCCCACGCCGGCCAGCCGGCAACCGGCCCGCTGTTGTCGAGCGGCGCCCGACCGCAGCACTGCAGTGACAGCAGCAGCAGAATAGCAACAAGTGCGCGCGCACCTGGCGCGCTGCGGGCCGTCTGACTCATCAGTCCCCCGAACGCGCCGATGCAGCGGAAGACCCGCGATCATAGCCATTGTTTAATCGCAGCAATCCCTCGTTTGGACGAGGCGCAATGCACACACGCGCCGCGACGACTTAACGTTGCGAGCGTGCAACTTCCGCTCGACAAGCGAGCGTGCGCGGGTATGATCGATCCGCTGACGACTGATTCGTAACAGCGTTCGAAGGGGGATCCAATAATGTCGACTACCGGTGCGCGCTTGCGCGGCGTGAGTTTCGCCGTGGCGAGCTTATTGTTCGTGGACGCACGGCTTGCGTTCGCTCAGCAGCCAAGCAGCGGCGATCAAGCATCGCAGCAGGAAGGCATTCAGGAAGTCGTCGTCACCGCGCAGCGGCGCGAGGAGAATCTGCAGACCACGCCGATCGCGATCACGGCGCTGTCGGCCGAGACTCTCAACAAGCAGGGCGTGGTCGACTTCGCCGGCGTGGCGCAGTCCTCCACCAGTCTCAATTTCACACCCTACCCGAGTTCCAGCAACACGCTGATCCTCTACATGCGCGGCCAGGGTGTCGCGGATGCCAACCAGATCACGCAGGACGGCTCGGTCGGTCTGTACGAGGACGGCTTCTACATCGCGCGCCCGCAGGCCGAGACCTTCGATCTCGCCGACGTCGACCGCGTGGAAATCCTGCGCGGTCCGCAAGGTACGCTGTACGGACGTAACACCACCGGCGGCGCCGTCAACATCATCAGCAAGAAGCCGACCGGCGAGTTTGACGTCAAGTTCAGCGTCGATGGCGGCCAGCGCGACTACGTGCGCGCGCTCGGCACCATCAACCTCCCGGCGGTCGCTGACATCTCCAGCAAGGTCACCCTGCTGTACAGCAATCTCGCCGGTAACGTCGCCAACTCCGGCGGCGAGGATTACAACCGCGAGAACCAGCGCGGCGCGCGCGTGTCGCTGCGCTTTGACAACAACGGCCCGTTCACCGCCGACTACTTCTGGGAAATCGGCGAGATCGATTCGACGCCGATCTATTACCAGGACGCAGCGCTGGCCGGTCAGGTGCCGGGCTATCCCGCAACCCAGGGACTTGCCGACCAGACCTGGGAGCCGATCTATCTGCCGCTGAGCGTCGCGAAGTTCAACGCCGACGGTCTGACACTCAGTCTGAAGTTGAACAACTCCACGACGTTGCGCTCGCTCACCGGCTACCGCGGACTGGACACCCGCTTCTACCAGGATTACGCCGGTGCCTTCACCAACCCCACCCCGCCGGTGTCGCTCACCAATTTCGGTGCCTCGGATGTGGTGCTCAGCAACGAGTTCACCCAGGAGTTCCAGCTGGTCGGGGACATTGGCAAGGACTGGAACTACGTAGCCGGGCTCTACTACTTCAAGGAACACGCCAGCCACGGTGAGAACGGCTTCATCAACATACCGAGCTTCGATCCGCAGATACCCTTCTACAACGAGAACAGCTATCGCTACGTACGCGCCAATGCCCAGTCACGCGCGGCGTACGGTCAGATCACCTGGAAGATCTTCGAGCCGCTGTCCTTCACGGCGGGTGCGCGCTACACGGTGGATAACCGCAGCGCGAGCCGCAACTACGAGATCTACCAGAACGGCGCGGTGTTCATACCGCCGGACACGTTGTTCCCGTACTCACTGCCGCCGGAGATTGAAACCGGCGCAAACAACAGCCTGCGGTTCGTCAAATTCAACCCCGCCGGCACCCTCAATTACGCCTGGTCACCGGACGTCAACACCTACCTGCGCGTCGCCACCGGCTACAAGGCGGGCGGCTCGAGCGAGGCCGGCCCGATCGGGGCTTTCGGGGTGACCTTCGCCCCCGAGAACGTCACCACTTACGAGCTG
Organism: Steroidobacteraceae bacterium; assembly: GCA_035487135.1. GTDB lineage: Bacteria > Pseudomonadota > Gammaproteobacteria > Steroidobacterales > Steroidobacteraceae > 13-2-20CM-66-19. Next base: position 13,379 of record DATHMN010000001.1, on the reverse strand, counting down.
GGCCTCAAGTCCTACTGGGCAGACCACACCGTGCGGGCCAACCTGGCGGTGTTCCACAGCCAGTTCCGCGACATGCAGCTGCAGTTCGACACCGATCCGACTAACCTGGCGATCGTCGAGTCCTACAACGCCGGCTCGGCGCACGTCAACGGCGTGGAGGCGGAGCTGCTGTTCGCGCCGGTGCAGGACTTCTCGCTCGGCATCAACGACACGGTGCTGTCGACCGATCTGGTGAGTGTCACCGCCGTGGCCAATACGGTCTTTGACCCCGCGGTCAACCCCTACTCGCCTTACAAGGTCGGCCAGAACGTCGCCCCGCTGTTCCGCGTACCGTACGCGCCCAACAACATCCTGCAGATGAACATGGACTGGACGCTGTTCCACTCCGGCGGCGGCAGCCTCGAGCTGTTTGCGGACTGGCGTCTGCAGGGGCGCCAGTACGACACGACCACGACGGGCGTACTGGTGGCGGGATCGGCGCAGTACTACTCGATCCCGTCCTACGGCATCGTGAACGGCAAACTGAGCTGGAACTTCGACACGCACAGCAAGAAGACCATGCGGCTGTCGCTGTGGGCGAAGAACCTGCTCGACAAGCAGTACCAGGAGCACGTCATCGGTCAGGGCGCGGCACCCTTCATCCCGGTGCCGAGCTCCTCACCGCCGTACGGGCCGATTCCGCAGAGCGGCTATACCTACCAGGCGGTTGCCTGGGCGCCGCGCGCGATGTTCGGAGCTCAGTTCGAGTACGGCTTCTAACCGCAATCTCCGCAGTGTCACCTCGCGCGGGCCGAAAGGCCCGCGCGACTTTTGAGGATCCGCCGAGCATGAGCGTGAGAGCCGCGGCGCTAACTGTCTGCCTCGCGGCCGGGACTGTGGCAACAGGCGGCAGCACGCAGGCCGCGCAGCCCGACAGCCGGCCCGCACCGCCCACCGCTCCGCATGCGGCGCCCGCCGCGGCGCTGCTGGCGCAGGGCGAGGCGCTGTACCAGGGCCGCTGCGCCGCCTGCCACGATCATCCGCAGGGCCGCATTCCTCCCAAAGTGTTCATCGCGACCACGCGCACCGCGGAGGACGTGATCGACACCCTGACCAGGGGCGTCATGCGCACGCAGGCTGCGGGCTTGCAGCCCGCGGAGATTCGCGCCGTCGCGGTGTATATCACCGGGCGCGAGCCGGCAGCGCGGCCGCCCGCCGACGCCAATCTCTGTCACCGCACCGCCGCGCCGCGACTCACCGCGGACGACTGGCGCAGCTGGGGCCGCGATCTCGCCAACCTGCGTTTTCAACCGCATGGACTGTCCGCCGCGCAGGTGCCGCATCTGAAGCTGCGGTGGGCGTTCGCCTACCCGGGGGTGTCGGCCTTTGGCCAGCCGGCCGTCGCCGGCGATGTCGTGTTCGCAGGCGGGACCTCCGGACGGGTGTTCGCGCTCGATGCGCACAGCGGCTGCACCTACTGGAGCTACGACGCCGGTGCCCTGGTACGCACCGGCATTGTCATCGGCAAGCTGCCAGGTGCGAGCGGCGCAGACGAACTGGTCGCCTGGTTCGGCGATGACAAGGGGGTGCTGCATGCGCTGAATGCGCGCAGCGGCGCGCGCCTGTGGGACAAGTCGCTCGATGAGCACCCGATGGTGCGTTTGGTGGGAACGCCGGTGTTGTACGAGGGAGTGCTGTACGCACCGGTGAGTTCGCTGGAGGAGGTGGCGGCCGCCGATCCCAAGTACCACTGCTGCAGCTTCCGCGGCAGTCTGGTGGCGCTCGATGGCCGCAGCGGCCGCCTGCTGTGGCGCAGCTACAGCGTGCGCACGCCGGCGGCTGCGCTCACGAGCGCGGCGGGACAGAAGCTGTCGGGTCCCGCGGGCGGCGCCATTTTTTCCGCGCCGACGATCGACCCGGTACGCCGCGTCATCTACGTGGGTACCGGTGACTCCTATACGGACGTCGCCACCGACTCGACCAACTCGGTGCTGGCCCTGCGGCTGAGCGACGGCGCACGTCTGTGGACGCAGCAGGTCCTGAAGCACGACGCCTGGATCATGCTGTGCCAGGGTCAGCCGGTGGGCAATTGCCCGAGCCCGCTCGGGCCTGACTTCGACTTCTCGAGTTCACCGCTGCTGCTGGCACTCGGCAGCGGCCAACAGCGTCTCGTGGCGGGAGCGAAGTCCGGCATCGTCTACGGCTTTGATCCGCAGGCTGGCGGGGCGCTGCGCTGGCAGCGCGTGCTGGCGGCCGGCACCTCGAATGGCGCCATTCTCTGGGGTCCGGCGAGCGACGGCACGCGCGTGTACGTCGCGACCTCGGAATACGATCTGACCCAGTACCGCGGGCCGGGAGCGCTCGTCGCGCTCGACCCGGCAAGCGGCAGGCTGCTGTGGCGCACGCCGACACCCGAGGTCGCCTGTGCCTGGGGCACCATCAACTGCGCGCACGCGCTGCTCGCCGGCGTCGCCGTCATCCCGGGGGTGGTTTTTGCCGGCGCGATGGACGGACATATGCGTGCCTATGATGCCGCCGACGGGCACATCGTCTGGGACTTCGACGCAGGCGGTGACTTTGCTGCAGTCAACGGCGTGCACGGTCATGGCGGCGCGATCGACTACGGCGGCCAGGTGATTGGCGACGGCATGCTGTTCATGAACTCCGGTTCCATGCGCCAGCCGGGCAATCTGCTGCTGGCGTTCGCCGCCGACGGGACTTAAGGTAAAAACCATGGACCCCAACAGTCCGCAGTGGGCCTCGCCCGTGGAAGCACCGCTGGTGCGCGACGGCGAGAGCACCGGCCACTGGGATGACATGGCCGATCTGGTCGTGGTCGGCTACGGCGGCGCCGGCGTCGCCGCCGCGCTCGAGGCCGCGGAGCGCGGCGTGAACGTGCTGGCGCTCGACCGCTACGAGGGCGGTGGTTCCTCGGCGGCCAACGGCGGTGTGTTCTACGCCGGCGGCGGGACGCGCATCCAGCGTGAAGCCGGTGTGCAGGATTCGCCTGAAGAGATGTTCAAGTACCTGCAGATCGAGACGCAGGGCGTAGTCTCGGAGCAAACCCTGCGCAGCTTCTGCGACGATAGCGCTGCCACCGTCGAGTGGCTGCTCGCACACGGCGCGCTGCTCTCCTCGCAGGGGGTATTCGCCAAGAAGGTTTCCTACCCTCCCCTTCAGTATCACCTCTACCATCCCGACAACTCACTGGTGCCGGCGTACGCAGCGCGGGCGCGTCCGGCCGCCCGCGGCCACCGCACCGCGGTGGACAACGCCGGCAAGGCGTGGGGTCTCGGCTGGGGCATCTGGAAACCCCTGGCGGCGGCGGCTGCCGCCGCCGGCGTGCGCTTCGACAAATACACCGAGGTGCGCCAGCTGGTCATCGACCGCCAGGGAAACGTGCTCGGCGTCAAGGCGCTGTCGATCCCTGCGGGCAGCGCGGCCGCGGTACGCTTCGCACGCTACATTCGCTACGCCAACAGGCTGCTGGAACTGATCCCGCCGGTCATTCCGCTCGCGGCCATCACCATCGCCCTGGCGCGGCGCTACCTCGCAGCGGCGAGCCAGATCGAGGCGCAAGAGCGCGTGACGCGCTACATCCGCGCCCGGCGTGGCGTGCTGCTCAGTGCCGGGGGCTTCATCCTGAATGCCGCCATGGTCGAACACTACGCACCGCTCTATCGCCGCGGACTGCCGAACGGCACGCTCGGCGACACCGGCAGCGGTATTCGTCTCGGGCAGAGCATCGGCGGCGCCGTCGGCTGCATGGACCGGGTCACCGGCTGGTGCAACATCAATCCGCCCGCCGCCTGGCCGCGCGGTATGGTCGTCAACCGTGACGGCGCGCGCATCTGCCACGAGGGTGTGTACGGCTCGACCCTCGGCGATGCCGTGGTGCGCAGTCCCGACGGCATCGCCTACCTGATCATCGATGAGCGCCTCTACCGCGAGAGTCTCCAGCAGATCGCGCGTGGCGCCGAGATCGTGCGCTACCAGCGGCAGGTCGCGCGCCTCAATCTCTGGCTCAACCGCAAGAGCGCCGCGACTCCGGCGGCGCTCGCCAAGCTGATCGGCATCGACGCTCAGGGCCTCACGCGCACGCTGGAGGCCTACAACCGCGCCGCGCGCGGCGCCGCCGCGGACGTCGTCGGCAAGTCGCCCGAGGAGATGAGCGTGCTCGAGCAGCCTCCGTTCCACGCGCTCAACGTCTCGGTGCACAGCCGCTACTTCCCGATGCCCATGCTGACCCTCGGCGGCCTGCGGGTCGATGAGCATGGCGGTGAAGTGCTGCGCGAAGACGGCAGCGAGATTCTCGGTCTGTATGCCGCCGGGCGCAGCGCGGTCGGCGTATGCTCCAACGTCTACATGAGCGGCTTGGCATATGCCGACTGCATCTTCTCCGGCCGCCGCGTCGGCCGCGTCATCGCGCAGACGCCGGCGCAGGCCTTGTCGAGCAGCGCCTGAGCCCGCCACCCGAGGTAGCCATGAACGCCACCGTGAACGCCCAGAGTCTCGAACTGCCGCCGCTGGTGCAGATCGGTTTCGTGGTGCGCGATCTCGCCGCGTCAATGGCCAAGTACGAGCGCCTCTACGGACCGTGGCAGCGCTTCGATGGCTCAGTGCCGGGGGCGACCTTCCGCGGCGGCACGGCCGACGTGCAGCTCGATATCGCCATCGGTCACAGCGGGCCGCTCGAGATCGAGCTGATCCAGTGGCTCGCCGGCGAGAGCCCCCACCGTGAGTTCATCGAACAGGGCCGCGAGGGCATGCACCACGTGCAGTATCGCGTCGACGACGCCGATGGCTGGATCGCGCGCCTGCAGCCGCTCGGCTATCGGCCGATCTGGTACAAGCAGTGGTGCGCCGACACGACCTTCGCTTATCTGGAACGCGCCGGCGATCCCCTGATCATCGAGTTCCTGCAGATGCCCGCGGGCGGACCCGGCACGAGTACGCCGGCGTGACGCAGCTGCGCACGCTCAGCGATCGCAGCGAGATCCGCGCCTTGATCGTGCGTTACAGCAACGCGCTCGATGCGCGCCGCTTCGAGTGGCTCGATGAAATATTCACACACGATGCGTGGATCGACTACCGCGCGACCGGCGGCATCGCGGCGCGCTACCCGGCGGTGCGCAACTGGCTGCCGCCGGCGGTGACGGTGTTTCCGCACATGTGTCACCTCATCGGCAACATCAGCATCACGCTGGCGGGCGATAGCGCGAGCGCACGCACTTTGTGCCTCAATCCGGTGGAGGTACCGCTGCCGCCCGGCGGCAGCCAGATCATGTTTCTGGGCATGTGGTACCGGGATGCGCTGCTGCGCACCGCGCATGGCTGGCGCATGAAGGAGCGGGCGCAGGAAAGCTGTTTCCAGCACAACGTGCCGGCGAATCTGCGCGTCCCGGCCACACCGGCCTGATCATCAACAATTTCCCCGAGGAGTGCCCATGCTCAGCCTGCAGGAACTGTCGGACCGCGCCGAGATCGAGCAGCTGATCGTGCGCTACAGCAATTCCATCGATCAGCGCCACTGGGACGGGCTCGACGAGGTATTCACGCCCGATGCCTACATCGATTACCGCGCGCTCGGTGGCATCGACGGCCGCTATCCACAGGTGAAGGCATGGCTCGGGCCCGCACTCGGCAACTTTCCGCACTATTGTCATATGGTGGGTAACATCGAAATCACCCTGAACGGCGATCGCGCCAGCGCGCGCACCCTGTGCATCAACCCGATGGACACCCCGCTCCCCGGCGGCGGCTCGCAGGTGATGTTTCTCGGCCTCTGGTACAACGACCAGTTCGTGCGCACGCCGCGTGGCTGGCGCATGAGCGAGCGCATCGAAGAGGGCTGTTTCCAGCACAACGTACCGGCGCACATGGCCATTCCGGCCGCCTGAGGCGGCGCGCGTGCCGGGTGAAGCGCAGCAAGCCGTCCGAACGGACTACGAAGTTTGAGGCCTGTTGCGCGGTTGTAACGATCTGGTAGGTTCACCCTGCAGGCTTCGGAGGATGGCATGGCGCGCACGCAGGATTACGGCTTGGGTGAATACACCTACCCGCGCGGCTGGTTCATGGTCGCGGACGCGGACGAGCTCAAGGAGCGCGTACTGCCGCTGCGCTTTTTCGGCCAGGAGTTCGCCCTGTACCGCGGCAAGAGCGGACGGGTGGTCATGCTCGATGGCTTCTGCCCGCACATGGGCACGCACCTGGCGCGCAACAACAGCTCCTACGTGGTCCAGGACGGGCAGATCGAGGGCGACTCGATCCGCTGCCCCTACCACGCGTGGCGCTTCGGTCCCGACGGGCGTTGCAACGACATTCCCTACAGCACCGCGCCGATCCCGAAATCCGCCTGCGTGAAGTCCTGGCCGATTGTCGAGCGGCTCGGCGCGATCTTCGTGTGGTACGACCCCGAGGGCGGGCAGCCGGAATGGGAGGCGCCCGACCTGCCGCAGTGGCACGACTCGCAGTGGGTGCGCTGGAAGTTCGATCACCTCGGTTCGATCAGCTGCCATGCGCAGGAAGTCATCGACAACATCGCCGACTGTTCGCACTTAGGACCGGTTCACGGCGAGTCGGTCAAGTTTTACCGCAACGAGTTCCACGGCCACCTGGCCACGCAGATCCAGGGCGGCGGTCACCGCACCTTGGTCACCGCGGACGGCGTGAGCCCCATTCTCACCACCGACACCACCTACCACGGGCCCGGCTTCCTGCTTTCGTACATGATGGGCATGGGCGAGTCGATCATCTTCATCGGCCATACGACGGTCGATGACGGCGTGATCAAGGTGTGGCACGGACTGCTGGTCAAGTCGCTCAACGAGGTCGCGACCGCCGAAGACGTGAGCGCCGCGCGCGCCTATCAGGAGGCCTCGCGCGTCGCGTTCGCGCAGGACTTCGACGTGTGGGCCAACAAGCGCCCGGCCTTGCAGATCCTGCAGGTCCCCGGCGATGGTCCGTTCCACAAGTCGCGCATCTGGTACCGGCAGTTCTACAACCCGCGCGCCCGCAAGCAGGAGTTCCTCAAGCAGGTGGAAGGCGTGCAGCACCGCGTGGTGGGCATGCCCACGCGCCTCGAGGAAGCCGAAACCGCCGCCTGAAGCGCGGCGGACCTAAGCGTCCGCCGCGCCTTGGACCTGTCTCAGGACGGGAACGTCTCGCCGCCGTTCGCATCGATCACCGCCCCGGTCACGGCCGAGGAATAATCCGACAGCAGGAACAGCGCCACGCGTGCGCACTCCGTGTCGGTCGTCAGACGCCGCAGCGCGATGTTGGCAGCGACCGCATCGTACAGCTGCTTCTCCGGGACGCCCTGCTGTTTGGCCGCGTAGCTGATGTAGTTCTGCACCGGCACGCCGAGCATCCAGCCCATGCGCGCCAGATTCACGCGGATGTTGCTCGGGCCGAGCTCGGCGGCGAGGTACTTGGTGGCCACGTTGAGGGCGCCCTTGGAGGCGGCATAGCCCGCCTCGCCGGTGTGCGGCTTGACCGTTGCCATCGAGGTGATGTTGACGATCGCCCCGCCCTGCTGGGCTTTCATGATGGGCACCACCGCCTGAGTCATGGCCATGGTACCGAGCACATTGGTCTCGAACATGTCGCGCCAGCCCTTGAGGTCACTGGTGTCGGCCGGCCCGGGCGAGCCCCAGGTAAAGGCGCTGTTGGCGAGCCCGTCGATGCGGCCGAACTGCTGCTGGGTGCCCTGGGCGAGGCGCGCGCACTGTGCCGGGTCGCGGATGTCCGTCACCATCTTCAGCAGCTTGCAGCCGGCATTGACCTCACGCACGCGCTGCTCAGCCTCGTCGAGCTTCTCGGCGGTGCGCGCGCTGATGGCGAGCGCCTTGGCGCCTTCGCGCGCCGCCTCGATCGCCAGCTTCACCCCCAGGCCGGGTCCGATTCCGGAAACGATGATCACTTTGTCTTTGAGCAGCATGACGGCAGGCCCCTTAAGGTTTCGTGGACGGAAGAATGTGCTGGTTGCGGTACGCCCGGAAGCGCTCTTCGAGCTCGGCCTGGGTGAAGCCGAACTCGGCGAGGCTGTATTCGTGTTTGGGCCGCCCCTCGCGCGGGTGCGTGGCCATGTAGGCGCTGATACCGGCGCGTGTCGGCTCGGTCATAGGCAGTCCGATGCGCTGGTAGATGCGCTCCACCACCTGCAGCGGCGCGCTCACGGTCTCGCGGAAGTCGACATCGATGAAGCGATTGGGCAGGCGCGCGCGCTGCGCCAGACAGTGATTCAGGTGCTGCTCGAGCGTGTCCGACCACTGCCGCGCCGCCTCGCGTGCGTCGGCAGCATCACTGCCCATCGCCCACAGCATGTGCACGAAGCTGGCGAACGAGGGCATGCTGGTCACCGGATCGCGGTGAGTCTGCACGAACACCGCCCCGGGCATCATTTCCGCGATCACTTCGACGTAGCCGAGGTGCATCGGTGTCTTCAGCACCCAGTAGTCGGCCAGCTGCCCGCGCTGCTTCTTCTGCCATTGCAGGAACTTCATCAGCTGCAGCAGGTAGCCGTAGGCCGGGCGCAGATCGAGCGAATGGATCCAACTGCGGTAGCTCGGGATGCAGGCGAGCGACTCCGCAGTGGTCGACAGCAGCGTCTGGTCGATGAGCATGATGTCCTCATCGGCGCCGAGCGCGTCCCACGGGTGGATAGCCGCCAGTTCCGGCATCGCCTGCAGAATCCCCGCTACCTCCAGTTTGGCGGCGGCGATGCGCTGCGTGCCCTGGATGTCATCGGCGGTCGGCACCGGGAAGCGCACCTCCCACCAGGCGGCGGCGTAGAAACGCGGGTCGGTGGCGAGCAGCCGGTGCAGCAGCGTCGTACCGGTGCGTGCCAGGCCCAGTATCACCACCGGCGGCGGCAACTGCTCGCTGAGGATCTGCGGCTGGCGATGAAACCACTCGCGCGCGCGCAGCCGCGTGATCAGCGTGTTGAGGATCCGCCCGTGCCAGGTCTGTGCGCCCACTTCGGTCAGCCGCGCCTCGGTGCGTAGCGCGTGCGTCAGCCGCTCGAGTGGCTCCTCGATGGGCGGGCCATCGAACTGATCGAGGCCGCTGTCGCGGCGCGCCGCGGCCAACAGACGCTGGGGATCCAGCAGCTCATCGATGCTCATGGGCGCATCCCCGTAATGTGCTTCGCCGCCTGCCAGGCGAAGGTCATCGCCGGCCCGAGCGTCGAACCCGGACCGGGGTATCTGGGCAGAATGGCCGCAGCACAGTTGCCCACGGCGTAGAGTCCCGCGATCGGCGTGCCGTCGGCGCGCAGCACCTGCGCGTCGCTGTTGGTCACCAGTCCGCCGTGGGTGCCGAAATCGCCCGGGTCGATGCGCATGGCATAGAACGGCGCCTCGCTGAGCGGGGCGAGACAGGGATTGGGCTTGATGCGCGGATCGGCGTAATAGCGGTCGTATTCGGCATCGCCGCGCCCGTGTTCCAGATCCTTGCCAGTGCGCGCGTACTCGTTCATGGCCGCCACCGTCTGCTCGAGTCCGTCCGCGTCGATCCCGGCGCCGGCCGCCAGTTCGCGGATCGAGTCGGCGCGGGTGAGGAAGCCGGAGCTAAAGTAGCTCTTCGGCAGGCGGCTATCGGGTCGATAGCGCGTCGGCCACAGCGGCCCATTGAAATACATGCGGCGCGAGCGGCCGTCGAAGATCATCCAGGACGGCGCCTGCGGATCCTGCGGCGAGTGGCGCCGATAGAACTCGAGCTGGTAGGTGATGTAGTTCTGTGACTCGTTGGCGATGCGCCGCCCGCGGCGCGTGACCACGATGTTGCCCGGATAGGATTTGTCCATGATGGCCAGGCGCGGCACGGGATCATCGGGCGCGTGCATCGAGGAACACCACCAGCCGCCGTCCATCAGGCGGGTGGCGGCGCCGAGTGCCATGGCGGCCCGATGTGCATCGCCGGTGTTGGTACCTGCCGCGGCGCTCCAGCGGCTGTCGGTCGGCTGCGGCAGGTATTGTTCGCGCATCTGCTGGTTGTGCTCGAAGCCGCCGGCGGCCAGTATCACCGCGCGGCGCGCACGCACCGTCGCCGCCGTGCCGTGGCGCTCGATGCGTGCGCCGCACACCCTGCCGCCATCGTCACTCAGCAGCTCGGTCATACGCGTCTCGAGCCGCAGCGGCATATTGCGGTCCTGCATCGACCAGCGCAGCCGGGCGATACCCGCGCTGCCGCAGGCGATGCGCCGCGAGCGCTTGTGGGTGAGCGCCCACGGCAGGTCGGAGTAGTGATCCCAAACCCGGCGCGCCGCGAGCTGCTTCCAGCCCGGCAGCTGCGCCATGAGCACCTGGGCGTCCACCTGCGTCATCGCGATGCGATCGAACATCCACATCATGTGGTGCGTGTCGCGCAAGCGCGGCGCTTCCGCGCCCAGCACGCTGCGCGCGAGCGGCTCGGGCTCGAGCGAGCGGTGCCCGTGCTTGGCCCCGGCAAGCGATGACCAGTAGTCCGGGTAATGCGCGAGCGACTCGTAGCGCACGCGGGTGCGCTCGTGCAGAAAGTCGAGCATGCGCGGCCCTTCCTGCAGGTAGGTCTGCTGCAGCTCGGGCGGCACGGCGCCCGGCGGCGTGGTGCCGCGCACGTACTCGAGCGCTTCCTCGTAGCTGTCCTGGGCGCCGGCGGCACGCGCGTAGCGGCTGCACGGGATCCAGATGCCGCCCCCGGAGGTCGCCGAGGTGCCGCCGTACAGCGGGCTCTTTTCGATGACCAGCACGTCACGCGCGCCGAGCTCATAGGCACACAGCGCCGCCGTCAGCGCGCCGTTGCCCGAGCCCACCACGAGCACATCGACGCTCAGATCCTGACCGTCACTCAAACCAATTCCCCCTCGCGCCTGTTGTCTTTGGCAGTGTGCGCCGGCTCTCGGCCAGCCACGTCGCCCAAATGAAGGAGCAGACGCGCGCACATGGCCGCGGCGCCCTCGGTCATCGTATGCTGCCGCTGGCCGCGCCGCACACGGAGTCCCGATGCCAACCGAGCAAGTCATGAAGAGCGCCCTGCAGGCCTACCTCGATGCCTTCAACAGCGGCAGCGCCGAGGCCGTGACCGCACTCTACGCAGCCGATGCGACCGTGGAAGATCCGGTCGGTTCGCCGCCCAAGCGCGGCCGGGCTGAAATTCTCGCTTTCTACACACATTCGATCGCCACGGGCGCGAAACTTGCGCTCGATGCCCCGATCCGCGGCTCGCACGGCAATGCCGCCGCGATGGCCTTCACTGCCCGCATCGGGCCGATCAGCGTACGCGTCATCGACGTGATGACGTTCGACGAGTCGGGAAAATTTACCAGCATGCGCGCCTACTTCGGTCCAGGTGACTTAATCAGAGGCAGCTAGTGGGGCGCAGCGGTACGCTCAGGTCTTGAGTTTGCCGAGCGCCCACAGGCGCAGGTACTTGCGCCGCACGTAGCCCGCCTCGATGCAGTGGAACAGCCAGCCGCGCCAGCCATCGAGTACGCCGAGCCTGAGCAGCATGCCGCGCAGGAAACGCCATGCCGGATGCACAAACACGGCCGCGAGGCCGGCGCGCCGTCCGGCACGGTGCAGCTCCTCCGCCATCAGGCGGGCGTAGCGGTCCATGCGCGCCAGCTGATCGTCCAGGCTGCGGTAAGCATCGTGCTGCAGCGGCTCGCGCAGCCGTCCGACGGCGCCCGCGAGCGCGATCTTCTCGTGCACCTCGTGCCCCACCCAGCGCGCGGCGGCGCGCCGATAGAGGCGGATCTTGCGATCCGGCCAGGCGTTGCCGTGACGCAGAAAGCCGCCGAAGTAGGCCGTCAGCCTTGGCACCGAGTAACCCGCGACGCCGGGAAAGCCGCGCGAGCGCAGCGCCTCGATCTCCGCGCGCAGCGCCGGCGTGACCCATTCATCGGCATCCACGGACAACACCCAGTCGTGGCGCGCGGCATCGGTGGCGAACTGCTTCTGTGAGCGGTAGCCCGGCCAGTCGCGTTCGATGACGCGCGCGCCCAGGCGCGTGGCGATCGCGCGTGTGGCATCCGTGGAATGCGCATCGACCACGATGAGCTCGTCGCAGAAGCTGAGCGCGCTCAGGCAGCGCTCGATCCGATCGGCCTCGTTGAGCGTGATGACGCAGGCAGAGATGCCGGGGGCGCTCGCGGCCAAACTCACGGTTCCTGCTCGGCGCACGCCGCGGCGGGCATCCCGGCCTGCTGCGCTTGCCGGCTCACGATGCGGCCGGCGTGCTGTTGAGCGTGGCATCCCCCGGCTGCCCGAGCACGCAGGAGGTTCCCCCCGCGGTGTACATCATTGCCACACAGCGGTTGCAGGAGGTGCAGCCGGACTCGCGCAGCCTCCCGCTGGCGAAGGCGTTGACGAGATCCGCCTGGTGAATCAGCACGCGCCCGAGCGCGATGGCATCGAAGCCCTCGTGCATCAGCGTCGCCACGTTGTCGAGCGACTTGACGCCGCCCAGATAGGCGAGCGGCAGGCGCGTGGCCGCCCGCACGCGGCGCGAATTGGGCAGCTGGTAGAGCTCGCGGAACACCACATCCTTGGGTTCGGTGAGCTGCTGGAGGAACATGGCCGCAGCGACCAGCGGATTGCCCACGTGCGTGCGGTTCTCTTTGGGGAAGGAAGAGCCGAACATCGTGGTGATCGACTCGATGTTGAGACCGGCGCTCAACACCAGCAGGTGGGCGCCCTCGCGCTCCAGCGCCTGGGCGATGGCAGCACCGTCCTGCGCGTCGTTGCCACCACGCCGGCCGTCGGTCACGCTCAGTTTGCACACCACCGCGAGCTCCTTGCCGACTGCATCCAGCACACGTCGCAGTACCAGCGCGGGAAAGCGCACGCGGTTAGCCAGGCTGCCGCCGTAATCATCGTGGCGGCGGTTGTAGAGCGGCGTGAGGAACTGGCTGAGCAGGTAACCATGACCCATGTGGATCTCGACCGCATCGAACCCCGCCGCACGTGCCAGCTGCGCGCCGCGCACGAATTCGCCACTCACCCGCTCCATGTCGGCCGCGCTCATGCGCTGACGCAGCCACTGGCCGCTCATGATGCCGACCTTGTTGAAGCCGCCGCTCGCCGAGAGCGGCCGTGGTGTGTCCTGCGGCGGCAGGAAGGTGAAGCAGCCGCCATGGGTGATCTGCGCCATGGCAGCCGCGCCATGGCGGTGGACCGCAGCGGTCAGCGCCTGCAGGTGGCGCACCGAGTCTGCGTTGAGGGTCACCTGATCGGCGAACGTGCGTCCGTCGGGCGCGACGGCGCAGTAGGCCACCGTCGTCATGCCGATGCCGCCGGCGGCAAACGCTTCGTGGAACTGCACCAGGCGCTTGGAGGGCGTGCCGCCCTTGGCGCTGCCCTCGTTGGTCGCAGACTTGATGAAGCGGTTGCGCAGCGTCAGTGGGCCGATGCGCAGGGGTG